>NZ_JABWRZ020000001.1:1645993-1970192 GCF_014269185.2 Pseudomonas oryzicola
ACGCCGCGGCCATCGAGCGCGGTGAGATCGAAGCGGCGCCATTGTCCGACGCCGCCTTCATCGAAAAGGCTTCGGGCATCAAGAGCCGTTTCGTCATGGACAAGGCCGGCATCCTCGACCCGCAACGCATGAAGCCACGCCTGCCAGAGCGCGCCAACGACGAGCCGTCGGTGCTCTGCGAAATGGCCGTGGCCGCTGCCCGCCAGGCGCTGGAACGCGCCGGCCGCACTGCCGCCGACATCGACGGGGTGATCGTCGCCTGCTCCAACCTGCAGCGCCCATACCCAGCCATCGCCATCGAGGTGCAACAGGCGCTGGGCATCCAGGGTTTTGCCTTCGACATGAATGTGGCCTGCTCATCGGCCACCTTCGGTATCCAGACCGCCGCCAACAGCGTGGCCCTGGGGCAGGCCCGCGCAGTGCTGATGGTCAACCCGGAAGTGTGCACCGGGCACCTGAACTTCCGCGATCGCGACAGCCACTTCATTTTTGGCGATGCCGCCACCGCGGTACTGCTCGAACGTGCCGACAAGGCGACCTCGGCACACCAGTTCGAAATTGTCAGCAGCAAGCTGTGGACCGAGTTCTCCAACAACATCCGCAACAACTTCGGCTTCCTCAACCGCGCGGCGGAAGAGGGTGAAGGTGCCGCGGACAAGTTGTTCATCCAGGAAGGCCGCAAGGTATTCCGCGAAGTGTGCCCGAAGGTGGCCGAACTGATCGGTGAGCACCTGCAGGAAAACGGGCTGCAGCCGAGCGATGTGAAGCGCTTCTGGCTGCACCAGGCCAACCTCAGCATGAACCAGCTGATCGTCAAGAAACTGCTGGGACGTGAGGTGGCGGAGGAAGACACACCGGTGATTCTCGACCGTTATGCCAACACCAGTTCGGCGGGCTCGGTGATTGCCTTCCACCTGTATCAGGACGACCTGGCCAAGGGCTCGCTGGGGGTGTTGAGTTCGTTCGGCGCGGGGTATTCGATTGGCAGCGTGATCCTGCGCAAGCGCTGATTCATCGGGCGCCCGTTCTGGCCTTTTCGCGGGTGAACCCGCTCCCACAGGTTCGGCACAGCTTTTGAGCACTGCACGGTACCTGTGGGAGCGGGTTTACCCGCGAAGAGGCCGGCGCATGTCTGGCAGGCAAAAAAAAGCGGGAAACGCCGGATGGGGTCGGCATTTCCCGCTTCAGGTGAAGCGCAACTGGTGGTGCTTAGAACTTGGCTTCCAGGTCAACCTGCAGGGTATCGACATCGGCATCGCTGTTGGGCAATTGCGACAGGTCGGTCTTGGCCATCAGGTAGGCAGCGCCCAGCGAGAAGTTCTTGTCGATTTCATAACCGACCTTGAACTTGTGCCCGCGCGAACCGGTGAAGCCGTTGCCAAAGTCGGAGTCGGTGAACAGGCTGACCACGGCGTTACGCTGCACGTCGCGGTAGTTGTAGTCCAGGCTCCAGGCGCCGACCTTGGTTTTCAGGCCGGCCAACCAGGCCTGGTCTTCGCCATCGGTGCTTTCGGTGTTCTTCACATACTGGCCGTAAGCCGACAGCGGGATGGCAAAGCCGGTGAAGTCCAGCTGGCCGAAGCCTTCCACCAGGTTGAACTCGTTGGTGGTGTTGCCGAACGACCGCAGGATGGTGGCTTCCTTGTCGTTGTCGTAGCCATAGATACTGGCACCTACGGTCAGCTTGAGCGTGTCTGCCGGGGCGAACCTGGCGCCCAGCTGGCCGTGATAGACCTGTGCGTCATGCTTGTATTGCACGCCGTCGCCATCGACGTTGTCCTTGAGGGTGTACTGACCGGCGCTGGCGAACACTTCGGCCCCGCCCAGGTCGGTCTTGTAGGTAGCAGCCACACCTTCCGGGTTGATGTCGCTGTCCCAGATGATGTCGCCCATGCTCACCCACGGCTGTGCCATCTTGCCGCCAATCAGGTGCAGGTTGGGAACGGCGGTCGGGTGCCAGTCGAGGTAGGCCTGGTCGACCCACAGCGACTTCTTGTCGAAGTAGTTGTCGAAGCTCTGGTTGGTCGAGCGGCGGTCGGCACTGCTGCCGGTGGCGATGCGGATGCCCGCGTCGACCTGCGGGTTGATTTCGCTGTAGAAGCCGACACGGGCACGCACGCGCTGGCGGTCCTGGTTGCCGCTGCTGCTGTTCGGGTCGTCGACGTTGACGTCTTCGTAACGCAGGCGCAAGTCACCTTTGACCTGAGTCTTGGCGGCCCATGCCACTTTCTGTTCAAAGGAGCTCATCCGTTCGGACTGAGCTTTCTGAGCGGCCTTTTCCTTGGTTTCCTGAGCCAGGTCTGCCTGCAGTTCGTTGTACTGCGCCTGGTTGATCGAGCCGTTGGCGCGGAGCATTTCGAGCAGCTTGGCGTCGACAGCTGCACTGGCCGGAGTACTCAGAGCCAGCATCATGCCGGTGAGGCTCACTCCGGTAAGTGTAGAAACAAGACGCATAAGGTTCTCCCTGTTGAATAAGATGGGGGAGGCTCAGGCGCCCGCCCCTGTATTGGCATGTCTTCGGAAAGGGCCTGGATAGACAGGTTCTGGGGTTCCGGAAAACAGGCGCAAGTATTGCGGGGGCGAATGACAGATTAATGTCGAATTAGTGGCACTGCGGTTAAGTAATTGAGAATAAAAGGATCGCCACGGCTTTGGTGAATTGAGTGGCGGGCTTTCCTTGGGGATACTGGATGCCTTGAAACAGCGAGCCGAAACCGTGACCAGCCTGTACAGCCTTGCTCATCTGCATGACCTGCCGGCGGCTACCTGGGATGCCTTGGTGCCGCCCGGCCAACCGTTCCTGCGCCATGCGTTTCTCAGTGCCATGGAGGACAGCGGCAGCGTCGCGCCAGACACCGGCTGGGCCCCCGAGCACCTGGTACTGGAGCGTGACGGGCAGGTGAGGGCGCTGCTGCCGGCGTACCGCAAGTGGCATTCGTTTGGCGAGTACGTGTTCGACCATGGCTGGGCCGATGCCTGTGAACGGGCCGGCATCGCCTACTACCCCAAGCTGCTCGGTGCCGTGCCGTTCAGCCCGGTCAGCGGCCCGCGCCTGCTGGCCGCCGACCCTGCCGATGGCTTGCTGGTGCTGCAGGCGTTGCCGGAATACCTGGGCAAGGGCGGGTTGTCCGGGGCACACATCAACTTCACCGACCCGCAGCTGGATGCGCAGATGGCCGGCTTGCCGGGCTGGATGGAGCGGCTGGGTTGCCAGTTCCACTGGCGCAACCATGGCTACCGTGACTTCCAGGACTTCCTCGACAGCCTCAGTTCGCGCAAGCGCAAGCAGATGCGCAAGGAGCGTGAGCAGGTAGCCGGGCAGGGTATCGATTTTCGCTGGTACCACGGCGCCGAACTGGACCAGGCGCAATGGGACTTCGTCTACCGCTGCTACGCCAACACCTACGCGGTGCGCCGTCGTGCGCCTTACCTGACGCGCGAATTCTTCAGCTTGCTGGCCGAGCGCATGCCCGAGGCACTGCGCGTGGTGATGGCGCGGCAAGCTGGGCGTGATGTGGCGATGGCCTTGAGCCTGGTGGGCGGCGACAGCTTGTTCGGGCGTTACTGGGGCTGCCTGGACGAGTTTGACCGGCTGCATTTCGAGACCTGTTTTTACCAGGGCATGGACTTTGCCATCGCCGAGGGCCTGCAGCGTTTCGATGCCGGGGCGCAGGGCGAGCACAAGCTGATTCGCGGCTTCGAGCCGGTGCTGACGCGGTCGTGGCACTACCTGCTGCACCCGGGGCTGCGGCGGGCGGTAGAGGATTTTCTGGCGCAGGAGCGGGAAGGGGTGCGGGCGTATGCCGAGGAGGCCAGGGGGATGTTGCCCTATCGCCGGGACTGATCCATTCATATTGCCTGTGCCGGCCATTTCGCGGGTGAACCCGCTCCCACAGGTACTGCACAGACCGTGAAATTTGTGCGGTCCCTGTGGGAGCGGGTTTACCCGCGAAGAGGCCGGTGCAGGAGTCAGTCGACCCCGACAAAGCCCCCGGTCTGGTGATGCCACAAGCGGGCATACAGGCCTTGCTGCGCGAGCAGTTCATTGTGGCTGCCACTCTCGACGATCCGCCCCTTGTCCAGCACCACCAGCCGGTCCATCCGCGCGATGGTGGAAAGCCGGTGGGCAATGGCGATCACTGTCTTGCCCTGCATCAGCGTCTCCAGGCTTTCCTGGATTGCTGCCTCCACCTCCGAGTCCAGCGCCGAAGTGGCCTCGTCCATGATCAGGATCGGAGCATTTTTCAGCAGCACCCGGGCAATCGCGATGCGCTGGCGCTGGCCACCCGACAGCTTGACCCCGCGCTCGCCCACATGGGCATCGAAACCGGTGCGGCCCAGGGCATCCGACAGCTGCGGGATGAACTCGTCAGCCCGCGCCCGGCGCACCGCTTCGAGCAGCTCGGCGTCGCTGGCACCCGGGCGGCCGTACAGCAGGTTGTCGCGGATCGAGCGGTGCAGCAGCGAGGTGTCCTGGGTGATCATGCCGATCTGCGCGCGCAAGCTGGCCTGGCTCACCTGGGCGATGTCCTGGCCATCGATCAGGATGCGCCCGCCTTGCACGTCGTACAGCCGCAGCAGCAGATTGACCAGGGTCGACTTGCCCGCCCCGGACGGGCCGATCAGGCCGATCTTCTCGCCCGGGCGAATGTCCAGGTTCAGCCCTTCGATCACATTGGCGGCCTGGCCATAGTGGAAGTCCACGTCATCGAAGCGAACCGCGCCGCGGCTGACCTTCAGCGCCGGCGCGTTGGGCGGGTCGGTGACGGTGACCGGCTGGGCGATGGTCTGCAGGCCGTCCTGGACCATGCCGATGTTCTCGAAGATGCCGTTGACCACCCACATGATCCAGCCCGACATGTTGACGATGCGGATCACCAGGCCGGTGGCCAGGGCGATGGCGCCGACCGTGATCAGCGACTGGCTCCACAGCCACAGCGCCAGGCCCGTGGTGGCGACCACCAGCAGGCCATTGAGGGTGGTGATGACCACGTCCATGCTGGTGACCACGCGCGCCGCCAGCTGGGTTTTCTCGGTCTGTTCGCTGATCGCTTCGCGGGCGTATTGCTGCTCGTAGTCGGTGTGGGCGAACAGCTTGAGGGTGGCGATGTTGGTGTAGCCATCAACGATACGGCCCATCAGCTTGGAGCGCGCGTCGGAAGAAATCACCGAGCGCTCCTTCACCCTGGGCACGAAGTAGAACAGCGCGGCGATATAGCCGGCGATCCATAGCAGCAGTGGCAGCATCAGGCGCCAGTCGGCCTCGGCAAACAGCACCAGCGAGGTAATGGCGTAGATCAGCACATGCCACAGCGCATCCACCGCCTGCACGGCGGAGTCACGCAGCGAGTTGCCGGTCTGCATGATGCGCTGGGCGATGCGCCCGGCGAAGTCGCTCTGGAAGAAGTTCAGGCTCTGCTTGAGCACGTAGGTGTGGTTCTGCCAGCGAATCAGGCTGGTCATGCCCGGGGTGATGGTCTGGTGCACCAGCAGGTCGTGCAGGCCGAAGAACAATGGCCGCAGCAGCAGGATGACCACCAGCATCCAGATCAGCTCGCCACTGTGCTCGCTGAAGAAGTTGGCATTGGGAGTGCCCTGGGCCAGGTCGATGATGCGGCTGAGGTAGCTGAACATCGCCACCTCGATCAGCGAGGCGAACAGGCCGACCACCAGCAGGGCCAGGAAACTCGGCCAGACCTGGCGCAGGTAATACAGGTAGAACGGCCACACCCGGCTGGGGGGCGCGTCGCTCGGCGCTTCGCGAAAAATGTCGATCAGTTGTTCGAAACGGCGGTACAGCATGGGTGACGACACTCCTGTTCCATCCGACCCCAGGCGGTTTCACGTCCCTGTGAAGCCTGCGGTCAGTCGATGCGTTTGGCCGACTTGATGTACACCGGGTCGGCCGGCACATCGCGCATGCCTTTCTTGATGGTGGTCGGCGAGTTGACGATCTGGTCGACCACTTCCATGCCCTTGGTGACCTTGCCGAACACGGCATAACCGGCGTCACGGCCCGGGTTGAGGAAGTCGTTGTCGGCAACGTTGATGAAGAACTGGCTGGTGGCCGAGTTCGGGTCCGAGGTGCGCGCCATCGACAGGGTGCCGCGAGTGTTCTGCAGGCCGTTGCTGGCTTCGTTCCGGATCGGGTCCTTGGTGGTCTTCTGCACCATCTGGTCGGTGAAGCCGCCGCCCTGGACCATGAAGCCGGGGATCACGCGGTGGAAGATGGTGTTGTTGTAGAAGCCGCTGTCTACGTACTGCAGGAAGTTCTTGGTACTGATCGGCGCCTTCTCGGCATTCAGCTCGATCTCGACCTGGCCGAAGCTGGTGTCCAGCACTACGTGCGGGGTCTTGTCGGAGGCCATGACGCTGGTGGCGAAGGCGACCGAGCAGGCGGTGAGCAGAAGTTTTTTCAGCATGGGCTCAAAGATCCTTGAGAGGTGGAAGCGGCTGCAAGGAACTGCAGCAGGGTCTGGTTGAAGACCTCGGGTTGGTCGAGAGGTGTAGCGTGCCGGGAATCGTCGATGACCACCAGCCTGGCGTGGGGCATCAGGGCGACATAGCGTTGTTTCAGTTGTATCGGCGTGTAATCGTGGTCGGCGGCGATTACCAGGGTAGGACAGTGAATCTGCCCGATGCGTTCCTGCACGCCCCAGTCGACGATGGCGTCGAAGCTCTTGAGGTAGGCGCGTTTGTCGTTGCGTGCCCAGCGCTTGGCCATTTCCTGGCGCAGTGCGGCTTGCTGGGGCTTGGGGAACAGCCGTTCGGCCAGGCCCTTGCCGACGGTTTCGACACTGAGCAGGCGCGCCAGGCCCCAGCGTTTCAGCCACCGGGCCCAGTCACTGCGGGTGCGGCGCTTGACCTCGGGGGCGCTGTTGACGATGCACAGGCTGCGCAGCCACTGTGGATGGTCGACGGCGAACTGGAAACCGACCATGCCGCCCATGGACAGGCCGACGAAGTGCACCGGGCCGGTGTTCAGGTGTTCGAGCAGGGCCAGCAGGTCGGCACTGAAGGTGGCGATCTGGTAGCCGTCGCGGGGCTTGTCGGAGCGGCCATGGCCGCGGATGTCCATCAGGATGACTTGGTAGTGGCGGCTGAGCGCCGGCACCTGCATCTCCCAGTCCTGGCAGCTGGAGCCCAGGCCATGCAACAGTACCAGCGGTTCGCCCTGGCCATAGACCTCGTAGTGCAGTGCGCATCCTTCGTGTTCGAAATAGGCCATGGGCGCGGTCCTCTCAGGCTTGTGCGGGGGCTGCGAAGGGCACGTCCAGTGGCGCGGTGTCGAAATTGCGCAGCAGGTCGATGAGAATCTGCGTCGCCGGGCCCAGGGTCTTCTCTTTGCTGGAATAAAGGTAGAACAGTGGGTGGCGGCTGCCACCTTGGTCCAGCGGCAATGGCTTGAGCACGCCTTCACGCAACTCGCGTTCGATCATGTGCCGGGGCAGCCAGGCAAAGCCCAGGCCACTGCTGACGAAGGTGGCGGCGGTGCCCAGGCTGCCGACCGTCCAGCGTTGCTCGGCACCGAGCCAGCCGACGTCGCGCGGCTGGGCGCGGCCGGAGTCGCGGATCACCACCTGCAACTGGCTTTCCAGGTCCTGGAAGGTGAGCTCGCGGCCCAGGCGGTGCAGGCTGTGTTCCGGGTGGGCGACGGCGACGAACTCCACCGCGCTCAGTTCGGCACCCAGGTAGCCGCCGATGCTGTAGCTGCTGATGGCCAGGTCGGCGATGCCTTCATGCATCACTTCCTCGACGCCAGAAAGTACTTCTTCCCGCAGGCGCACCCGGCAGCCACGGCTCTGCGGCATGAACGCAGCCAGGGCGCGCACCAGGCGGGCGCTAGGGTAGGCGGCATCGACCACCAGGCGCACCTCGGCCTCCCAGCCCTGTTCCATGTGGTGGGCGAGGTCTTCAAGCTGGCTGGCCTGCTTGACCAGGTGGCGCGAACGGCGCAGCAGCACATTGCCGGCCTCGGTGAGCACGGCCTTGCGGCCATCGATACGCAGCAGCGGCACGCCCAGTTGCTCCTGCATGCGCGCCACGGTGTAGCTGACCGACGACTGCGAGCGGTGCAGTGCCTCGGCGGCCTGGGCAAACCCGCCGTGATCGACCACTGCCTGCAGGGTTCGCCACTGGTCAAGGGTTACGCGCGGCGCTTTCATGTTTCGCTCCTGTTGTCCTAAGCTGCGCTCTTTCAAGGAGAGCGGCCCATGAAGAAATGTTGTGCGGCAATACTGATGTGCCTGCCCCTCGGGGCCATGGCGTATCCCATCGATGTGGACAAGGAACTGACCGGGGTCAAGCTCGACTACACCGCCTACGACACGGCTTACGACATTGGCGCCATCACCCTGAACAACTATGGGCAGGTGCCGGCTGCCTGCAAGGTCACCTTCCGCAACGGCCCCGAGGCACCGCGGGTACGGCGGGTGAATGTACCGGCAGGCAAAAGCGTCGATGTCACCGCCAAGTTCAACCGCCAGATCATCAAACTGCGGATCGCCTTGAGCTGCAGCGCGGAATAAACTGATAAATCGATTGATTGCACCCACTTTTTACGCTTTTTTATCGATAGGTCAAGCCTTAATCTCACCTCCATCGAATCGCAACCCTTTTTGCCGATGGATGCACCCCATGTCCCGCGTACTGATCATCGAAAGCAGCGCCCGCCAGCAGGATTCCGTTTCCCGCCAGCTGACCCGTGATTTCATCCAGCAATGGCAGGCCGCCCACCCGGCCGACCAGATCAGCGTACGTGACCTGGCGGTGAACCCGGTGCCGCACCTGGACGCCGACCTGCTGGGTGGCTGGATGAAGCCCGAAGAGCAGCGCAGCGCCGCCGAGCTGGAGGCCCTGGCCCGCTCCAACGAACTGACCGATGAATTGCTCGCTGCCGACGTGCTGGTGATGGCTGCGCCGATGTACAACTTCACCATCCCCAGCACGCTCAAGGCCTGGCTGGACCACGTGCTGCGTGCTGGCATCACCTTCAAGTACACCCCCACCGGCCCACAGGGCTTGCTGACTGGCAAGCGTGCCATTGTCCTGACGGCCCGTGGCGGCATCCACGCCGGCGCCAGCAGTGACCACCAGGAACCGTACCTGCGCCAGGTCATGGCCTTCATCGGCATTCACGATGTCGAATTCATCCACGCCGAAGGCCTGAACATGAGCGGCGAGTTCCACGAGAAAGGCGTGAACCAGGCCAAGGCCAGGCTGGCAGCGGTCGCCTGAGGCGCAACGAATTCCCAACCCTGACACCTGGTTTTGCTCCTTTGGGTGTACCTGCCCGGCCCGTATGGCCGGGTTTTTTTATGATTGTCTGGAGCCTTGTAGGGTTTTTGAGATCGAGCGCCGCCCGCGCGGCGCATCGCGAGCTGCGCTCGCTCCTACGTTTGTTTCGGGCCAATTATTCCTGTGGGATTTGTGCGCGTACGCCTTGGCACATGGCGGAATATCGCGTCGGACAAACCAGGCGGCCGCGCGCGCCTGTCACAGGCGTGACTGGCCCGAAACAAACGTAGGAGCGAGCGCAGCTCGCGATGCGCCGCGCGGGCGGCGCTCGATTTGCGCCCCAAATAAAAAAGCACGAGTAGCACCTGCAAGGTTGAACTCGCTCGCCACAACCCGCTAAGGTCGCGCCCTTGATCCACGAGAGGCACCCATGGGCTACCTGATAATCGTCGCGCTGATCCAGGCGTTTTCCTTCAGCCTGATCGGCGAGTACCTGGCCGGGCACGTCGACAGCTACTTCGCCGTGCTCGCGCGGGTGGTGCTGGCTGGCCTGGTGTTCCTGCCGCTGACCCGCTGGCGCCAGGTCGAACTGCGCTTCATGCGCTCGATGCTGCTGATCGGCGCGCTGCAGTACGGCATCACCTACGTCTGCCTGTACCTCAGCTTCCGTGTGCTCAGTGTGCCGGAGGTGCTGTTGTTCACCATCCTCACGCCACTGCACGTGACCCTGATCGAAGATGCCATGAACCGCCGCTTCAACCCGTGGGCCCTGGTGGCAGCGCTGGTGGCGGTAGCCGGCGCCGCGGTGATCCGCTTCGACACCATCAGCGGCGAGTTCTTCACCGGCTTCCTGCTGCTGCAACTGGCCAACTTCACCTACGCCGCCGGCCAGGTGCTGTACCGCCACCTGGTCGCACGCCACCCCAGCGACCTGCCGCACTACAAGCGCTTTGGCTACTTCTACTTGGGCGCGCTGATCGTGGTGCTACCGGCGTTCCTGCTGTTCGGCAACGCCCAGCACCTGCCGAGCACCAACGTGCAATGGCTGGTGTTGCTGTTCCTGGGCCTGTGCCCGACGGCGCTGGGGCTGTACTGGTGGAACAAGGGCGCTTGCCTGGTTTCCGGCGCGACGCTGGCGGTGATGAACAACCTGCATGTGCCGGTAGGCTTGCTGCTGAACCTGCTGATCTGGAACCAGCACGAGCCATTGGGGCGGCTGTTGCTCGGCGGGGCGGTGATCCTGGCGTCGGTGTGGATGAGCCGCCTGGGTAGCCTGACGTTGTCGAGCAAGGCATGGCGCAGCTAGCTATGACGCGTTCGTTACTGGGCCCGAAATCTGTCGGTGGCTACCCGATAATCAAAAAAATAAAAGCGGGAGACCGGCGTGAAGTTAGAAACGCGAAGTATCGAATTTGTCCCACACGCTGAGCGTTATGGTACGCCCAAACGATTGTTCACCATCTGGTTCAGCTCCAACTTCCAGATAACCGCCCTGATGGTCGGCACCCTGGGCGTCGCCTCGGGGCTGAGCCTGGGCTGGACCTTGCTCGGCCTGCTGGTCGGCAACCTGATCGGCACCGTGTTCATGGCCGCGCACTCTGCCCAGGGCCCGCACCTGGGCGTGCCACAGATGATCCAGAGCCGGGCCCAGTTCGGCGTCCATGGTGCGGCGCTCCCTCTGTTGGTGATGGTCACCGCCGCAGTCCTGTTCCTCGCCGCCAGCGGCGTGCTGATGCGCAATGCCCTGCAGGCCCTGGTGCCGATGAGCGATGACCAGGCCATCGTGGTGGTCGGCTTGCTGACCTTTGTCATCGGCTTTGTCGGCTACGAGCTGATCCACCGCCTGGGCGCGTGGATGAGCCTGTTGTCCACGCTGGTGTTTGCCGGCGCCCTGGTGCTGATCCTGCTGCACCCTGGCGACATGGCAACCACGACGGCGGTGAGTACCGGTTTTTCGTTCACCGCGTTCAACCTGATCGTGGCCCAGTCGGCCTCGTGGACGCTGGGCTATGGCCCCTATGTGGCTGATTACTCGCGCTACCTCCCGGCCAACGTCAACCCGCGCGCCACGTTCTGGGCCACCTACTGCGGTTGTGCGCTGGGCTCCTTCGCCATGATGGCACTGGGCGCGCTGGTGGCGGTGGAACTGCCCTCGGCCCTGGGCCATGACCCGGCCACAGCCATCGCCGCCTTGTTTGGCCCGTGGGCGCCGTTGGCGCTGGCAGTGATTGCGCTGGGGGTGATCCAGTACAACGTCCTGTGCCTGTACAGCGCCTACATGTCGTCGGTCACGATCTTTGGCGCGTTCAAGACCATCCGGCGCGTGACTGCCACGGCCAAGGCCTTGGTAATGGCTGGCCTGACCGCAGCGGCAACGGTGATTGCCATCGCCACCCAGTACAATTTCGATACGTTCTTTGCCGACATCCTGATTGGCCAGCTGTACCTGCTGATTCCATGGAGCGCGATCAACCTGGTGGATTACTACTGGGTGTGCCGTGGCCACTATGATGTGGGGGCGCTGTATGACGCCAAGGGGCGTTACGGCTGCTTCAATCGTCGGAGCCTGGCGGTGTACGCCGTGTCGATCATCGGTACCATCCCGTTCATGAAGCTGTCGTTCTACACAGGCTTCGTGGCTGAGTGGCTGGGGGCGGATATCAGCTGGGCGATGGGGCTGATCCTGGCTGGGGCGCTGTATTGCGTGGTCCATGGCCGTGAGAATAAGCCGCTGTTGGCAACAAGGAACGCGCTTCCCTGATGCGGTCTTGAAAAAGGCAGGGGCTGCAAAGCAGCCCCGGTATTCTCAAACCTGGTTCATCTCTTCAAGGCGGCGTGGCGTCGGTTCTGGCACCGCACGCCCCGCCAACCCCACCCGCATGTCATTGCCACTCGGCTGTTGATACAAGCTCAGCCCAAACTCCGGCAACACCGCCAGCAAGTAATCGAAGATATCCCCCCGGATCCGTAATCCGTCCACACCATGGTCGTGGTAAAGCAGTAGATTTCCAGCGGCACACCCTCGGCGATGGTCTGCATCTGCCGCACCATGCAGGTCACGTTCGGGTGCACGTTGGGGTGGTTCTCCAGATAGGCCGGGGCAAAGGCGCGGAAGATGCCGATGTTGGTGAGCTTGCGGCGGTTGGCTGATAGCTACGCCACCGGCCCCAGCGCCTCGTTCCAGCCTTCAGTTCCTGTCCTTATGCTGGATCGATAGTTGGTGGTTATGATAGCTCTGTAAGTGGTTTTGCACGGTGTGTGAGCGATGTCCTGCGCTACTTCTTCGTCCTTGCCTGTTTGGCTGAAGCGTTTTTGTGGGAATTGGAATTAATCTGTTATATAAAACCATAGTCCTTTGAATCGCCGTTGCGGTCTCATTTTGTTACATAGATAATGTCGTTGAGCCACTACTAACCCGTTTCGCTTGACTAGGCTTGAGGTATCCCACAAAACCGTCAAGGTACCGCTATGCCAAGACCTGAAATACAAGCCTACAGCCAGATGCGTGCAATTCCTTACCTAGTGCACTTCACCAGACTCACCAACCTCGCCTCAATCCTGCAGCACGGCCTCTGCCCGGTTAGCGATCATGACACGTTACGTACCCGACCAGTCATCAACGACGAGCTCCGTCTCGATGGGCATCTGGATGGCACATCGCTTTCCATTGGCTTCCCCAACTACCAGATGTTCTACAAGTACCGCCAGGTTCCAAACACCGAGTGGGTGGTGCTAGGGATAGACTCCTCAGTGCTTTGGACGAAGGATTGTGGTTTCTGTCAGCGCAATGCGGCTACCAACGAGATGGCTCAACAGCCACTCGATAACCTGCGAACGCTGGCAGCATTCCAAGGCATGTTTGACGAGATTGAAGGGCTGAACACCCGTCATCAGCAGAGGCTCAAGACGTCTGACCCTACAGATCCTCAGGCTGAAGTGTTAGTCTTCGATAAGATTGAGCCAGAGCTGATACTTGGGGTGGCTTTCAATAGCAGGCTTGCTAGAGATAACCATGCGGGCATTTGTGGTAATCGACAATTGGTGGTTGAAAGCCCCTCTGGTGGATTATTCGCTGCTCGCACATTTGTAAGGTAGATTGATGGCTTCCAGACCAGTCTTCATTCCAACACCTGGGGCAAAGACTCTTGCCCGAACTGCCGCTGTGGATTTCAAGTGGTTCCCAGGGATGTCTGTGTCTCAGAAGCAGCGGTCGATTGACTCGTTGCACGCCGCTGCTAAAGAGGCTATACCGACTATCGGTAAGATATTGGAGGTTTCAAGTAAGTCCAAGGAGAAGTTGGGGGTGGAGCTGAGTGCTTTCAACTTGAGTTTTACTACACTGAAGCAGAATTTTACGATGAGTGTGGAGTGTGCTTTCCAAGGTAGCAAGGTTTTTGAAAGGGGCGGTCCCTTTAAAGATTTGTTTGGAAAGACATCTCGTGAAGCAAAACTTGACGAGAGAATAAAAAGCTCAGGTAGGTTGGTAAAGTTCAGTTTCTACGGGACGGATTGGGATCTTGAGCCGCGCACGGCTTTTTATGATTGGTTATATATTAATGCCCTGAAAAAGCAGTCCCCGAATATGATTGATGAGATTCTTTCGTACTCGGCCTTTACTGATATTGAGTTCAATCCGGAGAAGTCGATCAACTGCCAGGCATACTCCCTAGCCTTGTTTGTTTCATTGTATAAGCAGAATTTGCTGGATGATGCTATTGTCTCGAGGGATTCGTTCTTGTCGGCAGTTAGCAATGTTCTCCTCTCAAGCGCCAGTCAAAATGAAGATATTCAGGGTGACATGTTGAAATGAGTTCTGTATGTTAAAAGGGGCTATACACAGCCCCTTTACGAGCGGTGGCATGATTACTCATCATGCTTTTTCGTGAGTCCTGAACGTTCGAGGTATCTGCGAAGCAGAGGTGATAGTTTGGTAGTGTTAAAATTTTGGAGCCAAACCTCAACGTTATCCACGGCTTTTGGAAGATCTTTCCGTAGTTTGAGTGCGATACTTCTATTTATGCCAAGTGACATAAGTTCAAGTACCCTAGGGTCGTAGCTTCCGAGTTCAATCATGGACGGAAGGCTTAGTGCGTATGCATACTCCTCATGATCGGCCTCGGATGTACAGGCTTTGGTTATATCTGACCAAAGTGAGAAGTATTTAACGAGTTTAAATGTTATATTGCTGCTGATGTTTTTAGTAACGTGCCTAGCGGCTTTGTCTACAGGTCGTTTTTTTGACTCGCTCTCAGTGTCTTCCTCTCTAGAAAAGTCGTCAGGGTTCTGAGAAAGCTTGTTTAGGAATTTATCGATAAAGAAACGGTGTGATTTTCCAGACATCCACTGGTAAGCGTCGTAGACCAATGTGCCGATGCTGACGTACTCGCCTGGATTTGTGAATTTAGAGTTAACTTCTTTCTCTATATGGAAGATTCTATCTAGTCTGCGTGCGATGTCATCAAATTGCTGATAAAAATTCTGATTTTTAAAGCTGATATCGTCAGGCGCTGGAGGCAGTCGTCGTGTATTAGGGTGGTTGGTTGGGATCCAGGAGAATGGATCTTCTTTGATCTCCAGATAAAGCTGATTTTGAAGTAGCGGATCTACGTATGGGTTTTGGCGAAGAAGTTCCATAGGTATGGAAAGCTGATCCTTTACCTGAGATAGCTTTTCTTCTAATTCCTCTCTTTGATCACTTCTTATTTGTGATGTACCTAGTAATCGATCAAAGTGGTTTTTGTCAGACACGAAAAGGTGCCTAAGGTAACAGATGGTTGTATATAATTTTCCGTTATCTTGGTTTTCGAATATTTCATTGCGGGTGGCGGTGGCGAATCGAATTACTGAGTCGGTGTGGGTCTGAAGGATGGCGGTCGTGTTAGTTTTGATTTTAGTCTTGTCATGGTTCGTCAACTTTTCTTCACCCCACTCTTCGTCCTTTACTTCCAAACAGTAGACTTCACCGTAGAGGTTGGTGCTGATACGCCCTGCCCGACCAATTAGATTCTTGAACTCGAAAGGTGTTAAGGGTGTGCTATCATTTTTAGGGCTGATAACTATGAGCTTGTCTGCAGGTAGGTTAACGCCCTGTAGCAATGTCGATGTGCATACTAAGCTTCTAATCGCTTCCTTGGAATACAATTCTTCGATTTCAATCCTGGCAATGTCTGGCAAGCCGGCATGGTGGAACGCCACACCATTTCGCAGTGTTCTGATCAGCGAGTAATCAGGGTGTATTTCATCGGCTAAGAAGTCGATAAGTTCCTCAATCGCATCTTCATGCTCTTGGCTTGAGTTGGTTGGGCGAGGTAATTCGAGGGCCCATTTCTCAGCGGTAGCTTTACCAGGTGCAAAAACAATACAGCTTTCGTCCTGTTTTAGATTTCCCAGGAACGCAGCAATCGCTTGGCCTTTCTTGCTTTTGGCTTTAGAAAAAAGCCTTTTGTTCAAAATTGTTTCGCCAAAAATTACGTTGCCGGTCTGGCTAAAAATCCGATACTCAGCGGAATAACTCCTTGACAAGAAAGTGATTGCAGCTTTGACTTGGAATACAGGAGTGGCAACTGTGGTTTCGTCTATGAGTTCTAAGCCTGAAAGCTCCTTTAGAGGTGTCACGATGTCCTCAATGAAGGGGCCGGCAAAGATGAACTGGCTCTGGGGGAATCTTGCCACCAGCCCGTAAAGACAGTTTTCAAATACCATGCCACGACCTTCCGCCTCAAGGTTGTGGATTTCATCAATGAAGATAACTCTAGGCGGTCTAATAGTTTTGTCCTGAAGCAGCTTGTTGCATCGTTCCGGGGTCAAGACATAGACCGTTGATTTTTCATCGCCATCATCTTGGGGGCGATATGTGGTATAGACATGGGCGCGGTCTTTAAGGTCGGATTTGAAGTCCATGCTTACTTGGTTGATAAGCGCTTTGGTCGGTACCACAAATATTGCTGTTTCAGGACTGGCTCTTAGTTTTTCAACAATGTATCGCCTGATGATGAATGACTTGCCGGCAGATGTAGGGGCGGAAATTGCGACATTAGCGCCGCTACGAATTGCTGCCCAAAGCTTTGCCTGGTAGTCCGTGAATACAAACTCGCCAGCACCTTCTAGTCTGTGGGTTAATCGGCCTCGTGTTGTGCCAAGCTCAAGGTCAAGGAGAGCGCCAAAGCTGTTTAAATATTTACCGTTTTCAAAAATATTAGGAATGTGCTTGCTTGAAAGTAGGTTTCCAGATCTTGATTGGATAATATAGCACGCCTTCTGATATGCGGGGTTGTTAGGCGCGTAGAGATGTAGCAGTGCGCCAAAGGAATTGGCCAAATTTTTTAATGTTTCAGACTTGCTTAGCGAAATAATTGAGGCAAGCCATGTGGCGTGTTGAAGCTTTTGATGGGGGATAAATATTCCATCAGTTTCCCCAGCCTGTTTACTGAGGAATAGATTTTTTAGCAAATTGTCATAAGTCTCTACGAATCCTTCATCCTTAGAGGCCTCGAGTGGGAGAGCTTCTGTATCTCTATTCATTTAGCTGCCTTTCTAGCGGGCTTCTCAGGGCTCGGTTGTTTTGGTGTTTCTTTGAATTCTATTCCATGGATTTGTTTGAAAAGTGTCTTCTTGAATGTTTCGACACTGCTCATTGGGATTAGAAAGAACTCTAGGAATAGTTTTCGTAGCTCGGATTTGTTTTGAAGTCGTGACCTGATATTTTCAACAGCTTCTTTTGAATGTTCCTGTATCCACTCCGTAACTAGCTTTTCTGCGTGATCTCTATTGACGGCTTCCTCTTCAATGCTGTCAATTTTCTTGTCATCGTAAATGAGGAGGATTGGGAATATTTTGTTGCAAGCTTGGTACTCGTCTGTTCCAGGTCGAAACGCTTTAAGCAGGGCCTTCGCCTGGTCGAGTGTGAGATTTTTTGAGATGTTGGATCGAGCGATAAAAAGCTCATGATCCAGTGAGCTCGGTAGGTAGTTTTGATTGAATCGGTCAATTGAATCTAGCGAGCTTCCGATGGCGCCGCTGAGATCCTGATGTATTTTGGATTCGCCAATTAATATAGCTAGGTTGTTGTGCCGCTCACCAAAAAATATTCCGTCCCCACCTTTGACTTGATCTTTGACATTTGTAAGTAGACTTAACTTGTGGCATACCATTGGGGTTCTGAATAAGGCTTCCACCAATAGGTAAAGGATAAGTTCTCCATACTTTCCGTCATATACTGGGTCAGTGTTCGCGAAGAAGCTTGATGCCATTGGGTAAGGGTTTTCGTCTCTTTCTTCGTACTCTTCGAGTTCGTTCCTGTCGAAAACATAATGCTGGATCCGGTTGCCAACATACTTTGCTAGAGCGAGGCTTTCTTGGCGGTTCCCTGAAAATTTCAGGGACAAAGCGTGTGCTCTGACCTTGAGATCTACTACCTCGGGGATCGGATGGAAGAATTTTTCGACCCAATCAGTCTTGACGGTGAGACAGTCACTCCAAGTGATACCCTCGAACAGCTTTTGCATTTGAATCCCTTCTGGATAGCTGTGTAGTGCCATAATGATACTACGGTTGTTCTGCTTGTGGTGGCTTCCACGATGGACGTTCTACGAATTATAAGTGCGGTGCCGATCTGTGCTCGACGAAGATTGGAGGCCCGGACAAGGGTTACAGGCCTACAGAACTCTTTGTCCGCGTGGAGGTTGGGGCGTTGACCGACCTTAGGACGAAGTGCCTCGATAGGCCTCTGGAGAGTTAGGGCACATGAGAACGGCATCAAGTTAACGGGGTGCCGGTGTCCGGTTTGGTTGGGTCAAGTCCGCGTCTTTGCTAACGTTTCTGGGCGTTGCTAATCCTTGCGCCAGCTGATCACATGGGCTGGAAGCGTCACATGCTGTTAAGGCTAACGGCTAAAAAAATCAGATTTTGCCCCTTTCTTGTAGGGCATTTCCCAAAGATACTGCCACCCATTGTGATGTCCCCAGTTGGCCTCTAGTCTCGGCTAGTCGTTGCAATCCAACGACCGGCTTTGACAGGCCGACTCAAATTACAATCCCCAGCTTTGCCTTCAATGGCAGCTGTGCGTGGGGCGCCTTCGGGCGCGCCGGGTTTCTCAATTTGACCGGTCTGTCAACCCGTGCACAGCTGCCACCCTTTGTTTGACAGCAAATGGCGGTAGTCCCAATCACAAATTGAGGGTTACACCATGCTGAAGATAGTCCCCGACCCACCCTGCAACCTCCATTCCCTGGAAGACACCCTGCTGATGGCCGCCGATTACGCGCTATGCGCCGAAGCCGTTGCTCAGCAAGCCGTATTGATGCAACCGAAATCACCCGTCTCGGTGTTGATCATGACGTCGATGCACGAACTGGAAGCCCTCCGCAGGTTGCTCGAATCAGCGCTGGCTCAAGTCCAAAGGCCAGCAGACTCGCAGACGTTGCATTAATCCACATCATGATTCGCCTGGGGCTGCGCCTGGTGTGAGTCCGGCTTGTCGGCGGCAGGGCCAGCCCAGGCATCTGCAATATCAGGGAGATGAACCAATGGCCATCGAAGAAACCCCAGTCACCGTGGGCAAAACCACCTTCTACCAGGGTGAAAACCAGACCCATCCTCTGTTTCGCATCGAGCCCGGCATCCCCTGCCAGAATGCCCGCGAACAGGCTTCAGAACTGATGGGCTATGCCCGCGATTTGTCCATCGACGGACTGATGGAAGACAAACCCCAGCTACTCTGGGCCTCGCACTACCTCTGCGCCTTGGCCAAGGCCCTGCTCGATGATGCCGAACTGGGCATGATGAAAAGCGCTGATAACCGCAGTCCAGCCGCTCCACTCTGAGCGGCCTTGAAAAGGGAAGGGGCTGCAAAGCAGCCCCGGTATTCTCAAACCTCGTTCATCTCTTCAAGGCGGCGCGGCATTGGCTCTGGAGCCGCGCGCCCCGCCAACCCCACCCGCATGTCATTGCCACTCGGCTGCTGATACAAGCTCAGCCCAAACTCCGGCAACACCGCCAGCAAGTAATCGAAGATATCCCCCTGGATCCGCTCGTAATCCGCCCAAACCGTAGTAGTGGTAAAGCAGTAGATCTCCAGCGGCACGCCCTCGGCGGTGGTCTGCATCTGCCGCACCATGCAGGTCATGTTCGGGTGCACGTTGGGGTGGTTCTTCAGGTAGGCCAGGGCAAAGGCGCGGAAGGTGCCGATGTTAGTGAGCTTGCGGCGGTTGGCCGACAGCTCGGCCACCGGCCCCATGGCCTCGTTCCAGCGCTGCAGCTCCTGGCGCTTGGCGGCAAGGTAGTCGGCCAGCAGGTGCACCTGGCTCAGGCGGTGTTCCTCCTCGCGGGTGAGGAAGCGCACCCCGGCGGCATCGATGAACAGGCTGCGCTTGATGCGCCGGCCACCAGACTGCTGCATGCCGCGGTAGTTGCGGAACGACTCGCTCATCAGGCGCCAGGTGGGGATGGAGACGATGGTCTTGTCGAAGTTCTGCACCTTCACCGTGTGCAGGGTAATGTCGACCACGTCGCCATCGGCGCCGACCTGGGGCATTTCGATCCAGTCACCCACGTGCAGCATGTCGTTGCTGGTCAACTGCACGCTGGCAACGAACGACAGCAGGGTGTCCTTGTACACCAACAACAGCACCGCCGACATCGCACCCAGGCCCGACAGCAGCAACAGCGGCGAGCGGTCGATCAGGGTGGCGACGATGACGATGGCGGCGAAGATCCACAGCATCATCTTGGCCAGTTGCACGTAACCCTTGATCGAGCGGGTGCGGGCGTGTTCGGTGCGAGCATAGATGTCCAGCAGGGCATCCAGCAGGCACGACAGCGCCAGGGTCATGAACAGCAGGGTAAAGGCCAGGGCGACATTACCGAGGAAGTGCTGGGCGGTATCGGACAGCTCCGGCACCAGTTTCAGGCCGAACTGCAGCACCAGCGACGGCGTGGTCTGGGCCAGGCGGTGGAAAACCTTGTTGTTGCGCAAGTCGTCCAGCCACCTCAGCGCCGGCTGGCGGGCCAGCAGGCGGGCGCCATGCAGCACCAGGAAGCGCGCCAGGCGGCCGATGACCAGGGAAATCAGCAGCAGCACGGCCAGGCCAATGGCCGCGTGCAGCATCGGATGGCGGTCGAGGGTGCCCCACAGGTCGAGGGAGTCACGCCAGATTCGTTGGATATCCATGGGCTTGCGTACAGTCTTGTTGCCAAACGAAGCGCCATTAGAGCGCGGATGGCAATAAAGTTGCCAAAAGAAATTCGGCTCCGGCGAGAGAAAACGTTACCCTATGCAACTGAATTTCCGCACTTGCCTGAGGTTACCTCCGTGTTCTCCCAATTCGCCCTGCACGAACGCCTGCTTAAAGCCGTGGCCGAGCTTAACTTTGTCGAGCCAACCCCGGTGCAGGCCGCGGCCATCCCCCTGGCCCTGCAAGGGCGTGACCTGCGCGTGACCGCACAGACCGGCAGCGGCAAGACCGCAGCCTTCGTGCTGCCACTGCTCAACCGCCTGGTCGACTTGCGCGAGCGCCGTGTGGAGATCCGCGCGCTGATCCTGCTGCCGACCCGTGAACTGGCCCAGCAGACCCTCAAGCAGGTGCAGCTGTTCTCGCAGTTCACCTACATCAAGGCGGGCCTGGTCACCGGTGGTGAAGACTTCAAGGAACAGGCCGCCATGCTGCGCAAGGTGCCGGACGTGCTGATCGGTACCCCGGGCCGTCTGCTGGAGCAGCTCAACGCCGGCAACCTCGACCTGTCCCATGTGCAGGTGCTGATCCTCGACGAAGCCGACCGCATGCTCGACATGGGCTTCGCCGAAGACATGGAGCGCCTGTGCAAGGAGTGCGAGAACCGCCAGCAAACCCTGCTGTTCTCGGCCACCACCGGCGGTGCGGCGCTGCGCGACATCATCGGCAAGGTGCTGAAAGACCCGGAGCACCTGATGCTCAACAGCGTCTCGCAGCTGGCCGAAGGCACCCGCCAGCAGATCATCACCGCCGACCACGACCAGCACAAAGAGCAGATCGTGCAGTGGCTGCTGGCCAACGAGACGTTCGACAAGGCGATCATCTTCACCAACACCCGCGCCTTGGCCGACCGCATCTACGGCCACCTGGTGGCCAAGGACGTGAAGGCCTTCGTGCTGCACGGCGAAAAGGACCAGAAGGACCGCAAGCTGGCCCTGGACCGCTTCAAGCAGGGCAGTTCCAAGGTGCTGGTGGCCACCGACGTGGCCGCCCGTGGCCTGGACATCGACGGCCTGGACCTGGTGATCAACTTCGACATGCCGCGCAGCGGTGACGAGTATGTGCACCGCGTGGGCCGTACTGGCCGTGCCGGTGGCGAAGGCCTGGCGATCTCGCTGATCACCCACAACGACTGGAACCTGATGTCGAGCATCGAGCGCTACCTCAAGCAGCAGTTCGAGCGCCGGGTGATCAAGGAAGTGAAGGGCACCTACAACGGGCCGAAGAAGGTCAAGGCCTCGGGCAAGGCGGCCGGTAGCAAGAAGAAAAAGGTCGAGAAGAAGTCGGGTGACAAGAAAGCCGCGGCCAAGCGCAAGCCAACCGCCAAGCCGAAGGCCAATGCACCGCTGGCCAGCTCCGATGGCTTGGCACCGTTGAAGAAGCGCAAGGCGGCGGCGGAGTAACCAGCGCCGTCACAGGCTGAGCGTTCTTTGTAGGAGCGGCCTTGCGTCGCGAAAGGGCTGCGCAGCAGCCCCGAGATTCCCATCCGGGGCCGCATTGCGGCCCTTTCGCGACGCCAGGCCGCTCCTACAGGGCGCATGCCGGCTGCAAGCGGTCAATCAGCCTTCTTCTCGGCCGCTTTCAGCTCCTGGATCCGCTTGTCGATCAGCTGACACTTGTCGGGCAAGTCCTTGCTCGCCGTCCCCAGCTCCATCCCTTGCAGCTCGTCATTGATCTCCTTGGCCTTCTGCGGGTTCTGCTCGGTCAGCTGGGTAACCAACCCGGCCAGCTCTTCACGTTTCTGCGTCGCTTCCTCCGGCGTGCAGGCCCAGACAGGCAGGGCGCAGAACAGGGCCGTGGCGCAGGCAATGGGCAGCAGCGGTTTCATCCTTTATACCTCAGGCGTTGTGATGCCCGGTGGAGGTGTGTGCCTGGCCATTAGTTCAGCAGCTTCGACCGATGGCTATACCCAGCGCTAACCGAGGCTTGCTCGCTGGTTGGTTAGGTTGCTTCCGCTTCAAGCAGTAGTCCTTTTCCCAAAGCGATCTGCGGCCAGTGAATAATTGTCGATTGCTGCCTAGTCTCAGCCTCTGCACGCAAAGCCACCAGATGGCCAAACACTATGACCAAAGCATCGAAAACTGATTGGAGTCGCCTGGCCGGCCAGGACGACCGAGCTATTGATACCTCGGATATTCCCGAACTGGATGAAAATTTCTTCCGCGAGGCTGAATTGCGAGTGCCAGCCAAGCAGGCAGTGACCATTCGCCTGGATTCCGATGTCCTCGCCTGGTTCAAGGGGCAGGGTAGCGGCTACCAGACCCAGATCAATCAGTTGTTGCGCCAGTACATGCAGGCGCAGCAACGTCAACGCTGAGATCTTTCGGAACGCTCGGCAGTCACGACGGGTCCCACCCTGTGTACCCATTCCGTCCACAGCAGGAGCCCATAGCCATGAGCATCGCCTACGACTGGGACCTGATCGAACGCTTGCTGCACGAGGTGCAGAACGGCGCCGGTCACAGCTTCACGCCACGCCCTTATGCCGAGCAGCACGCTGCGGCACTGGCCGCCAAGGGAGAGCCGGTGGGCGACCTGGACCACCTTAAAACCCGTGCCTGCGAATACGAAAAGCTGCTGTTCGAACGTGGCTACATCGAAAGCCGCCCCGAAGAGGATGGCGGCAACGGTGAGAATTTCGTGCTGACCGAACGCGGTTCGCGTCTGATGAGCCTGATCGACAGCAGCATCCCCGGCTTCGAGCACCCGCGCCAGGTGCTGGATGAGCAGGAGGATGCGCTGGACGAAATCACCTTCGAGCAGGTGTCGGCGAAGGCGCAGATTGCCTGAGGTCGTTTTGAGGCTGGCAAGGGCAGCCCGGGAAGCCCGATAATCGGTAGCTTCCGAACACTGCCGAGCCCTTGCCCATGCCCATGATTACCCCGAAGGCCCGCCGATGAGCGCGGTCCGCAAGAACCCCGACGCCTTTGCCTTGCAGGTGATGCTGGGGCTGTGCCTGATCTGGGGCTGCCAGCAGGTGCTGATCAAGACCGCCGCTGTCGATATCGCGCCGGTGATGCAGGCGGCGCTGCGCAACGGCATTGCCGCCGTGCTGGTAGGGCTGATGCTGTGCTGGCGTGGTGGCTGGGGCCAACTCGGCAGCACCTGGCGTGCCGGGGTGTTGGCAGGTGGCTTGTTCGGCCTCGAGTTTCTGTTCATTGCCGAGGGGCTGAAGCTGACCTCAGCGGCGCACATGTCGGTGTTTCTCTATACCGCGCCGGTATTCACCGCGTTGGGCCTGCATTTCCGCCTGCCCAGCGAGCGCCTGCGGCTGCTGCAATGGCTGGGCATTCTGCTGGCCTTCGGCGGCATCGCCACGGCATTCGCCGGCGGCATGTCGTTCGAGCAGCTGGATGGCCGTACCCTGCTGGGGGATGCCTTTGGCGTGATTGCCGGCCTGGCCTGGGGGGCGACCACCGTGGTGGTGCGCTGCTCGCGGCTGTCGGAAGCGCCTGCCACCCTGACCCTGTTCTACCAACTGGCGGTGGGCTTTGCCGGGTTGCTGTTGATCGCCTTGCTCAGCGGGCAGATCGGTGCGGTGGTGTTGACACCGCTGGCAATCGGCAGCGTGCTGTTCCAGGGCATCGTGGTGTCGTTCATCAGTTACCTGACATGGTTCTGGTTGCTGCGCAAATACCTGGCGTCGAACCTGGCGGTATTTTCGTTCATTACCCCACTGTTCGGGGTCACCTTTGGCGTGTTGCTGCTGGGTGAGCCGTTGAGCATGAACTTCGTGATCGGCGCGTTGATGGTGCTGCTGGGGGTGATCCTGGTGAGTGCCGAGCCTTGGGTGAAGCAGCAATTGCGGCGGTTTGTGGGATGAATTGTCGCCTGTGCCAGCCACTTCGCGGGTTTGACCGCGAAGTGGCCAGTACCGGCAAGCGCTATTCAGGATGTGGTCCTGGCCTGGCAGGCATTGCCCTGCCGTGCATTACCCGCCAGTTGCACCAGCCCACCAGCCACCACCAACCCACCCGCCGCCAGCATCAACGCGGGTTGCAGCCCGCCGCTGTAATGGCTGCTCAGCGCCGCCAGCAGCGGCCCGCTCAACTGCCCCAGGGCAAAGCACGCCGTCAGCAACCCGGCATTGCGCTGCGTGGCGTGCGGCGCCAGCTCTCGCGAACGTTGCATCACCAACTGCATGCAAGCCAGGAATGGCGCGCCACACAGCAGCACGCCCAAGGCCAACCCGACACCCCCACCGATCAGGCAGGCCAGCACACCCAACCCTTGTAGCCACAGGGTGGCGGTCAGCCAGGTCGAAGTACGCCCGCCGCGGCGCAGGCTCACCAGCAGCACACCCAGCGCCGCCGCCAGGCCGAACGCCGGCCAGAACAGGTCGGCCAGCCACTGCCCGTGAAACTGCTGGCTGGCCATTTGCGACAGGAAGGTGGCCGGCAGGATGTAACCCACGCCATACAGGGCATACACCAGCCCCAGGCGGCCGATACCGACGCGGCGTTGCGGGCCCTGGTGCACAGACGGTGCGGGCGCTGCCTGCAGTGCCTGGGGTAGCCAGGGCCTGACCGCCAGCAGCATCACCAGCGCGGCCACGGCATAGATCAGCCACAGTGCTGCCGAGCCGAGCCCCCACAAATGCGCCACCAGCGCCAGCAAACCAGTCAGCGCAATGCCCAGGCCGGGCCCCGCGAACACCAGGGCACCCAGGCGCTGGCGGTTGTCGGCATTGGCCACCTGTTGGCTCAGGCTGGTGATCATCACCAGCACCCAGGCGCTGGCCACGCCGGTGCCGAAGCGCAACAGCAGGTGGCTCCAGAACCCGTCTGCGGCCCATGAGGCCAGGGTCAGCAGTACGCACAGCCACAGCCCACCGTGCAGGCGCAGGCGCACCTGGCCCGGCGAGCGGGCGAACATGGCATCGACCGCGCCGATGAAGTAACCCAGGTAGTTGGCCGCGGCCACCAGCCCGGCGACCGTCAGGTCGAACTGGCCTTCGGCGATCAGTTGCGGCAGCTGCGGGGTCAGGGCGAAACGGCCGATGCCCATGGCCATCATCAGCGCCACGGCGCTGGCCAGCAGTTGAATGAGTGGCGACATGACAAGTCTCCTGCACGGATGTAAGCGATGACCGGCAGGTTAGGGCGGTTTTATTTTCAATAAAATTGAATAATGATGATCAAGTTGTTCTGTTTTGGAGAATGTCGTGGAATTCAGCCAACTGCGTATCTTCCAGGCCGTGGCCGAGGAGGGCTCGCTCACCCGTGCCGCAGAGCGCCTGCACCGCGTGCCGTCGAACCTGTCGACGCGCTTGCGCCAGCTGGAAGAACACCTGGGCGTCGAGCTGTTCCTGCGTGAACGCCAGCGCCTGCAGTTGTCGCCTGCGGGCAAGGTGTTGCTGGACTACGCCCAGCGCCTGTCCGCCTTGCGCGACGAGGCCCAGGCCGCCGTGCGCGGCGGCCAGCCAGCCGGGGATTTTGTGCTGGGGACCATGTACAGCACGGCGGCGACGCACCTGCCGGGGCTCTTGGCGCGTTATCACCAGGCTTACCCGGCGGTAAACCTGCAGGTGCGTGCGGCGCCCAGTGGCGAGCTGCTGGAGGGTCTGCTCAACCACAGCCTGGACGCGGCCCTGGTGGACGGGCCGCCGAGCCTGGCCGGGCTGGATGGGGTACCACTATGCGATGAACAACTGGTGCTGATCACCAGCCCCGAGCACCCGCCCGTGCACACGGCCAGGGACGTGGCGGGCAGGGCGGTGTTCACCTTCCGCCAGGGCTGCTCGTACCGCATGCGCCTGGAGGCCTGGTATGCCCATGCCCATACGCCAATGGGCCGGGTGATGGAAATCGAGTCGTACCAAAGCATGCTGGCCTGCGTGATCGCCGGTGCGGGGGTGGCGATGATGGCCCAGTCGATGCTCGATAGCCTGCCCGGGCGTGACCGGGTGCGGGTGCACCGCTTGCAGGCGCCGTTCGATCAGGCGGTCACCTGGTTGATGTGGCGCCAGGGCATGCGCGGGGCGAATTTGCAGGCGTGGATCGACCTGCAACAAAGCGAAACGATTAACCAGTCGTCGGAATGCCCCGTTACGGCTTGATCCGTATCAAAATGGCCCGTATCTGTAGGCACAGAGGCATGCGTTATACAGAACATGGGGCTATGATCTGTATGAAGCATCGCAGGATTGAATTGCCGTGAGGCTGACCCGTCAAGGGGGCATTATGAATAAACCACTGTCCAACTGGCTCCATGACCTGGCTGTCGCCTTGGGGCTGATTCCACCACCCTTGCAGCCGGTGCCGATCCCGACTGATGAAGAGCAGCGCAAGCGCCAACCGCGTCGTCGCTGATACAGACAAAGGCCGCTGCACCTGGGTGGGTGCAGCGGCCTTTTTGTGTCTGCCAGTTGTGTGTTGCCTACACCGCCTCTTCACGGGCTTGCCCGCTCCCACAGGGTAACCCACAGCACTCGAGGCCTGTGATATTCCTGTAGGAGCGGGTTTACCCGCGAAAGGGCCAGTAAAGGCAGCCGGGATCTATCAGGCCAGCTTCGCCGCCGCCACCGACTTACGCGACATCAGGCTGACCACCACAAAGCTCAGCAGGCCAACCACCAGGCTGTAGTAGATCGGTGTGTTGGCCTCCAGGCCATCCAGGAACATGAACAGCAAGGCGGTGGCAAAGCCCAGCGACATGCTGGCGATGGCGCCCGCGGTGGTGGCGCGCTTCCAGAAGATCGCCCCGATCAGCGGAATCAGCATGCCGCCGACCAGCAGGTTGTAGGCCAGGGTCAGGGCGCTGATCACGTCGTTCACCACCAGGGCGATACCCAGTACCACCAGGCCGGTGAGCAGGGTGAACAGGCGGCTGACGGCCAGGCTCGATTGCTTGCCGCCACGCAGCTTGGGCAGCAGGTCTTCGGTCAGGGTGGTCGACGCGGCCAGCAGGCCGGCGCTGGCGGTGGACATCATGGCAGCCAGCGCCGCCGCCATCAGCAAGCCACGGATGCCATCGGGCAGGGTGGTCTTGATCATTTCGGCAAAGGCGTTGTTCGGGTTGGCCAGGTCGGGCATCAGCACATGCGCGGCCATGCCGATGGTGGCGCAGGCCAGGCCGTACAGCACGCAGTACACGCCCGCGGTGGTGCCGGCACGCTGGCAGACCTTCTCGTCACGGGCAGTGAATACCCGCTGCCAGATGTCCTGGCCGATGAGGATGCCGAAGAAGTAGATCAGGAAGTAGGTGATGATGGTGTCCCAGCCAATGGTGGTCAGCTGGAAGCTGGCCGCCGGCAATTTGGCCACCAGGGTGTCCCAGCCACCGGCCTTGTACAGGCACACGGGCAGCAGGATGAACATCAGGCCGACGGTCTTGATCACGAACTGCACGATATCGGTCAGGGTCAGCGACCACATGCCGCCGATGGTGGAATACAGCACCACCACACCGCCGCCGAGCAGCAGTGAGGCCCAGAACGGCAGGTCCAGCAGCACCTGCAACACGGTGGCCATGGCCAAGGTCGAGGTCACGCCGATCATCAGCGCATAAGCCAGCATGATCACCGCGCTGGCCTGGCGTGCAGTGGGGTTGTAGCGCTGTTCCAGCACCTGGGTCACGGTGAAGATGCGCAGGCGCAGCAAGGGTTTGGCCAGGAACAGGTTCAGCGCGATGATGCCCAGGCCGAGGGCGGCACACAGCCAGAAGCCGGAGATGCCGTGCACGTAGCCCAGGCGTACGGTGCCAACGGTGGATGCGCCACCGAGCACGGTGGTGGCCATGGTGCCCATGTACAGCACCGGGCCGAGGTTACGCCCGGCGACCAGGTAGTCTTCGTGGGTTTTCGCGCGGCGCATGCCGTACCAGCCAAGCCCGAGCATGCCGGCGGTGTAGATCATTACAACAATGATGTCCAAGGCCATTGGGGGTCTCCCGATTATCTTTATTATGGCGAGATCGACCACCCGGGCGGGTTCACGGCGCCCGGCGGTCCTGTCGTGTGTTGGCGGGCCTCAGTGGCCCTCCCTCATGGCTCCTGCCGGGGTGCAGCGGTATCAGCGACGCACCACGCCCGGTAGCACGCAGAGCATCTCGAACAGCAGGTTGGCACCGAGCAGCGAGGTGTTGCCGGTGGTGTCGTAAGGCGGGGAGACTTCGACCAGGTCACAACCGATCAGGTCCAGGCCGTGGCAGCCGCGAATGATCTCCATCGCCTGGATGGTGGTCAAGCCGCCGATTTCCGGGGTGCCGGTGCCAGGCGCCCAGGCCGGGTCGATGCCGTCGATGTCGAACGACAGGTACACCGGGCCACCGCCGACCTTTTCCCGCACTTCGGCCATCAGCGGTACCAGCGACTTGTGCCAGCACTCTTCGGCCTGGACCACGCGAAAGCCCTGGCGACGGCTCCAGTTGAAATCATCGGCGGTGTAGCCCTGGGCGCGCAGGCCGATCTGCACCACACGCTCGCAATCGAGCAGGCCTTCTTCCACGGCCCGGCGGAAGGTGGTGCCGTGGGCGATCTTTTCGCCGAACATGTGGTCGTTGACGTCGGCGTGGGCGTCGATGTGCACCAGGCCGATCTTGCCGTGCTTCTTGTGCAGCGCACGCAGGATCGGCAGGGTGATGGTGTGGTCGCCGCCCAGGGTCAACGGGATGATGTTGTGTTCGAGAATCTCGTCATACGCTTCTTCGATGATGCGCACGGCGTCCAGCAGGTTGAAGGTGTTGATCGCCACGTCACCGATGTCGGCCACCGACAGCGAGTCGAACGGGGCTGCCCCGGTGGCCATGTTGTAGGGGCGGATCATCACCGATTCGGCGCGGATCTGCCGTGGGCCGAAGCGGGTGCCGGAGCGCAGCGAAGTGCCGATGTCCAAGGGTACGCCGATGAACGCGGCATCCAGGCCTTGGGCACTTTGCAGGTGGGGAAGGCGAAGCATGGTGGCGATGCCGCCGAAACGCGGCATTTCGTTGCCGCCCAGTGGTTGGTGGAGAATCTTGTCCACGGTGGGCCTCATCAGTCGGTCGATTGTTCTGTTTGTTCGAACCTGTGCCGCCGCACGCCTGTTGCTTGACGGCGGGCAGGGACATTTCGGCCAAGTCTGCTGAAGGCGCTGCCGGGGAAAAATCGCTGCCGGCAAATACTTAGTTCAGGAATTTCTGAACTGAACACGTGCGCAGCGGTTAGACTGCGCGCAAATACCGTTGTGGAACCGCTGCCCCATGGCCTCGACCTTGCCCGACCTGAAACTGCTGCGCATCTTCGTCAGCGTGGTGCGCCACCAGGGTTTCGCCAACGCCCAGCGCGAGCTGAACCTGTCGACCTCGGCCATCAGTACCTACATGAGCCAGTTGGAAGGTGCCCTGGGCATCGTGCTGTGCCACCGTGGCCGTGGCGGCTTCAGCCTCACCAGCAAGGGCGAGCTGTTCCACCAGGAAACCCTGCGCCTGCTGGCCGAACTGGACGGTTTCGAACAGTACGCCGCAGCGCTGAAGGGCGAGTTGCGCGGTACCCTCAACCTTGGCGTGATCGACTCTACCGTCGGTGACCGGGCCTTGCCGCTGGCCGAAGCCATCGGCGCCTACAGCCAGGAACACCCGGCGGTGCACCTGCACCTGTCGGTGTCCAGCCCTTACGAATTGCAGCTGGGCGTGCAGGACAATCGCCTGGACCTGGCCATCGGGGCGTTTTCCTCGCGCATGAGCGGGCTGCTCTACCAGCCGTTGTACCGCGAGCAGCACTGGCTGTATTGCAGCAGCCGCCACCCGTTGTATGGCGAGCGGCGTATCCCCGAGCAGGTGGTGACCCAGCAGCGCATGGTCGGGCGCGGCTACTGGAGCCAGGCCGAGCTGGCCCGGCACGGCTTCAAGCACAGCGCGGCGACGGTGGAAAGCATGGAAGCGCAGCTGATCCTGATTCTTTCCGGGGCCTATATCGGCTACCTGCCCGAGCACTATGCCCAGGCCTGGGTCGACAAGGGCGACCTGCGCGTACTCTCGCCTGCCACCTTCGGCTATCAGGCGCCGTTTTCGTTGATCATCCGCCGCGGGCGCAGCCGTGAGCCGCTGATCCAGACCTTCCGCGACCTGTTGAAAAGCCAGCTCAACGTCGGCTGATAGACAAGGCGTTCACAACATTCCGTCGGGATGCCTTAAATTCCTGCAAATGCAGGCCGCCAAACTGATAGCGCTCTGCTACATATCAACTTGCGCTGATGATTTTTCCCCTAAATTATCCTGCAAGGATCGCCCAAGATGCGCATGAATTTGCCCGTCACTGAGCACGAAAGAACCTTCTCCAGCGATCAACGCCTGATTTCCACCACCGACCTCAACAGCCGCATCACCTATTGCAACGACGCCTTCGTGGCGATCAGCGGTTTCACCTACGACGAGCTGGTCGGCCAACCGCATAACCTGGTGCGTCACCCGGACATGCCGCCAGCCGTGTTCGGCCATATGTGGGACACCATCAAGCAGGGCAAACCGTGGATGGGCGTGGTCAAGAACCGGGCGAAGAACGGCGATTTCTACTGGGTCAGCGCTTATGTCACGGCCATCTACGAACAGGGCCGCATCAGTGGCTACGAGTCGGTGCGCTCGGTGCCTACGCGCGAGCAGATCCGCCGCGCCGAAGCGCTGTATGCGCGCTTGCGCGCTGGCCGTGCACCGGTGCCGTGGGCGGCCCGCCTGGGCCATGGGCTGGGCCACGGCTGGCCGTTGCTCGCTGCCGGCCTGCTGTCGGCGGCAGGCTACCTGTGGCTGCCACCTTATGCGGCGCTGGGTGTGCTGATGGCCAGCCTGCTGCTGGCCTGGTACCTGGTCGAGCTGCGCCAGAACCAGGCCATTCGCCGCACCTTGGCCGAGCATCCCAAGGCCTTCACCAGCCCGCTTGTGGCGCTGACCTACAGCGACAATCCAGGCCTGCAGGGCCAACTCGACCTGGCCATCATCAGCGAGGAAGCACGCCTGCAAACAGCCCTGACCCGCCTGGTCGACGCGGGTGTCGGGGTCAAGTCGCGGGCCGCACAGTCGGCTGACCTGTCCGATGCCCAGGCGCAGATGCTCGACCGTCAGCGCAACGAGACCGACCAGTCCGCCACGGCCATCGCGCAGATGGCGGCGACCATCCAGCAGGTCACCCACAACGTGCAGAGTACGGCGCATGCCGCCGGCGACGCCGACCAGCTGGCGCAGCAGGGCAGTGAGCTGGCGCTGCAGAGCCTGAAGGCCATGGGCAGCATGAGCGAAGCGGTGAATGACATCGGCCAGGCGGTCAATGCCCTGGCCGAACAGACCCAGTCGATCGGCAGCGTGGTCGATGTGATTACCTCGATCGCCGAGCAGACCAACCTGCTGGCGCTCAACGCGGCCATCGAGGCGGCCCGTGCCGGCGAGCAGGGGCGTGGCTTTGCCGTGGTGGCGGATGAAGTGCGTTCGCTGGCCCAGCGCACGCGGGCATCGACCGAGGAGATACACCAGATCATTGCCTCGTTGCGCGCCGGGGCCGAGCGGGCGGTGAGCACTGCCAGCCGTGGCGAACAGATTTCCCGCGACAGCGTGCACAGCGTCGAGGCGGTGCAGGCAGCGCTGAGCGGGATCGCCCAGGCGGTCAGCCGGATCACTGGCATGAGCCAGCAAATGGCGACCGCGTCGGAACAACAGAGCCATGTGGCCGAGGATATCAACCAGCAGATCGTGAGGATCGCCCACCTGTGCGACGAGAGCGCCGGGCAAGCCAGGCAGGGCGCGGAAATCAGCCAGGACCTGGAGCGCATGGCCGAGTACCTGCACAGCCTGGCCGAGCGCTTCAACCGTTGAGCCTGCCGGGGCCGCTGTGCGGCCCTTTCGCCGCCAGGCCAGCTTCCACGGAAGTGGATAAGACTCAGGCTTGATGGGCTCCTGTGGCAAACTGGTCCCGCCAAGGAGAACCCCATGCCCAGACCCCGCTGCGAGCGCTGCCAGCGCCCCCTCGATCATTGCCTCTGCCCGCTGATCCCGACACTCGACAGCCGCACCCGTGTCATCTTGCTGCAGCACCCCAGTGAAACCACTCATGCGCTCAACACCGCCCGCCTGGCCGCCCTTGGCCTGACCAATGCCGAGTTGCGGGTCGGCGAGGTGTTCGATGAGCTGCACGCGCTGCTGGCTACGCCCGGTTATCGGCCGGCCCTGTTGTTTCCAGGCGATGAAGCCCAGGTGCTGGCGCCATATGACCAGGCGCAGGGCGAACCCTTGCTGCTGATCGTGCCTGACGGCACTTGGCGCAAGGCGCGCAAGCTGTTGTACCTGAACCCGCTGCTGGAGGCATTGCCGAGGGTGACGCTGGGGGCTGTTGCGCCGTCGCGCTATCGCTTGCGCAAGGCGCCGGAGGCGGGGGCGTTATCGACCATCGAGGCGGTGGTGGGGGCATTGAATGCGCTGGAGCAGCCGGCCTGCTTCGACGCACTGCTGGCGCCGTTCGAGGCATTGATCGAGGGGCAGATCAGGGCCATGGGTGTAGAGACATTCCAGCGTAACCATGGCACCGAGTGAAGGATGGGGGCCGCAAAGCGGCCCCGGCAATCGCAAAGCCGATCAACGCATCTCAGGCAAACGCGCCTCGGTAGTCACGTCACTAGAGGCCAGCGCCTCCGGCGGCAGGGAAATGCGCTGCTTGCTCAGCAGCTCGCCCATGGTCGCCAGCACGCGGTAGCGCGAGAATTCCTCGGTGTAACGCACCTCGGTGTAACGGCGGTCGGCGTTGTACAGCTCGTTTTCACTGTCGAGCACGTCCAGCAGGGTACGCTGGCCCAGACCGAACTGGTCCTGGTAGGCGGCACGCACACGCTTGGTCGTTTCGGCGTATTCACGCGCGGTCGGCAGTTGCTTGCTGGCATTGTTCATGGCGTTCCAGGCCAGGCTCAGGTTCTCGGTCAGCTCACGCAGGGCGTTGTTGCGGATGTCCAGAGCCTGGTTGATCTTGTGCGCGTCGGACTGCAGGCGAGCCTTGTCGCTGCCGCCGCGGAACAGGTTGTAGTTCATCTCCACGCCGGCCTGCCAGTCGTTGTTGTTGTGGCCTTTCTCGCCGCCGGTGTTGTTGTTGGCACCGGTAGCCAGGATGGCGTCGAAGCGTGGGTAGAAGGTCGACTTGGCCCCTTCGTACTGCTTCTCGGCAGCGTTGACATCAGCCTGGGCCGACTTGATGTACGGGTTGTTCTGGCGCATGCCCTCGCGTGCTTCTTCGAGGTTGGCGGGCATTGCCACCTTGATCGACTGCGGGGCTTCCAGCTCGTCCGGCATGCGGCCGACCACGCTGAAGAAGTTGGCCTCGGCGTCGGCCAGGTCGACTTCGGCGGTGTCCAGGTTGTTTTCTGCCAGGGCGCGACGTGCGCGGGACTGGTCAAGGTCGGCAGTGCTGCCGACACCGCGCTCGTTGCGCAGGCCGATCTGGTCGTTGACCCGCAGGTGGGCTTGCAGGTTGTTCTTGGCGAGTGTGACCAGTTCGCGGCGCTTGAGCACTTCCAGGTACACCTCGACTGCACGCAGGGCAACATCCTGGGCAACGGCCTGGGTGTAGTAGGCACGAGAGGTCGAGACCGCTTCGGTGCGGCCCACTTCATTCGAGGTGTTGAAGCCGTCGAAGATCATCTGCCGCAGGCGCAGTTCGGACTGGGTGTAGTTGAGGGTTTCCTTGTTGTGGTTGCCCTCGGCTCGAGTGGTAGTGTTGTCCGAACGCTGGCGACCATAGCCAGCAACCAGGTCCACGGAAGGGTAGTAACCACCACGCGCAAATTTCACATCTTCATCGGCCGACAGCTTGCTGTTGCGGTTGGAGCTGATTTGCGGATGGTAGTCCACGGCGCTTTGGACAGCCTCGGTGATCGACATCGCCTGTACGTTGGCACTCGCCAGGGCCAACAGTAACGCACTGGTGATGGGGTTCAAAACGCGCATGGTACATCTCCCTGATCCTGGAATTGATCCTGCTGTTCGCCAAAAAAATGACGATAAAGTAATCGCGTATAGTGTTGCAGGTTTTTAACGACACAGCTAAGTACATTCAATGTGATAGATAAGAAGATTTATTCATATCAGAACGCCATATAAGGCCTGTTTTGTCTAAAAAACATGGCTAAATACATGGGTGCGAGCACTGGATTTCCCTGCTAAAGCCAACAAACACGGGGGCTTACGTGGGTTCCAGAATGTTTCTAGATAAAGAGATGGGCAACTAGGCGAAATTGATATTTGGCGACAAAATATTGTCACTTCGGCTTGTGCAGCGTCTTCTGGCTGAGGATGTACAGGCTGACCAATACAGCGCTGGCAAGCATGAAGGTGCGAGCCCAGAACAGGGGGACCAGGTAGCATGACAGGCCGATGCTGGCCCACATCAGGCCGATGGCGTAGAGCTTGCCCTTGAGGGGGATGCCTTCACCACTGAGGTAGTCACGAATCCACGGCCCGAGCTTGGGGTGGTGGACCAGCCAGTGGTGAAAGCGCGGCGAGCTGCGGGCAAAGCAGGCCGCCGCCAGAAGCAGGAATGGCGTGGTGGGCAAAACCGGCAGGAAAATCCCCAACACCCCCAGCGCAACGCTGAGCCAGCCGGTGGCCAGCAGCACGTAGCGCACAGGCGACTCAGTGATGGCGAGGCTTGAGCAACGCCGGTTTTTCGTCAGGAGCGTGCAGCAGCAGGAACAGCGCAGTCAGCGCTTCGGGGATCTGTACGATCATGTCGTCCTGCAGGTTGGCGTTGCTGGCGATGTCGGCGAACTCCGGCTGCTCGTCGAACAGGCCAGAGCCGACCATGATCGGCAGCAGCATCTCGCTGACTTCTTCTTCGGCGTTCTCGAACCAGGCCTCTTCACGCAGGAACACGCCTTCCATGAAGCCGATGCACCAGCCGCGCAGGTCGGAATCGTCCGGCTCGTCGGTCAGGTCGAGCTCGCACGGCAGCTCGAATTCGTCGTCACTGGCCAGCTGGCGGGCGATGTGTGCCTTGAGCGCGACCAGGGTGGCTTCGATTTCGGTGCGCTGGGCTTCGCTGGCGTAGTGCGGCTCTTCGGCGAACAGCGCGTCGATCCACTCGCGCTCCGGCACTTCCTCTGCGTTGATCGACAAGGCGGTGAGGTAGCCGTGGGCGGCGACATAGTCCAGCGCTTCTTCGTGCAGCTCGTCGGCGTCGAGGAAGGCTTGCAGGCGGGTCAGTTGCTCGGCGAAGGACATTACGGGGCTACCTTGGGGAATAAACGATAACGAATTCTAGCACCTTGCGGCGGCGGCGGGGGAAAGGGAACGTCTATCACCGTGTGCCCTGCGCGGGGCGGTGCTGCGGTATACTCCGCGATTTTTCACCCAGGGGCAGGTTTGGCCGGCTGCCTGGCAAAAACCGCTTACGCATTTGGCGTGTGCGGGGCGAGTTTTTTCGTCCAGCCTGTGTCCAGGATGGTACGGCGATTTGTGGAGTTGCACATGCTCGAACAGGCTCAGCGCGTTCTCAAGGACGTCTTCGGCTACGACAGTTTCCGCGGGCGCCAGGCAGCGATCATCGACTGCGTGGCCAATGGCGGCGATGCCCTGGTGCTGATGCCCACCGGTGGCGGCAAGTCGTTGTGTTTCCAGGTGCCGGGGTTGCTGCGTCCGGGCCTGACGGTGGTGGTCTCGCCGTTGATCGCGCTGATGGACGACCAGGTTGCCACCCTCGATGAACTGGGCGTACCGGCCGCCGCCCTGAACTCCACGCTGACGCCCGAGCAGCAGCGTGAACTGGCCGGGCGCCTGCGCCGTGGCGAAGTGAAAATGCTGTACCTGGCGCCCGAGCGTCTGGTGCAGCCACGCATGCTCGACTTCCTGCGTGACCTGGACATCGCCCTGTTCGCCATCGACGAGGCTCACTGCGTGTCGCAATGGGGGCACGATTTCCGCCCCGAGTACCTGCAACTCGGCCAGCTGGCCGAGCTGTTCCCGCATGTGCCGCGTATCGCCCTGACCGCCACGGCTGACATGCGCACCCGCGAAGAGATCGTGCAGCGCCTGCACCTGCAAGGCGCCGAACGCTTCCTGTCGAGCTTCGACCGGCCCAACATCTTCTATCGCATCGTGCCCAAGGAGGCGCCGCGCAAGCAGCTGATGGCCTTCCTCGGCGAACGCCGTGGCAACGCCGGCATCGTCTATTGCCTGTCGCGCAAGAAGGTCGACGAAACCGCGGCCTTCCTGTGTGACCAGGGCTTCCCGGCGCTGCCCTATCATGCTGGCCTGCCTGCCGAGACGCGCGCCGCCAACCAGCACCGGTTCCTCAACGAGGAAGGGCTGATCATGGTCGCCACCATTGCTTTCGGCATGGGCATCGACAAGCCCAACGTGCGCTTCGTCGCCCACCTCGACCTGCCCAAGTCGCTGGAGGCGTACTACCAGGAGACCGGCCGTGCCGGCCGTGACGGCCTGCCCTCCGATGCCTGGATGGCCTATGGCCTGCAGGACATGGTGATGCTCAAGCAGATGCTGCAGAACTCCGAAGGCGACGAGCGCCACAAGCGCATTGAGCAGCACAAGCTCGACGCCATGCTGGCGCTGTGCGAAGAAACCCGCTGCCGGCGCCAGGCGCTGCTGGCCTATTTCGATGAAACCCTCGAGCAGCCGTGCGGGCACTGCGACAACTGTGTCGACCAGGTGCAGACCTGGGACGCCACCGAGCCGGCCCGCCAGGCGCTTTCGGCGGTGTTCCGCACCGGCCAGCGCTACGGCGTCGGCCACCTGGTCGACGTGCTGCTGGGCAAGGACACCGAGAAGGTACGCAATTTCGGTCACGAGAAACTCTCGGTGTTTGGCGTGGGCAAAGGCCTGGCCGAGGTCGAGTGGCGTTCGCTGTTCCGCCAGTTGGTGGCGCGTGGCCTGGTCGACATCGACCTGGAAGGCTATGGCGGCCTGCGCCTGTCCGACAGCTGCCGGCCACTGCTGCGTGGCGAGGTGACCTTGCAGCTGCGCCGCGACCTCAAGCCGCAGACCAGCGCCAGGACTTCGTCCTCCGGCGGTGGCAGCCCGGCCAGCCAGCTGGTGCGTGCCGAGGAGCGCGAGCTGTGGGAGGCGCTGCGCACCTTGCGCCGCAAGCTGGCCGAGGAGCACAGCGTGCCGCCCTACGTCATCTTCCCCGATTCGACGCTGCTGGAGATGTTGCGCAGCCAGCCGGTCAGCCTCAGCGACATGGCCCAGGTCAGTGGCGTGGGTGCGCGCAAGCTGGAGCGTTATGGCCAGGCCTTCCTCGAAGTGCTGAACGACAGCGGCGGCACCGCCGAGGCGCCGAAAGTGGTGCTCGACCTGCGTCACGAACTGGTCAGCCTGGCCCGTGCCGGCATGACTCCGGCGCAGATCGCCGGGCAGCTCAACTGCAGCGAGAAGAACGTCTACAGCCTGCTGGCCGAGGCGCTGGGCCGTCAGGAGCTGAGCCTGGAGCAGGCCCTGGACCTGCCGGAAGACCTGATGATGGAAGTGCAGGATGCCTTCCTCGACGGCGAGGGCGAGCTGCCGCCGGTGTCGGCCGTTGCGCCATTGTTCGGGGGCCGCGTGCCAGAAGGCGTGCTGTATTGCGTACGGGCGGCACTGGCGGCGGAATTCGAGTTGTGACCGGCACCCGGCACGAGGGCAGTGTCGTCTGCTGACCTTTGTCATGTTTTTTGACGATAATCGGACGTTCGCCAAAGCCCGGGTCTTGCCTCGTGGGGCGGGCCATGGTTAGCTGCCTAATAATTAGATCTGTTCAATGAGTTGCCTATGCCCCTGACCGACAACCAACACCGCTTCGGCATGCAGCTGGCCCAGATGTCCCGGGGTTGGCGTGCCGAGCTGGACCGCCGCCTGGCCGGGCTCAACCTGTCCCAGGCGCGCTGGCTGGTGTTGCTGCACCTGGCCCGTTTCGAAGAGGCCCCGACCCAGCGTGAGCTGGCCCAGAGCGTGGGGGTCGAAGGCCCGACCCTGGCGCGCCTGCTCGACAGCCTGGAAGCACAGGGGCTGGTGCGCCGGCAGGCGGTGCTGGAGGACCGGCGGGCGAAGAAGATCGTGCTGTGCCCGCCAGCCAAACCGCTGATCGAGCAGATCGAGACCATTGCCAACCAGCTGCGGGTAGAGTTGTTCACCGGGGTGGACGAGGCGGACCTGCAGGTGTGCATGCGGGTGCATGCCAAGATCCTGGCCAACCTGGAGAAATCCTGAGGGAGCCTGGGGCTGCAAAGCAGCCCGACGGTTCAGAAGGTATGCCCCAGGTTCAGGTACACCGCCTGCTCATGCGCACTGTTGGCGCCGTAGGTGAAATTCAACGGCCCCAACGGCGTCTCCAGCCCCAGGAAGATGCTTGCCGCATTGATGTAGCCACTGTCGAACGCATTGTCGTTGTTCCACGCCCGCCCACGTTCCAGCGACCCGCCGAAGTACAACGGGAAGTCCAGTGGCAGGTAGGCCCGTGGCGTCAGGCGGCGATAATAGACCATGCGCAGCAGGCTCACGTTCTGCCCCGATACCGAGTCCTGGCGGAAGCCTGACAGCTCTCGCGCCCCTCCCAGCACGAAGCTGGACGTGACCACTTCGGTAGCGTCCAGCGTGCGCCCGTAGCGCCCACCCAGCACGAAGGTGTTCGGCCCGCTGCTGATGGCCTTGTCCAGGTTGAACAGCCACTGCCGGTAATCCTGGTCGGAATCCAGCGACTTGTCGTACTTGCGCAAGGTCAGGCCGATATCCTCGCCGCGATGCGGGAAGTAGACATTGTCGAGGGTGTCGAACGAGTACTTCAGCTCGTAGAAGCCTTCGTTGAAACTGACCTTGGGCAAGTCCTGGTCGCCGATGCGCACCTCCGCCTCGCCCCAGGCTTTGCCAACGCCCAGGCGCACCTCGCCGTTGGTGCCGATCTGCCGCCCCAGGTTCAGGCCAAAGCCGTAACGTTCCAGGCGGTATTCGGCGATGGGGTCGTTGTCCAGGGTCGCTTCGATGTTCTGCGAATTGAAGTCCAGGTACGGTGCGATGAAATAGCGTGAACCCACGTCCAGCGGCTGGTAGAACTCACTGTAGAGTTCCTGCTGGTCACCGATCTGGCCACGGGTCAGCCATTCGGCGCCGAGGCTGTTGATGCCGTTGACCCGGTAGCTGGCGCCCAGGTTGAAGGCGCTGTCGCCGCGCAGGTCGTCCGACAGGTTGAGGCCCAGCCGCAGGTAGTCGGTGCCTCCCCGTCGGCCCCGGGCGTTGATCACCAGGGTGTTGTCGTCGCCCTTGTGTACCACGCGGTACTGCACCCGGTCGAAATAGTCCAGGCCATATAGCGTGCCCATGTCGGTCTGCAGACGGTCCAGCTCCAGCGGCGCATCGATTGGCTGACGGATGTACGAACGGATGACGTCGTCGCTGACCTTGGAGTCGTTCTCGATCCGGATTGCGGTAATGGTCGGTGTGCGCTGGCGCGGCGAGCGGGCCACCGCCAGGCTGCTGTCGCCTTCGGGCTGGCGCAGGGCGGCCAGGCGTGGGTCGAGCAGGCGGGTAGCGCGGTAGCCGGCGTCGATCATGTCCCGGGCGCGACCGAAATCGGTGACACCGAAGGCGGTCAGCGGCGGCTGGATGAGGATGTCGTCGCGATGCAGGCTGGCCAGCTGTTCGTCCGAGTTGCGCCGGGTCATCAGGGTGATCGACTGGTTGAGCACGTCGACCACCGTGGCCAGTTGCTTGCGGTCACGCAGCGGGGTGCCGATGTCGACCACTATGGCCAGGTCCACGCCCATTTCCCGCGCCACGTCCAGCGGGATGTTGTCGACCATGCCGCCGTCCACCAGCAGCCGGCCGTCCAGTTCGACCGGGGCGAATACCGCCGGGATCGACATGCTGGCGCGGATCACCTGGGGCAGGTGACCACGGCTGAACACCACTTTTTCGCCACTGGCGATGTCGGTGGCCACTGCCCGGAAAGGAATCGGCAGCTTGTCGAAGTCACGGGTGTCGGCGGTGTGGGCCAGCTTGCTTTCCAGCAGCAAGGCCAGGTTCTGGCCCTGGATCACGCCCAGCGGCAGGCCCAGGCTGCCATCGTCGCGAAAGCTGAGCTTCTGCTTGACCAGGAAGTCGCGGTCATCCTGTTTGCGTCGGAACGGCACGTCCTTGCGCGGCGGGGCATCGGACAGCGCCTGTTGCCAGTCTAGGGTGGTCGCGAGCTTTTCCAGTTCTTCGACACTGTAGCCCGAGGCGTACAGGCCGCCGATCACCGCGCCCATGCTGGTGCCGGCGATGGCGTCGATGCGCACGCCTTGTTCCTCCAGGGCCTTGAGCACGCCGATGTGGGCCAGGCCGCGGGCTGCGCCACCCGACAGCACCAGACCAACCTTGGGCCTGGCCGGTTCGCTGGCGCAAACCGTGACGGAGGTGAGGGCGAGCAGAAAACAGAACAGCAAACGGTGCATCGTGAGTCTCAAACCGTGGGCTAAAGACCGCTAGTATAAGCGGCCCCTCACCTGGAGAAGTTTCACCATGGCCGACAGCAAACCCGAAATCGTGATCACCTATTGCACGCAATGCCAGTGGCTGCTGCGTGCGGCCTGGCTGGCCCAGGAACTGCTGAGCACCTTTGCCGATGACCTCGGGCGGGTGGCGTTGGAACCAGGTACCGGGGGTATCTTCCGCATCACCTGCAATGGCCAGCAGATCTGGGAGCGCAAGGCGGACGGTGGCTTCCCGGAGGCCAAGGTGTTGAAGCAGCGGGTGCGCGACCAGATCGACCCGCAGCGTGACCTGGGGCACAACGATCGCTGATCAGCTGCCCTCGGTCGCAGGCCGTTGCCTGGGTGCCTGCTCGGCAGCCAGGCGGCTGGACAGCACGATGGCGAAGATGATCAGCGCGCCGCCCAGCAGCATGCGCAGGGTCGGGGTTTCGGCGAACACCACCCAGGCCACCGCAATGCCGTAGACCGGTTCCATGCCGAACACCACGGCGGCGGTGCGCGCCTTGATCACCGCCAGGCTGGCGACGAACAGGCTGTGGGCGACACCGGTGCAGAAGATGCCGAGCAGGGCGATCCACAGCCAGTCCCGGCTGGCTACGTCGGCCAGGCGCGGGCCGGCGAATGGCAGCAGACACAGGCCCACCACCAGGTTCTGCCACAACGCTGCCTGCACCGCCGGCAGGCGACCGGAGCCGGCGCGGTTGGTGAGTGACAGCAAAGCGAACAGCAGCCCCGACAGCAGTGCCCAGAGCAGGCCGCCGGTGGCCTGGCTGGCCAGGTCGAACGCTGGGGTGACCAACACCAGCCCGATGCTCACCAGCAGCACCAGCATGGCTTCGTTGCGGCGAATACGCTCGCGGAACAGCAGGCCCTCGAGGATCACGGTAAAGGCCGGGAAGCTGGTAAAGCCGAGGGTGGCAATGGCCACGCCAGCGACCTTCACTGCGACGAAAAAACTGACCCAGTGGCCGGCCAGCAGCACGCCGCCAAGCAGCAGGCGGCGGGCATCCTGGCCGCCCAGGCGCTGCCAGCCCGGGCCGGTCAGGCTGGCGAACAGGGCCAGCGCGAGCACGGCGAAGGCGGCGCGGCCGAACACGATGATCGCCGGGCTGGCGCTGGCGGCCAGCTTGCCGAAGACGCCGGTGAGGCCGAAGAACAGCGCGCCAATGTGCAGGGCGCCGAGGGCGGTGCGGTGGTTCATGGAGGGTCCTTGCTCAAGATCTCTGCTGACAGTGCCGGCCTCTTCGCGGGTAAACCCGCTCCCACAGGTATCGCACCGCTTTCGTAGCCTGTTCAGTACCTGTGGGAGCGGGTTTACCCGCGAAGAGGCCGGCACAGCCATAGTGTAACGGCTCAGGCCAGCACGTTCTGTCGCAAGACTAGTGTGCGTTGTCGCCGGACTCTCGCCGCAACGCCAGGGGCGCACAGCCGAATGCCCGCAACATCGCCGCCGAAAACGCGCTCTGCGAGCTGTACCCCACCTGCGCCGCAATCTCCCCCATCGGCAGCAAGGTCTGCACGACCAGCCGCCGCGCCTTGAGCAAACGTCGCTGGCGGATGTAGTCCATTGGCGTCATCCCGCATTCCGCAGTGAAGCGCGCGTGCAGGCGGGCACTGGACAACCCGGCGATGCGCGCCAGGTCGGCGACTTGCAACGGGTAAGCGGCGTGCTCCTCGATATGCGCATCGAACGCCGCATACGGCAGCCGCTGGCAAGCACCGCTGCTGGCAGCCACCGTGGGGTTGAGGCTGGCCAGCAGCAGCGCCGCGCCTTGCCGGGCAACCAGCGGGTCGTGCACCGGGCTGGCCGCCAGCCAGTCGACCAGCTGTTGCTGGCGCTCGTTCAGGCCCAGGGCGGCGGGGCGATCCAGCAGCCGGCGGCTGGCATCGGCATGCTCGCCCAGTTGTTCGTGCAACCAGTGCTCCCCGGGCACATCCAGCACCAGGCAATCGCTGCCGTCAGCGCTGGCGCAGGTGTGATGTGCACCCGCCGGGACCACCACCAGCCCCTGCCGATCGATCCCGGCGCCATGCCCCAGAATCTCGAACTCCAGGCGGCCGCGCAGGCCGAACACCAGCTGCGGGTGTTCGTGGCTGTGGGCGATCAGGCTGTGGCGATAATGGCGCAGCGAGAGGATCGGGCCGCTCATGGGAGTGTCCTGGCAGGGCAGTTGCGCATTGTGCCTGATTCCCGGCAGCTCATCACTCGTCACGCTTTTGCCACGGCACTGTCATCCGCGCCTGCCAGTCTCCAGCAAACTGCGCCGGAGCCTGCCCATGACCCATGCCGAACTGTCCCGTCCCTCGCGCAAGCAGCGTGTGCGAACCTTGTGGATCTCCGATGTTCATCTGGGTACGCGTGATTGCCAGGCCGAACACCTGGCGCAATTCCTCAAGGCCTACCAGGCCGACCGCATCTACCTGGTGGGCGACATCATCGATGGCTGGAAGCTGCGCGGCGGGGTCTACTGGCCGCAGGCCCATACCAACGTGCTCCGCCGCCTGCTGACCATGAGCAAGCGCGGTACCGAGGTGATCTACGTCACCGGTAATCATGACGAATTCCTGCGCCGTTATTCCAGGCTGATCCTTGGCAATATCCAGCTGGTGGACGAGGCCGAGCACCTGACCGCCGATGGCCGCCGCCTGCTGGTGATCCATGGCGACCAGTTCGATGTGATTACCCGTTACCACCGCTGGCTGGCGTTTCTCGGCGACCGTGCCTATGAATCGACCCTGGTGCTCAACCGCTGGCTCAACCATTGGCGGGCCCGTTACGGTTATGGTTACTGGTCGCTGTCGGCCTACCTCAAGCACAAGGTCAAGGGGGCGGTGAACTTCATCAGTGACTTCGAGGTTGCCATTGCCCACGAATGCACGCGCCGTGGTTTTCATGGCGTGGTCTGTGGGCACATCCACCATGCCGAAATTCGCCGGGTGGGGGAGGTGGACTACCTCAACTGCGGTGATTGGGTGGAATCGTGTACGGCGCTGATCGAACATTGGGATGGCACGATCGAGCTGTACCGCCTGGCCGAGGCACAGGCTCGGGAGGCCCGGGAGGCTGAGGCGTTGCGGGAACCGGCGTAAGGCTTGCGAGCCCCAGGAAATCTACAGGCTGATCCTGCCCAGCAGGATATCCCTGAACATTACGAAATCCCCGGCCAGGCTGTACAGCGGATGGGTGAAGGTCGCAGGCCGGTTCTTTTCGAAAAAGAAATGCCCGACCCAGGCAAAGCCGTAGCCGAACACGGGCAGGGCCAGCAGCAGCGCCCATTTGCCACTGCCGATGGCATAGGCCAGCAAGGCGATCACCAGGCTGGTACCGACAAAGTGCAGGCGGCGGCAGATCGGGTTACTGTGCTCACCCAGGTAATACGGGTAGAACTCGGCAAAACTGCGAAACTGCGCAGTGTGGTTCATGGTACTGCTCCGGCAGATACTTTTGGACAGGATGCACGGCGTGGAGCCTGATTCGAGTCTAGAGTGACTGGCGGTGCCTTCCACTGACAATGGGCGCCAATCGAGTATCCCTGGGGTTCACCGCAGGAGCGGTCTGCATAAGAAGCCTGTCATGAGCGAAAGAACCACGTCAGCCAGCTGGGCAACTGGGATCGTGAAGGCACTCGAGCTGGAAGGGCTGGACTGCCGGGCCATGTTCAAGCAGCTGGGCCTGGACTTCGCTGCCCTGGATGACCCGGATGCGCGCTTCCCCCAGGACGCCATGACCCGCCTGTGGCAACTGGCGGTGGAACTGTCGGGCAACGAGGCCATTGGCCTGAACATGGCCCGGGTGGTGCGCCCGGCGTCGTTCCATGTGGCAGGTTATGCGTTGATGTCCAGCCGCACCCTGGCCGAGGGTTTCGAGCGTCTGGTGCGTTACCAGCGCATCATTGCCGAAAGCTGCGACCTGAGCTTTGTCGCCGACCCCGAAGGGTATTCGCTGATCCTGACCGTGCACGGCGACCAGCTGCCGCCCACCCGGCACAGTGCCGAAGCGTCGCTGGCCTGTGGGCTGGCATTGTGCACGTGGCTCAGTGGCCGGCCTGTGCAGCCGCGCCGAGTGCTGCTGCAGGGCCCGCAACCAAAGCATATCGAGCCTTACAAGATGGCATTTCATGCCCCGCTGGTGTTCGGCGCACCGCACGATGCGCTGCTGTTCGAGCGGGCCGACATGGAGGCACCATTGCCTACTGCCAACGAAGCCATGGCGGTACTGCACGACCGGTTTGCCGGGGAGTACCTGGCGCGTTTTTCCGAAACCCGGGTGACCCACCGCGTGCGTCAGGTGCTGTGCCGCATTCTGCCCCAGGGCGAGCCCAAGCGCGAAACCCTGGCCCAGGCCCTGCACTTGTCGCAGCGCACCTTGCAGCGGCGCCTGCAGGAAGAAGGCACCAGCTTCCAGGCGTTGCTCGACGACACCCGCCGCGAACTGGCCGAACAGTATCTGGCCCAGCCGGGCATGACCTTGCTGGAAACCGCGTACCTGCTGGGTTTTGCCGACCCCAGCAACTTCTACCGGGCGTTCCGCCGCTGGTTCGGCGCCACGCCCAGCGAGTACCGTGCGCGCCGCAGCGCGCAAGCCGAGGCGCTCAGTGACGCCAGAACGCTGGCATACACAGCACTAGCACGGTGATGATCTCCAGGCGGCCGAGCAGCATGCCGCTGGCGAGAATCCACTTGGCAGCGTCCGGCAGGCTGGCGTAGTTGCCTGACGGGCCGATCACTTCACCCAGGCCCGGGCCTACCCCCGAGACCGTGCCGGCAGCCCCGGTCAGGGCGGTCATCCAGTCCACCCCCAGCAGCGACAGCAGCAGCGCCATCACGCAGATGGTAATGGCGAAGAAGAACGAGAAAGTCAGGATCGAGCGCACGATTTCTTCGTCGAGACGGTGGCCGTTGTACTTCTGCTTGATGACGGCCCGCGGGTGGATCAGCTGGTTGAGGCTGGCCTTGAGCAGGATGTAGGCGACCTGGAAGCGGAAGATCTTGATGCCGCCTGCGGTCGAGCCGGAGCAGCCGCCGACGAAGCCCAGGTAGAAGAACAGCATCAACGAGAAGTTGCCCCACAGGCTGTAGTCACCCAGGGCGAAGCCAGTGGTGGTGACCACCGAGGTGACGTTCAGGGCTACGTGGCGCAGGGCGTCGAGCCAGTGCAGCTGGGTGGTGGCCCAGTACCAGGTGCCAAGCACCAGCCAGGTGGTCACCAGCATGCCGAGCAAACCCTGTACCTGCTGGTCGCGAAGCAGCGCCTTGCGGTTGCCACGCAGGGTCGCCACATACAGCGTGAACGGCAGGCTGCCCATGATCATCACTACCACCGCGACCCAGTGCACGGCAGGGATGTCCCATTTCGCCAGCGACTGGTCGGAGGTGGAAAACCCGCCGGTGGAAATCGCCGACATGGCGTGGTTGATCGCATCGAACGGGCTCATGCCGGCCCACCAGAAGGCCAGTGCGGCGAGGATCGAGAAACCGACATAAACCCCTACGATCGACTTCGCGACCATGTGCGAGCGGGGCATGACCTTTTCCGAACGGTCGGACGATTCGGTCTGGAACAGGCGCATGCCGCCGATGCGCAGCAGCGGCAGGATCGCAACCGCCATGGCGATGAAGCCGATGCCGCCGAGCCAGTGCAGCATCGAGCGCCACATCAGAATGCCCGGTGACATGTTGTCGAGCCCGCTGAGCACGGTGGCGCCGGTAGCGGTGATGCCCGACATGCTTTCGAAGAAGGCGTCGGTGTAGCTGATGTGCTGGGTCAACAGGAAGGGCAGGGCGGCAAACACGCACACCACCAGCCAGCTGCTGACGGTCAGCAGGTACATGTCGCGTGGGCGCAGGTGGACATGCTCGGGGCGGCCCTGGACCACCAGGACCAGGCCGGCGATGAAGGTGATCAGGCTGGACCAGAGGAACGACGGCATGTCACCGGTGCGTTCGAAGACCACCAGGGTCGCCATTGGCACGGCCATGCTGACAGCGAGGGTAATCAGGAAGATGCCGATGATGAAACCAATGATCCTTAAGGTCGGCAACGCCATGTGATCTGCTCTGACTCGAAACGGAAGGGCGCCATTCTACCTATGGGTCTGGTGATGTAAACGCTAGAATGGCGCCACATTCACCTGCCAGGAGGGTAGCCGATGGAGGCTCTCGACGCATTGCTCAACCGTGTTTCCGTGCCACGCCTGACCGACCCGGCGCCCAATGCCGCCCAGCGCGAGGCGCTGTTCCAGGCCGCCCTGCGTGCCCCGGATCACGGTCAGCTGCGGCCATGGCGTTTCCTGACCATCGAAGGCCAGGGCCGCGAGCAGCTGGGCGAGCTATTCGCCGAAGCGTTGCACAACCAGGGTGATGCCAGCCAGGCTGCACTGGACAAGGCGCGTGCCATGCCGTTGCGGGCGCCGTTGCTGATCGTGGTGATTGCCAGGTTGCAGGAGCACTTCAAGGTGCCCAAGGCCGAGCAACGCCTGGCGGCGGGCTGCGCGGCGCATGGCATCCTGATTGCGGCGCATGCGCAAGGGATCGGCGCGGTATGGCGGACCGGTGACATGGCCTACGACGCCCATGTGCACAAGGGCTTGGGGCTGGCCGCGGACGAGGAGCTGATTGGTTACCTGTATGTCGGTACGCCGCTGGCCGAGCCACGTACGGCACCGATTCTGGAAACCGCTGATTTCGTCAGCGCCTGGGGCGAATAACTGTCAAGAATGCCGGGGCCGCAAAGCGGCCCGGCGAACTCACGCAGGGGCCGCTTCCGAAGGCAGATCCAGCCTGGCCACAAACCCACCCTGTGGGTGGTTTTCCAGTACCAGGCTGCCGCCATGACGCTCCGCCGCCTTGCGTGCAATCGCCAGGCCCAGCCCGTGCCCTGGCGCGGCCTGCCCCGGCGCGCGGAAGAACGGCTCACCCAACTGCTGCAGATGCTCGGCCGCCGCCCCGGGCCCATGGTCGCGCACGCTCACCAGCACACGGTCCTGTTCCCGTACGGCGCTGACTTCGATCGGCTGGCCCACCGGGTTGAAGCGCAGGGCGTTGCGCAGCAGGTTGTCCACGGCGCGTTCGATCAGGGTTGGCCAGCCCTGCAGGGTCAACCCCGGCTGCGCCTCCAGGCGCACATCCTGCTCCGGCGCGCTGAGCAGGGCGTCCTTGCGCACGCTGCCAAGCAGGGCATTGAGGTCGACCGGCTCGGCATGGGCCTGTTCGGCATCGACGCGCGCCAGGGTGAGGATTTCGCTGATCAGGTCCTCCAAGCGATCGCATTCGCGGGTCAGGCGTGGCCACAGCGCCTCCCGCTGTGCGGGCTCGCCGCGCTCAGCCAAGGCCAGGGCAATGCGCAGCCTGGCCAGTGGTGAGCGCAATTCATGGGACACGTCGCGCAACAACTGGCGCTGGCTGCCGATGGTGCTTTGCAGGCGCGCGCCCATCTTGTTGAAATCCTTGGCCAGCACGCCGAACTCGTCGCGTCGCGCCGCCAGCTGCGCCAGGCTGTTCTGCTGGTAGGTGGTCTGGCCAAGGTCGTGCACGGCACTGCGCAAGCGGCTGAGCGGGCGGGTGATGGACAGGGTCACCAGCAGGCTGAACAGGGTCAGCACCACCAGCGCAATGCCCAGTGCACTGAGCGGCCACAACAGGCTCTCGCGGTGCCAGGCATCCAGTTCCGGGTGCGGGATACGGTAGATCAGCAGGTAGGTCTGGCCGGTATCGGGGCTGGTGTATTCCTCGGTCAGCCGTCGCCATGGCAGGTGCCGCTGGTCATTGTGCTGGCGTGCCTCAAACGCTGCCGCACGGCGCGGGAAGGTACCGGGCACCACGGCTTCGCCACTCTCGTCGAGCACTTGCACGTCGATCTTGAAGCGGTCTTTGCGCCGTTCCAGGAAGTGTTGCGCCGAAGCCAGGCCTTCCTGCTCGTAGTGCTTGGCCCACTTGCTGGCCAAGGTGTTCAGGCCGGGGTGGCGGCTGAGTATCCAGGCGTCCTGGTTGAGCATGTGGCCCAGCAGAATCGACAGGCCCGCGACCAGGGCGATGGCCAGCCAGAAACTGGCCAGGATGCGCCAGAACAGTGAACGCAAGTGCACCTCCTAAACGGGAAAAGCCCGGCCCGCGCTGAGGGCGGGCCGGGCACTGGCTGGACAGCTTACTGGGCCTTGTTGCCTTTTTCAGCTTTCCAGGCCTGGAACTCCTGCCATTCGGCTTTCTGTGCGGCGCGTTCCTTCTGCAGCTCGTCAAATTTCTTCTGCTGCTCCGGGTTGAGCAGGGCGCGGACGGCGCTGTCGGTCTTGTTGCGGCTGGCCTGCAGCTCATCGTGCATGGCCTTCTGCTCGGCGCTTGGCAGCTTGGACAGATAGCGCTCGGTGATGTCGTGGCGCTGCTTCATCTGTTCGCGCATCAGCTTGCCGACCTGCTGGCGCTGGTCGCGGCTCAGGTCCAGCTGGTGGAACGGCGCGTCACCGCGATGATGCGGGCCGTCGTGGTGCGGGCCGTCTTCAGGCATGGCCATGGCCACGGTCGGCAGGGCAGCGGCGAACATCAGGGCGATAAGGGTCTTGCGCATGGTGTCTCTCCTTTCATAGGCCGGTGGTTACCGGATGAGCACAGTCTAGGGAGATCACCGTCAAGCGCCGTCAGCGCAGGGTAAAGGCTCGGTAAAGATGGTCAGAGGCAGTAGTAGTAGCCGCGACTGCGCAGGGCAACAATGCGTGGCCGGCCATCGGCGTGCGGGCCGATCTTCTTGCGCAGGTTGCTGACGTGCATGTCCAGGCTGCGGTCGTACAGGGTCAGTTTGCGGCCCAGGCCAATCTGCGCCAGTTCCTGCTTGTCCAGCGGCTCGCCGGGTTGGCGCAGCAGGGCTTCGAGAATGCGGCTCTCGGACAGGGTCAGGGTCATTTCGCGGCCATCGATGCTGGCCACGCCACGGGCAGGGCTGTAGACCAGGTCGCCCAGTTCCACCTGGCTGCTGGCGGCGGCGGGATGGCTGCGGCGCAGCACGGCGCGCAGGCGGGCAGTGAGTTCACGTGGGTCGCAGGGTTTGGCCAGGTAGTCGTCGGCGCCCAGTTCCAGGCCAAGGATTCGGTCCAGTGGCTCGCCACGGGCCGAGAGCATCAACACCGGCAGTTCGGCATGCTCGCTGCGCAGCTGCTTGAGCAGTTCGAGGCCACTGCCGTCCGGCAGCATCACATCCAGCACCACGGCCGCCGGGGCATGCGTGGCCAAGGCCTGGCGTGCGCTCTTGCCATCGTGGCAGGCACGCACGGTAAACCCTTCCTGGGTTAGCCAGCTGCCAAGCAACTCGCACAGTTCCTGGTCATCATCAATCAGTAACAGCTCGCTCATGACTCACTCAATTCAACCATTGGCGGCGACTATTCGGCCCGCCAGTGGCAAAGATACCGCAGACTGATGGCAATCGTATAACTGCCGGTACCGCGCCAGCTTCCTCGCGGGCATGAGCGCGAAGAAGCTGGCGCGTCTCAGGTCAAGGCAGCACTTGCTTGAACGGCTTGACTACAACCTTGTCGTACACGCCCGCCGCGATGTAAGGGTCGGCATCGGCCCAGGCCTGTGCGGCCGCCAGGGAATCGAACTCGGCAACGATCAGGCTGCCGCTGAAACCTGCCGCACCCGGGTCGTTGCTGTCGATGGCCGGGTGCGGGCCGGCCAGCACCACGCGGCCTTCGGCTTTCAGTTGCTGCAGGCGTTCGATGTGCGCCGGGCGCGCGGCCAGGCGCTTTTCCAGGGAGTTTGCGACGTCGCTGGCGATGATGGCGTAGAGCATGTCAGTCCTTGGGTTTGGAGGTAGAAGGGTCGTCGTGCAGGTGGCGCGACAGGTACACGCCTTGCGCCACCAGGAACAGCACGGTCATGCCCAGGCTGCCGAACACCTTGAAGTCGACCCAGAAGTCCTGGAAGGTGAAGGCGACGAACAGGTTGGCCGCGCCGCAGAACAGGAAGAAGCCGATCCAGGCCAGGTTGAGGCGGGTCCAGATGCTATCCGGCAGGCTCAGGGCATGGCCCATGATGCGCTTGATCAGCACCCGGTCGCCGATGAAGTGGCTACCGGCGAAGCCCAGGGCGAACAGCCAGTTGACTACCGGGGCTTTCCACTTGAGGAAGGTTTCACTGTGGAAGGTCAGGGTCAGGCCGCCGAATACCAGGCACGCTACCAGCGTCAGCCACTGGCCCTTTTCCAGCTTGCGCTGGCGCAGGAACAGGGCGCCGTAGACCACCAGCGAGCTGACGATGAGCATGGCCGTGGCGCTGTAGATTCCGCCGAATTCGAAGCTGTGACCGGCGACTTCCAGAGGGCGCGGGTCGAGTTTGTAGACGATGAAGAACAGCAACAGCGGAATGAAATCGATGAATTGTTTCACAATGGCAGCCAGAATCGGGATGTGACGGCATAATAACAAACATCGATTCCAGCGAAAGCGCTCCTCCATGAATGTTGATCTGCACTGTCACAGCACGGCCTCCGACGGCGCCCTGTCGCCCTCGGCACTGGTCGCCCGGGCCCATGAGCACGGGGTGCGAACGCTGGCCCTGACTGACCATGACACCATCGAAGGCCTGCCCGAAGCGCGCCAGGCCTGTCGCGACAAGGGCATGCACTGGGTCAGCGGGGTAGAGCTGTCATGTACCTGGGGCGGCGCAACCATCCATGTGCTGGGCTATGATTTCCCGCTCGACGCGCCACCCCTGCTGGCGGCGATCGAAGCGTTGCACCGGGGCCGCTGGCTGCGCGCTGAAGAAATCGACAAGCGGCTGGCGGCCAAGGGCATGCCCGGGGCCCTCGAAGGCGCCCGCGCCGTGCAGCATGAGCTGGGCGACAGCGGCAATGCCCCGGCGCGGCCACATTTCGCCGAATACCTGGTGCGCGCCGGGCACGTCAAGGACCGCGGCGAGGCGTTTCGCAAGTGGCTGGGCGCCGGCAAGCTGGGCGATGTCAAGCAGCACTGGCCGAGCCTCGATGAAACCGTCGCCACCCTGCGCCAGTCCAACGCTTGGGTGAGCCTGGCGCACCCCATGCACTACGAACTGACCCGCAGCAAGCGCAGAAGGCTGATTGCCGACTATATTCAGGCAGGCGGGCAGGCAATCGAGGTGGTCAACGGGATGATGCCGGCCGAGCAGGTGGGCACCATGTCCATCCTCACCCGTGAGTTCGGCCTGCTGGCAAGCGCTGGCAGTGACTTCCACGGCCCCGGCACCTGGGGCGAGATTGGTGCCTACCGGCCTTTGCCCGAGGACCTGCCACCTTTGTGGCGCCGATTCAGCCATGAACAGCCTTTGGCGGTATGAACAGGACGACTACGTGAGCCAATTTTTCCAGATTCATCCGGAGAATCCGCAGCCGCGGCTGATCCGCCAGGCGGTGGAGATCATCCGCAAGGGGGGCGTGGTGGTGTATCCGACCGACTCGGCCTACGCCCTGGGTTGCCAGATTGGCGACAAGGCGGCGATCGAGCGGGTGCGACGCCTGCGCGGCCTGGACAAAACCCACAATTTCACCCTGATGTGTTGTGACATGTCGCAGCTGGGGCTGTATGCCAAGGTCGATACCGGCACCTTCAGGCTGCTCAAGGCGCACGTGCCGGGGCCTTACACCTTCGTCCTCAATGGCACCCGCGAAGTGCCGCGCCTGCTGCTGCACGAAAAGCGCCGTACCATCGGTCTGCGCGTGCCGGATCATGCCATCACTCTGGCCTTGCTCGCCGAACTGGGCGAGCCGTTGATGAGCGTGAGCCTGATCTTGCCGGGGGACGACGAGCCGATGACCGACCCCTACGAGATCCGCGAGCGCCTGGAGCACCATGTCGACCTGGTGATCGACGGTGGTTTTGGCGACCTCAAGGCATCGACCATCATCGACCTGTCCGGCGACGAGCCGGAGCTGATCCGCGCAGGCTGCGGCGACCCCACGCCGTTCCTGGTCAACGCGTGAGCCAGGTAGAAACACCCGAGGCCCCTTCCGAGCAGGCCGAGGCCCCGCGGCAGCTGCAATTGGCGCTGGTCTATGGCGAAGCCCTGACCGAACTGCCGCTGGACCTGTACATCCCGCCGGACGCGCTGGAAGTCATCCTCGAAGCCTTCGAGGGCCCGCTGGACCTGTTGTTGTACCTGATCCGCAAGCAGAACATCGACATCCTCGACATCCCGGTGGCGGAAATCACCCGCCAATACATCGGCTATGTCGAACTGATGAAGAGCGTGCGCCTGGAGTTGGCCGCCGAATACCTGGTGATGGCGGCCATGCTCGCCGAGATCAAGTCGCGCATGCTGCTGCCGCGTTCGGCCGATATCGAGGAAGAAGAGGGCGACCCGCGCGCCGAACTGATCCGCCGCCTGCAGGAGTACGAGCGCTTCAAGGCGGCCGCCGAAGGCATCGACGGACTGCCTCGGGTTGGTCGCGAGGTCGTGGTGCCGCGCCTGGAGGCGCCGCAGGCCAAGGTGCGCAAACTGTTGCCTCAGGTCAGCCTGGAGGAACTGCTGGTATCCATGGCCGAGGTGATGCGCCGCAACGACCTGTTCGAAAGCCACCAGATCACCCGCGAGACCCTGTCCACCCGTGAGCGCATGAGCCAGGTGCTGGAGCGCCTGAAAGGCGGCGGCTTCGTGCCGTTCGTCGAGCTGTTTGCCGCCGAGGAGGGCAAGCTGGGCGTGGTGGTGACCTTCATGGCGATCCTTGAGCTGGTGAAGGAATCGCTGGTCGAACTGGTGCAGAATGAACCCTTCGCCGCCATCCACGTGCGGCTTCGCCCGGCGCTTGTAGAAGAACCTGATGAACCTGAATGAACCCCGTGACCTGGCGTCGCTGATCGAGGCCTTCCTGCTGGCTTCGGGCAAGCCGCAATCGCTGGAGCGCCTGTACGAACTGTTCGAGGAGGCCGAGCGGCCAGAGCCCAAGGTCTTCAAGCAGGCCCTGGAGCTGCTGGGCACGTCGTGCGCTGGCCGTGCCTTCGAGCTCAAGGAAGTGGCCAGCGGCTACCGCCTGCAGATTCGCGAAGACTTTGCCCCCTGGGTCGGGCGCCTGTGGGAAGAGCGCCCGCAGCGCTATTCGCGGGCGCTGCTGGAAACCTTGGCCTTGATCGCCTACCGCCAGCCGATCACCCGCGGCGAGATCGAGGATGTGCGTGGCGTTGCCGTGAACAGCAACATCATCAAGACCCTCATGGAGCGCGAGTGGGTGCGCGTGGTCGGTTACCGCGAGGTGCCCGGGCGGCCGGCGATGTTCGCCACCACCAAGGGCTTTCTCGATCATTTCAACCTGAAGAGCCTGGACGAGCTGCCGGCCTTGGCCGAGCTGCGGGAAATGCAGCCCGAACCGCTGCTCGACGCGGATGACGCACCGGTGCCGGCGCACCTGCAGGCGCTGGCCGATGCCAGCCTTGGCGAGGAGGAAGCGGTTGCCGAACCGAAGGAGGAGACCAGCTTCCGTAGCCTGCTGGTGGAGCTGGATGCCATGGAAGAGGGGCTGAAGACCGATTTTGATGATTTGCGCGAGGAAGAGGCTGAGGCCTCGGTGGAAGAACAGGGCAAGTCACTGCCCTGATGTCTTTGTTGCCTGTACCATTAGGCAGAAACCCGTGGCAAAGCCCACAATACCCTCTACCCTCCAGTGCGTTCCGCCGCCGAACCGCGTATGATGCGCGGCCTTTTGGCGCGTTCGTCGCCAGAACCCATATTTCATTCCTACACCGGGAGGTGCCCAGATGAGTGAGCAAGACCTGCAAGATAGCCAACCCACCCCTCCGTCCGGCGAAAAGCTGCAGAAAGTGCTGGCGCGTATCGGCGTTGGCTCGCGGCGTGACGTCGAGGCCTGGATCAGCCAGGGCCGCATCAAGGTCAATGGCGTCGAGGCCACCCTTGGCCAGCGCGTCGACCTGCACGATGCCATCGCCGTGGACGGCAAGCTGATCAAGCGCGAAGAGGCCGCCGAGGCCACCCGCCGGGTGATCATGTACAACAAGCCCGATGGCGAGATCTGTACCCGTGACGACCCGGAAGGTCGCCCCACCGTATTCGATCGCCTGCCACGACCGAAGGAAGGCCGCTGGATCAACATCGGTCGCCTCGACATCAACACCACCGGCCTGCTGCTGTTCACCACTGATGGTGAACTGGCCAATCGCCTGATGCACCCATCCTACGAGATGGACCGTGAGTACGCGGTTCGTGTGCGCGGCGAAGTCGATGACGAGATGATCGAGCGCCTGAAGGCTGGCGTGATGCTGGAAGACGGCCCGGCCAAGTTCACCGACATCCAGAAGGCGCCCGGGGGCGAAGGCTTCAACCACTGGTACCACTGCGTGGTGATGGAAGGCCGTAACCGCGAGGTGCGTCGCTTGTGGGAGTCCCAGGGCATGGTGGTCAGCCGCCTGAAGCGTGTGCGTTTCGGCCCGGTGTTCCTCAATTCCGACCTGCCGATGGGCCGCTGGCGTGAAATGACCCAGGGCGAAATCGACATCCTCGCCGCTGAAGTGGGCCTGCAGCCGGTAGCGCTGCCGGCCATGAAACTCAAGGCCAAGGACAAGCTGGAGCGCCTGCAGCGCAAGTCGACCCGCCCGTTGGGCCGTGGCGAGCGCGTGCGCAGCCTGCGCCCGGCCCACGAAGCTGGCGCTGGCGACGAACGCCCGGCGCGCCAGCCGCGTGAAGAGGCCCCGCGCAAGGGCGGCCGTGGCAGCACGGTTGCCGAGCGTCCGAGCGAGATGCGCAAGCGTCCGGGCAAGCCTGAAGCTGAAAAGCCGGCAGGTCGTGGTCGCGGCAAACCGCGTGGCTGATCGGCCTTCGTGGTGACGAGAAACCAGCCTTCGGGCTGGTTTTTTCATGCCTGTGGAATTTTGGGGCTGCTGCGATGGGCCGCAAAGCGGCCACAAGACATTGAACAAAAAGAATTTTTCGGACGACTGGCAAGTTCTCGAACCGGCTTGTAAAAAAATCTATACAGGTCCGGCCGAATTCAGCCCTGATTTCGGATTTTCCACGGCCCTGTAAACAATGCTTGCCGTCGCCACCATGCCCGAGCCTTCCCCCTGGCCCTGGCCACCCTTGCCCAAACCCCCGCCCCACGGTGTTATAGCCACCATTGCCGTGTGCAAAAGCCTGTCCACAGAGCCAGGCTGACAAAACAACAAATGGAGGCGCCATGTACGCCGATCACTCCGCCTTTGAAGGCCTACACCACAGGATCGCTGCGTTTTTTCCCAAGGAAACGATGCAGTGCGTTGACGCCTGCGCGTTTGCAGGGGTATACAGTGCGCCGCGTTTTACCTGTGACTCCTTTGCGTACCGCGCACTCCTGATCACCCCTGGTTGACCCGCTCCGGCGGCTGCAGCGTTCAGGAAACCCAAGGTAACCACCTTGCCCATTCCGCTGCGCCACGAGCGCGGTGGGTCCGATTCCGTCACAGATAAAAACAATGCAGGTGACTTCGTTCATGAGTGGACAAAACATGCATTCAGGCGAGCTCAAGCGGGGCCTGAAGAACCGCCACATCCAGCTGATTGCCCTGGGTGGTGCGATCGGTACCGGGCTGTTCCTCGGCTCGGCGGGGGTAATGAAATCCGCCGGCCCGTCGATGATCCTCGGCTACGCCATCTGCGGCTTCATCGCCTTCATGATCATGCGCCAGCTCGGTGAGATGATTGTCGAAGAGCCGGTGGCCGGCTCGTTCAGTCATTTCGCCCACACCTACTGGGGCGGTTTCGCCGGCTTCCTGTCGGGCTGGAACTGCTGGGTGCTGTACATCCTGGTGGGGATGTCGGAGCTTTCGGCGGTCGGCAAATATGTCCACTACTGGTGGCCGGAGATCCCCACCTGGGTTACGGCGGCGGCGTTCTTCGTGCTGATCAACGCCATCAACCTGATGAACGTGAAGTTCTTCGGTGAAGCCGAGTTCTGGTTCGCCATCATCAAGGTGGTAGCCATCGTCAGCATGATCGGCCTGGGTGCCTACCTGCTGACCAGTGGCAGCGGCGGCCCTGAGGCGACCGTGGCCAACCTGTGGTCGCATGGTGGCTTCTTCCCGAACGGTGTCAGCGGGCTGGTGATGGCCCTGGCATTCATCATGTTCTCCTTCGGTGGCCTGGAAATGCTCGGCTTTACCGCTGCCGAGGCCGACAAACCGAAGACCGTGATTCCCAAGGCGATCAACCAGGTCATCTACCGCATCCTGATCTTCTATGTGGGCGCCCTGGTGGTACTGCTGTCGCTGACCCCGTGGGACAACCTGGTGGCCAGCATCGCGGCCTCGGGTGGCAGCTATGGCAGCAGCCCGTTCGTGCAGGTGTTCTCGCTGCTGGGCAGTGACGTGGCGGCGCACCTGCTGAACTTCGTGGTCCTGACGGCGGCATTGTCGGTGTACAACAGCGGTACCTACTGCAACGCACGCATGCTGCTGGGCATGGCCGAGCAGGGCGATGCCCCGGCATCGCTGGCCAAGGTCGACAAGCGTGGCGTACCTGTGCGTTCGATCCTGGCATCGGCTGTGGTGACCTTCGTTGCCGTGCTGCTCAACTACCTGATGCCGCAGAACGCCCTGGAGCTGCTGATGTCGCTGGTAGTGGCCACCCTGGTGATCAACTGGGCGATGATCAGCTACTCGCACCTGAAGTTCCGCCAGCACCTCGACCGCACTGGCCAGAAGCCGCTGTTCAAGGCCTTGTGGTACCCCTATGGCAACTACCTCTGCCTGGCGTTCGTGGCGCTGATCCTGGGCATCATGCTGATGATCCCGGATATCCGCGTGTCGGTGTATGCGATCCCGGTCTGGCTGTTTGCGATGTTCGTGATCTACATGGTCAAGCCGCGTCGCAGGATGAATAACGGTGTAGCTGCTACCGGCATGGCCAAGTAAGGCGCCATGCAGTAGCCGAGAACCCGAAGCCAGGCGACTGGCTTCGGGTTTTTTCTTGCCTGTGCCGACGATAGGGCCGCGACAGAAGTCAGATCTGCTCCAGCAACCAACCTCTGAATGCCCGCAGCGATGGCAACGCCTCGTTCCTCGGCGGGTAGATCAGGTAATAACTGCGCTGGCTGGCAAACGCCTCGCCGGGGCTGTACAGCTCGCCCTTGGCCAGCTCCTCTTCCACCAGGATGCGTGGCACCAGGCCGATGCCGATACCGGCCCGTACCGCCTGGATCAGGTGCGAGGTCAGTTCGAAGCTCGGCCCCAGGCGCATCGCCCGGTGCGCCAGGCCATGGTGCGAGAACCACTCGCCCCAGGCATGCGGGTTGTTGGCCACGTTCAGCAGCACCTCTTCACTGATCCGGGCCGGGCTCCAGCCCTGGCTAGCCACGCCAGCTTCCGGCGGCAGGATCACCACCAGTTGCTCGGCATGCAGGCGATGGCAGATCAAACCCGGCAAGTCGTGGCTGGCCACGCCGATGGCGGCGTCGATCTCGCTGGTGTCGAAATTGATGGCTTCGATGCGTGAATGAATATGCACCAGCATGCCCGGGTGGGCGCTGTAGAACGCGTGCAGCCGCGGCAGCAGCCACTTCGAGCCGAAGGTGGGCAGGGTGGCCAGGCGCAAGGTGCCTACCCCTGACTGGTAGGCCAATGCCTGCAGGGTGGCACTGCGGATGCGCCCCAGGGCCTCGCTGAGCTCGCGCTGGTACAGGCGGCCGACATCGGTGAGTTGCACCTGGCGTCCCTCGCGGCGGAACAGGGTCAGCCCCAGTTGCTGTTCCAGTGCCTGGACCTGGCGGCTGACTGCACTTTGGGTTAGCGACAGTTCGACGGCGGCGCGGGTATAGCTTTCATGTCGGGCGGCAGCCTCGAAGGCCAGCAGCAGCGACATGGATGGGGTCAGGTGGCGGTAATTCATTCATGAAAGTCATCGATAGCGGCAGGATTATCCGTTTGCCCCTGAAGCGAAACTACAGGAACATTGGGCTATACGTCATCTCCGCATGCCCGCAATCATGCCGGGACGACAGGAATCCCGTGAATTTGCCTATATCAAGAGGCCATCCTTCGATGATCGCCCAGCTGCCGACCGTCTCCCCGAGCGCCAACTATCCCGAATTTCTCGAAGCCCTGCGCAACAGTGGCTTCCGTGGCCAGATCAGTGCCGACTACGCGACCCGCACGGTGCTGGCCACCGACAACTCGATCTACCAGCGCCTGCCGCAGGCTGCGGTGTTCCCGCTGGACGCCGACGACGTGGTGCGGGTCGCCACGCTGATGGGCGAGCCGCGCTTCCGGCAGGTCAAGCTGACCCCGCGTGGCGGTGGTACCGGCACCAACGGCCAGTCGCTGACCGACGGTATCGTGGTCGACCTGTCGCGGCACATGAACAAGATCCTCGAAATCAACGTCGAGGAGCGCTGGGTGCGGGTGCAGGCGGGTACGGTAAAGGACCAGCTCAACGCCGCGCTGAAAGCGCATGGCCTGTTCTTCGCTCCCGAGTTGTCCACCTCCAACCGCGCCACTGTCGGCGGCATGATCAATACCGATGCCAGCGGCCAAGGCAGCTGCACCTATGGCAAGACCCGCGACCATGTCCTGGAGCTGCACAGCGTGTTGCTCGGTGGCGAGCGCCTGCACAGCCTGCCGATCGACGCTGCCGCACTGGAACAGGCCTGTGCTGCGCCCGGTCGGGTCGGCGAGGTGTACCGCATGGCGCGGGAAATCCAGGAAACCCAGGCTGACCTGATCGAAACCACCTTCCCCAAGCTCAACCGATGCCTGACCGGCTACGACCTGGCGCACCTGCGCGACGAACAGGGCCGCTTCAACCTCAACAGCGTGCTGTGCGGTGCCGAAGGTTCGTTGGGCTACGTGGTCGAAGCCAAGCTCAATGTGCTGCCGATCCCCAAGTACGCTGTGCTGGTCAACGTACGCTACAGCAGCTTCATGGATGCCCTGCGCGACGCCAACGCACTGATGGCGCACAAGCCGCTGTCGATCGAGACGGTCGATTCCAAGGTGCTGATGCTGGCGATGAAGGACATCGTCTGGCACAGCGTTGCCGAATACTTCCCGGCCGACCCCGAGCGCCCGACCCTGGGCATCAACCTGGTGGAGTTCTGCGGCGACGAGCCGGCCGAGGTCAATGCCAAAGTGCAGGCGTTCATCCAGCACCTGCAGAGCGACACCAGTGTCGAGCGCCTGGGCCACACCCTTGCCGAGGGCGCCGAGGCGGTGACCCGGGTCTATACCATGCGTAAACGTTCGGTGGGCCTGCTGGGCAACGTCGAGGGCGAAGTGCGGCCGCAACCGTTCGTTGAGGATACTGCGGTGCCGCCGGAACAGCTGGCCGGCTACATCGCTGACTTCCGCGCGCTGCTCGATGGCTACGGCCTGGCCTATGGCATGTTCGGCCACGTCGACGCCGGCGTGCTGCACGTGCGCCCGGCGCTGGACATGAAGGACCCAGCCCAGGCCGCGTTGGTCAAGCCGATCTCCGACGCGGTGGCAGCGCTGACCAGAAGCTACGGTGGCCTGTTGTGGGGTGAACACGGCAAAGGCCTGCGTTCGGAGTACGTGCCGGAGTATTTCGGTGAGCTGTACCCGGCCCTGCAGCGCCTGAAAGGCGCCTTCGACCCGCACAACCAGCTTAACCCCGGCAAGATCTGCACGCCCCTGGGCAGTGCCGAGGGCTTGACCCCGGTCGATGGCGTAACCCTGCGCGGCGACCTCGACCGTACCATCGACGAGCGTGTGTGGCAGGACTTCCCCAGCGCCGTGCACTGTAACGGCAACGGCGCCTGCTACAACTACGACCCCAACGACGCCATGTGCCCGTCGTGGAAGGCCACTCGTGAACGCCAGCATTCGCCCAAGGGCCGCGCCTCGCTGATGCGCGAGTGGCTGCGCCTGCAGGGTGAGGCGAACATCGATGTGCTGGCGGCGGCGCGTAACAAGGTGTCGTGGCTCAAGGGCCTGCCGGCGCGCCTGCGCAACAATCGTGCGCGCAGCCAGGGCCAGGAGGACTTCTCCCATGAGGTGTACGACGCCATGGCCGGCTGCCTGGCGTGCAAGTCGTGCGCCGGGCAGTGCCCGATCAAGGTCAATGTCCCGGACTTCCGTTCGCGTTTCCTCGAGCTGTACCACGGCCGCTACCAGCGTCCGCTGCGCGACTACCTGATCGGCTCGCTGGAGTTCACCATCCCGTACCTGGCCCACGCGCCAGGGCTGTACAACGCGGTGATGGGCTCGAAGTGGGTGAGCAGGCTGCTGGCCGACAAGGTCGGCATGGTCGACAGCCCGCTGATCAGCCGCTTCAACTTCCAGGCCACCCTGACCCGTTGCCGCGTCGGCATGGCCAGCGTGCCGGCCCTGCGTGAACTGACCCCGGCCCAGCGCGAGCGCAGCATCGTGTTGGTGCAGGACGCCTTTACCCGCTACTTCGAAACACCATTGCTGTCGGCCTTCATCGACCTGGCGCACCGCCTGGGCCATCGCGTGTTCCTGGCGCCGTACAGCGCCAACGGCAAGCCCCTGCATGTGCAGGGCTTCCTCGGGGCGTTTGCCAAGGCGGCGATCCGCAACGCCACCCAGCTCAAGGCCCTGGCCGACTGCGGCGTGCCGCTGGTGGGCCTGGACCCGGCGATGACCCTGGTGTACCGCCAGGAGTACCAGAAAGTCCCGGGCCTGGACGGCTGCCCGAAGGTGTTGTTGCCGCAGGAGTGGCTGATGGATGTGCTGCCGGAGCAGGTGCCAACCGCGGCGGGCAGTTTCCGCCTGATGGCACACTGCACCGAGAAGACCAACGTGCCGGCCAGCACCCGGCAGTGGGAGCAGGTGTTCGCCCGCCTGGGCCTGAAGCTGGTAACCGAAGCCACTGGCTGCTGCGGGATGTCCGGTACCTATGGGCACGAGGCGCGCAACCAGGAAACCTCGCGGACCATCTTCGAGCAGAGCTGGGCGACCAAGCTGGACAAGGAAGGCGAGCCACTGGCGACGGGTTATTCGTGCCGTAGCCAGGTCAAACGCATGACCGAGCGGCAGATGCGTCACCCGCTGGAGGTGGTGTTGCAGTACGCCCAGCGCTAGGTTTCAGGGCCTTGAGGGCTGCCTTGCAGCCCATCGTCGACGGGTATTGCACCGCCCATGAACGTTGGCCCAGCTGCGGCTGGCGCAGTGCGGGGTGATGCTCAGGTAGCCGATGAAGGTGAAGAGGACGATGGAGACGACTTGCAGGGTGAGCGCAAGAGGCGCGGTGAGACGGGCATGAGAGCCTGCGTGGGTTCTGGACGGTGTGAAAACGTGATGACGGGAGTAGCGGGCAGGTCAGCCGTTTTCACACAGTCGGGGATGCGCGGTTAGTCCTGGTCAGCGCTGGATTTATCGTCACCATCCTGTTCGACGGCAGTTGCCGGCTCGGCGTGAACGGTTACGGTTGGCTCTTCTGGGTTCAGGCTTGGGAAGGGAAGATTCGGGATTTCATGCATCTCGTCGTTCCTCGCAAGTGTGAGTGAAAAGTCTGCGCCAGGCGCGTTTGAAGCTTCGCAAAGCTGGGGCAGGATACACAAGTCTGGATGACAGTTTGGTTTTTTTGCCGGTCGCTGGTCGGTTTTGCGGGCGAACAGCGGACATTTGTTGGCCAACGAAAAGGGGCCTCTGTGGCAGCGGTTTTACCCGCTGCCACAGAGGCCCCTTTTCTTCACGGGTTACTTGCGGCCTTCAGCCGTCTGCGCAACCTTGTCAGTGCGTGCGCACATGATGAAGTCATTGCGGTGCAGGCCCTTGATCGAGTGGCTCCACCAGGTCACGGTGACCTTGCCCCACTCGGTCAGCAGGCCCGGGTGGTGGCCTTCGGCTTCGGCGATTTCGCCCACGGCATTGGTGAACGCCAGGGCGTGCTTGAAGTTCTTGAACAGGAAGACGCGCTCCAGCTCCATGTGGCCATCGCGTACTTCGATGTTCCAGTCCGGGATCTCGCGAATCAGCTCGGCCAGCTCCTCGTCAGTGACTTTCGGGGCGTCGGCACGGCAGGCTTCGCAATGGGCTTGGTTCAAGGCATTCATGTGGTGTTTTCCGGTTCGAGTTGTTATCGGCAAGGTCGCTCAGGCAGCGACCTTGGGTGGAAACTTCGGTGCGTGCAGGCCCAGTTGCATGGCTTCATGAACCATGCCCATGATGTCTTCGTGGGCCAGGTCGAACAGGCGTTTCATGTTCGGCAGCACGAAATACAGCGGCTGCAGGATGTCGATGCGATACGGGGTGCGCATGGCTTCGATCGGGTCGAAGGCCTGGTGCTCCGGCTCGGCAGACAGACTGTAGACGGTTTCTTTCGGCGACGAGAGGATGCCGCCGCCATAGATCTTGCGGCCTTGAGCGGTTTCGATGAGGCCGAATTCGATGGTCATCCAGTACAGGCGCGCCAGGTATACGCGCTGTTCCTTGGTCGCCGCCAGGCCGAGCTTGCCGTAGGTATGGGTGAACTCGGCGAACCAGGGGTTGGTCAGCAGTGGGCAATGGCCGAAGATCTCGTGGAAGATATCGGGCTCTTGCAGGTAGTCCAGCTCCTCCGGGGTACGGATGAAGGTGGCCACCGGGAAGCGCTTGCTGGCGAGCAATTCAAAGAAGGTCTGGAAGGGGATCAGTGCCGGCACCCGGGCAACCTGCCAGCCCGTGGTGGCGCCCAGCACCTTGTTGATCTCGCCCAGTTGCGGAATCCGGTCGTGCGGCAGCTTGAGCTGGTCGATGCCGTCCAGGTATTCCTGGCATGCGCGGCCTTCGATCACTTTCAGCTGGCGGGTGATCAGGGTGTTCCATACCGCATGCTCTTGCTGCGGGTAGTCGATAAAACCGTGCGCATCGGGCTCGCGTGCCACGTATTGCGTCTGTTTCATGTGGCTCTCCTGGTGAGGGCTTTTCTTGTTATGTGCAGGACATGCCTAAGGAATATCCCTTCACCGGCTGCTTTGCACGGGGGTGAGAAGCGGGCGGGATGGGCTTTTGGCGGGGCTTTCGTAACGAATATTTTACAAAGCGCGGCAGGTGTCGGAAAATCCGAGGCATCTGGCTGATGCTTTGGCGGTTTTTGTCAGCTTATCTTTACGACTTTTCTGCGGCGCGTTTAAAAACATCGTCGCTTCGAGAGCCCTCATGCGTATCAAAGTGCATTGCCAGAACCGTATTGGCATCCTGCGCGACATCCTCAACCTGCTGGTGCAGTACGGCATCAACGTGCTGCGCGGCGAGGTGGGGGGGGACCATGGCAACGCCATCTACCTGCATTGCCCGAACCTGATCAATTTGCAGTTCCAGGCGCTGCGGCCCAAGTTCGAGGCCATCGCCGGGGTGTTCGGCGTCAAGCGCGTGGGGTTGATGCCCAGCGAGCGCCGCCATATGGAGCTGAATGCGCTGCTGGGGGCGCTGGACTTCCCGGTGCTGTCGATCGACATGGGTGGCAGCATCGTCGCCGCCAACCGCGCGGCAGCCCAGTTGCTGGGGGTACGCGTGGACGAGGTGCCGGGCATGCCGCTGGCGCGCTATGTGGAAGACTTCGACCTGCCGGAGCTGGTACGCGCCAACAAGTCGCGCATCAACGGCCTGCGCATCAAGGTCAAGGGTGACGTGTTCCTGGCCGATATCGCGCCGCTGCAGTCCGAGCATGACGACAGCGAGGCGCTGGCCGGTGCAGTGCTGACCCTGCACCGCGCCGACCGTATCGGCGAGCGTATCTACAATGTGCGCAAGCAGGAGTTGCGCGGTTTCGACAGCATCTTCCAGAGCTCACGGGTCATGGCTGCCGTGGTCCGCGAGGCGCGGCGCATGGCGCCACTGGATGCGCCCTTGCTGATCGAGGGGGAGACGGGCACCGGCAAGGAGTTGCTCGCACGTGCCTGCCACTTGGCCAGCCCGCGCGGCCAGTCGCCGCTGATGGCGCTGAACTGCGCCGGCTTGCCCGAGTCGATGGCCGAGACCGAGTTGTTCGGTTACGGCCCTGGCGCCTTCGAAGGTGCGCGGGCCGAGGGCAAGCTGGGGCTGCTGGAGCTGACCGCCGGGGGCACGCTGTTCCTTGACGGGGTAGGGGAAATGAGCCCGCGCCTGCAGGTGAAGTTGCTGCGCTTTCTGCAGGACGGCTGCTTCCGCCGCGTAGGCAGCGATGAAGAGGTGTACCTGGACGTGCGGGTGATCTGCGCGACCCAGGTGGATTTGTCCGAATTGTGCGCCCGTGGCGAGTTTCGCCAGGACCTGTATCACCGGCTCAATGTGTTGTCACTGCACATTCCGCCCTTGCGCGAATGCATGGACGGCCTGGAAGGGCTGGTGCAGCACTTTCTCGACCAGGCCAGCCGGCAGATCGGTTGTGCCATGCCGCGCCTGGCGCCGGCGGCGATGGACAAACTTGCCCAGTACCATTGGCCGGGCAATGTAAGGCAACTGGAAAACGTTTTGTTCCAGGCGGTTTCGTTGTGCGATGGCGGCGTGGTCAAGAGCGAACATATTCGCTTGCCGGATTATGGCGCGCGGCAACCGCTGGGTGAGTTCTCGCTGGACGGGGATCTTTCACAGATCGTCGGGCGCTTCGAGAAAGCGGTGCTGGAAAGTTTGATGGGAGAGTTTCCGAGCAGTCGGGCTTTAGGTAAGAGATTGGGTGTTTCGCATACCACGATTGCCAATAAGTTGCGGGAGTACTCGTTGGGCAAGTCAGTAGATTAATTAGCCGTTAGTTAATAACCCGTTAATCAGGTGGTGGCTGATTGCGGGTTTACCCGCGAAAGGGGCCCGCAGGGCCCCTGATTCAAAAGGTCTCAGCCGTTGGAGCAGCCGTTCCCCATCACGCGGTATTCGAGAATGTGCTTCTGGCCCTTGGAGTCTTCATAGGTCATGCGGGCTGGCACGACTTCGCATACATTGGGCACTTCGCTCATGGAAATGACGCGGGCAATGTCCAGGTGCTGCGCATAGTTGTACTGTTCAACCGGAATCTGCTCGGCATCTTTGGCTTCGCCGGCCATTGCCGCGCCGCAAAGACTGCCAAGTACCAATACCAGTAACGCTTTCATTTTCTATTTACCTGTCTAAGGTCGTGAGGGGGCGCGCGGCGCTTATGGCACCGCGTGTATTGCTGGTTTAACTATCGGGGTAAGACGGGGATTAACGCTTGCCTTCGTGGGGGCTGTTACCAGTTGTTAATCGCCTTGCCGTTGCTGGCGAGATGAATTTTAGGGTTGTGGCCGAGGCCGAAACAGTGGGGCTTTTGATAAAGTGTTTTGACAGAATCTGTAACAATCGCCTGGAAAGCGCTCCAGTTTTTTCTTCGCCCTGGCGCTAAGGTGCATGCTAGAGCGCCTGTTCTGAACGGGCGTGCCAAATTACTACCAACGTCGAATGGCTTTTGTTGCTCTGGTACAGTTACAAACGGTTCCATACAAAAACAACTATTACACCGAGGTAACACAGATGAGTGCGGCTCCACTGTATCCCGTTCGTCCCGAGGTTGCGGCCACCACCCTGACCGACGAGGCCACCTACAAGGCCATGTACCAGCAGTCGGTGATCAACCCGGATGGCTTCTGGCGCGAGCAGGCCCAGCGTATCGACTGGATCAAGCCGTTCACCAAGGTCAAGCAGACCTCCTTCGACGACCACCATGTCGATATCAAATGGTTCGCCGACGGCACTCTGAACGTTTCCTCCAACTGCCTGGACCGCCACCTCGAAGAGCGCGGCGACCAGTTGGCCATCATCTGGGAAGGCGACGATCCTTCCGAGCACCGCAACATCACCTACCGCGAACTGCACGAGCAGGTCTGCAAGTTTGCCAACGCCCTGCGTGGCCAGGATGTGCACCGCGGTGACGTGGTCACCATCTATATGCCGATGATCCCCGAGGCCGTGGTCGCCATGCTGGCCTGTGCCCGTATCGGTGCGATCCACTCGGTGGTGTTCGGTGGCTTCTCCCCTGAAGCGCTGGCCGGGCGGATCATCGACTGCAAGTCCAAGGTGGTCATCACCGCCGACGAAGGCGTGCGCGGCGGTCGCCGTACTCCGCTCAAGGCCAATGTCGACCTGGCACTGACCAACCCGGAAACCAACAGCGTGCAGAAGATCATCGTGTGCAAGCGCACCGGTGGCGACATTGCCTGGCACCAGCACCGGGACATCTGGTACGAAGACCTGATGAAAGTGGCTTCCAGCCACTGCGCACCGAAGGAAATGGGCGCCGAGGAAGCGCTGTTCATCCTTTACACCTCTGGCTCCACCGGCAAGCCAAAGGGTGTGCTGCACACCACCGGTGGCTACCTGGTGTATGCCGCGCTGACCCATGAGCGCGTGTTCGACTACCGCCCCGGCGAGGTGTACTGGTGCACCGCCGACGTCGGCTGGGTCACCGGCCACAGCTACATCGTCTACGGCCCGCTGGCCAACGGTGCCACCACGCTGCTGTTCGAGGGGGTGCCGAACTACCCGGACATCACCCGCGTGTCGAAGATCATCGACAAGCACAAGGTCAACATCCTGTACACCGCGCCAACCGCCATCCGCGCAATGATGGCCGAAGGCGAGGCCGCAGTGGCCGGGGCCGATGGCTCCAGCCTGCGCCTGCTGGGCTCGGTGGGTGAACCGATCAACCCCGAAGCCTGGAACTGGTACTACAAGGCCGTGGGCAAGGAACGTTGCCCGATCGTCGATACCTGGTGGCAGACCGAAACCGGCGGCATCCTGATCAGCCCGCTGCCAGGTGCCACAGGCCTCAAGCCGGGTTCGGCAACCCGTCCGTTCTTCGGTGTGGTGCCGGCACTGGTCGACAACCTGGGCAACCTGATCGAAGGTGCCGCCGAAGGCAACCTGGTCATCCTCGATTCCTGGCCGGGGCAGTCGCGTTCGCTGTATGGCGACCATGACCGGTTCGTCGACACCTATTTCAAGACCTTCCGTGGCATGTACTTCACCGGCGACGGCGCGCGCCGCGACGAGGATGGCTACTACTGGATCACCGGCCGTGTGGATGACGTGCTCAACGTGTCCGGTCACCGCATGGGTACTGCCGAGATCGAAAGCGCGATGGTGGCGCATTCGAAAGTTGCCGAGGCGGCGGTGGTGGGCGTGCCGCATGACATCAAGGGGCAGGGCATCTATGTGTATGTCACCCTCAATGCCGGCATCGAGCCCAGCGAGCAGTTGCGCCTGGAGCTGAAGAACTGGGTGCGCAAGGAAATCGGCCCGATCGCCTCGCCGGATGTGATCCAGTGGGCACCGGGGCTGCCGAAGACCCGTTCGGGCAAGATCATGCGCCGCATCCTGCGCAAGATCGCCACTGGCGAGTACGGCGCGCTGGGTGATATCTCGACCTTGGCCGACCCGGGGGTGGTGCAGCACCTGATCGATACCCACAAGGCGATGAGCCTGGCTTCGGCCTGATAGCTGCTGGGATCGGAAAGTCCGAATGCTCGCGCGATCCCTGTAGGAGCGGGTTCGCCCGCGAGGCAGCCACCCGGTTGGATGGTGCCGGCGTTGCCGGTGTTCGCGGCTGAAGCCGTTCCTGCAGGCAGAGCGTGCGCAGGCAACAGAAAACCCCGCCCGGGCAACCGGCGGGGTTTTTGCTTTACTGTTACCCGACATTCATCGGTAACTGATCTGTCACCGATCGTGCACGGCATCGGGGCGCCAGGAAACAAATCCGATCCGTTTCGGTGCATTTCGCCGGCAATTTTTCCGACGCAGCACACTACACTTGCCGTAATACAAGGGTTTGCCAATAATAGGCCCGGGAATTGCTAGGTCTATAGGTTCTATTTCTTGCGCTTTTGCATATTTTGCACTGGCTGTCAACATCGCCCGCAGCGGTTTCAGGCGCTTCTGTAAGTAGTTGTCGCTTTGAAGAAATATCGACTACCGGGCTGTCGCTAGAATGCCACTCACACGCTCGTGGTCTGCGACCTTGGTCGATACCCTGCGCGGCTCGCGTTGTACCCATTCGCATATCGGGCAGCCGTTACCTGCCTTGTATTGCCCCGTACCGATGGAGTTACCTGATGAAGAAGCTCGCACTGCTTGGCGCCCTGGCGCTGTCCGTGTTTTCCCTGGTATCGCAGGCCGATGAAAAACCGTTGAAAATCGGCATCGAGGCCGCCTACCCACCCTTTGCCTTCAAGCAGCCTGATGGCAGTATCGCCGGTTTCGATTACGACATCGGCAATGCGCTGTGCGAAGAGATGAAAGCCAAGTGCACCTGGGTCGAGCAGGAATTCGACGGCCTGATCCCGGCGCTGAAAGTGCGCAAGATCGACGCCATCCTGTCGTCCATGTCGATCACCGAAGACCGCAAGAAATCGGTCGACTTCACCAAGCGCTACTACCTGACCCCGGCACGCCTGGTGATGAAGGAAGGTACCACCGTCAGCGATAGCCTGGATGAGCTCAAGGGCAAGAAGATCGGCGTGCAGCGCGGTTCGATCCACGACCGCTTCGCCAAGGAAGTACTGGGCGCCAAGGGTGCCACCGTGGTGCCTTACGGCACCCAGAACGAAATCTACCTGGACGTGGCGGCTGGTCGCCTCGATGGCACCGTGGCCGACGCCACCCTGCTGGAAGATGGCTTCCTCAAGACCGACGCCGGCAAGGGCTTTGCCTTCGTAGGGCCGTCCTTCACCGACGCCAAGTACTTCGGCGATGGCATCGGCATTGCCGTGCGCAAAGGTGACAAGGCCAACGTCGACCGCATCAACGCGGCCATCGACGCCATTCGTGCCAATGGCAAGTACAAAGAAATCGAGAAGAAGTACTTCAACTTCGATATCTACGGTCCAGACTCGAACTAAGACGTCGGGTTTCACCTGTGCAATGGTGCAAACAGCAGAGGCTCTGAGGTTTGCACCATTTTTCATTCTCTAGGTCGAGGACCTCATCATGTTGAAAGGCTACGGGGCAGTCATCCTCGACGGGGCGTGGCTGACGCTGCAGCTCGCCTTGTCGTCGATGGCCCTGGCCATCGTGCTCGGCCTGATCGGTGTGGCGCTGCGCTTGTCGCCGGTGCGCTGGCTGGCCTGGCTGGGCGATCTCTACTCCACGGTGATCCGTGGCATTCCGGACCTGGTCCTGATCCTGCTGATCTTCTACGGCGGGCAAGACATCATCAACCGGGTGGCGCCGCTGCTCGGCTACGAAGACTACATCGACCTGAACCCGTTGATCGCAGGTATCGGTACCCTGGGCTTCATCTTTGGTGCGTACCTGTCGGAAACCTTCCGTGGCGCATTCCTGGGCATTCCCAAGGGGCAGGCCGAAGCGGGCGTGGCCTATGGCATGAGCAATCGCCAGGTGTTCTTCCGTATCCAGGTGCCACAGATGATTCGCCTGGCGATCCCGGGTTTCACCAACAACTGGCTGGTGCTGACCAAGGCCACCGCGCTGATCTCGGTGGTCGGCCTGCAGGACATGATGTTCAAGGCCAAGCAGGCGGCCGATGCCACCCGCGAGCCTTTCACCTTCTTCCTTGCGGTGGCGGCCCTGTACCTGGTGCTGACCAGTGTCTCGCTGCTGGCCCTGAAGTATCTCGAACGCCGCTACTCGGTGGGCGTCAAGGTGGCTGAACTATGATCTTCGACTACAACGTCGTCTGGGAGGCATTGCCGATGTACTTCGGCGGCCTGCTGACCACGCTCAAGCTATTGGCCATTTCGCTGTTCTTCGGCCTGCTGGCGGCCATTCCGCTGGGCCTGATGCGGGTCTCCAGGCAGCCGGCAGTCAACCTGGTTGCCTGGCTCTATACCTATGTGATCCGCGGCACGCCGATGCTGGTGCAGCTGTTCCTGATCTACTACGGCCTGGCGCAGTTCGAGGCGGTGCGCGAAAGCGTTCTGTGGCCGCTGCTGTCCAGCGCCACCTTCTGTGCCTGCCTGGCGTTCGGCATCAACACCAGCGCCTACACCGCTGAAATCATCGCCGGCAGCCTAAAGGCCACGCCGCATGGCGAAATCGAGGCGGCCAAGGCCGTGGGGATGTCGCGCATGAAGATGTACCGGCGCATCCTGCTGCCGTCGGCCCTGCGCCGGGCGCTGCCGCAGTACAGCAACGAAGTGATCATGATGCTGCAGACTACCAGCCTGGCGTCGATCGTCACCCTGATCGACATCACTGGTGCTGCGCGCACGGTCAATGCCCAGTACTACCTGCCTTTCGAGGCTTATATCACGGCGGGCGTGTTCTATCTGTGCCTGACCTTCATCCTGGTGCGCCTGTTCAAGATGGCCGAACGCCGCTGGCTCGGCTACCTGGCGCCGCGCAAGCACTGACCGCTTTGTGAGAATCGACAGCATGTACAAACTCGAAGTCCAAGACCTGCACAAGCGCTACGGCAGCCATGAGGTGCTCAAGGGCGTGTCCCTGTCGGCCAAGGCCGGCGATGTCATCAGCATCATTGGCTCCAGCGGTTCGGGCAAGTCGACCTTCCTGCGCTGCATCAACCTGCTGGAGCAGCCACACGCTGGCAAGATCCTGCTCAACAATGAAGAACTCAAGCTGGTCCCCGGCAAGGACGGTGCACTCAAGGCCGCCGACCCGCGTCAGTTGCAGCGCATGCGCTCGCGCCTGTCGATGGTGTTCCAGCACTTCAACCTGTGGTCGCACATGACTGCGCTGGAGAACATCATCGAAGCGCCGGTGCATGTGCTGGGGGTGAGCCGCAAGGAAGCCCTGGAAAAGGCCGAGCACTACCTGGCCAAGGTCGGTGTCGCGCACCGCAAGGACGCGTTCCCCGGGCACATGTCCGGTGGCGAGCAGCAGCGGGTGGCCATTGCCCGGGCGCTGGCCATGGAGCCTGAGGTCATGCTGTTCGATGAGCCGACCTCGGCGCTGGACCCGGAGCTGGTGGGTGATGTGCTCAAGGTCATGCAGGCCCTGGCCCAGGAAGGCCGGACCATGGTGGTGGTAACCCACGAAATGGGCTTTGCTCGCGAAGTCTCCAACCAGCTGGTGTTCCTGCACAAGGGCCTGGTGGAGGAGACCGGCTGCCCTCGCCAGGTACTGGCCAACCCGCAGTCGGAGCGTCTCAAGCAGTTCCTCTCCGGCAGCCTGAAGTAAAAGCTGCCTATTTGCACCATAATAGGGCATGCTGCGCCGCGAGCGCAGCCTGACCCGGCGCACAGACTCGAACGATCTCAGGTTTCGGACCGCACCCTATGACCACCCAGCGAATCGGTTTTCTCATCTGGCCCAATGCCAGGCCCTTGACCCTGGCGCTGGCCGAGGAAGTGTTGCAGGTGGCGCAGCGAGTGCATCCGGAGGTGGTCTACGAGCTGCAGTTCCTGCAGGCGGAGCCGGCACAGGAGGGCAGTTGGCGCCTGCCGGGCGAGCCGTGGAATGGCCGTCTGGACGGTTTTCACAAGCTGTTCCTGGTGGCTGACGAGCAGCCGTCGGCGGTGGGCGCGGCCCTGGTGGCGGCGCTCAAGCAGCTGGCGCGCAGTGGCTGCATGATCGGCGGCCTGTCGGCTGGGGTCTACCCCCTGGCGATGCTGGGCTTGCTCGATGGTTACCGGGCGGCGGTGCATTGGCGTTGGCAGGATGATTTTGCCGAGCGCTTCCCCAAGGTCATCGCCACCAGCCACCTGTTCGACTGGGATCGTGATCGCCTGACCGCCTGTGGTGGCATGGCGGTTACCGACCTGCTGCTGGCGGTGCTGGCGCGTGATCATGGTGCCGAGTTGGCCGGGGCGGTGTCGGAGGAACTGGTGGTCGAGCGCATTCGCGAGGGCGGCGAACGCCAGCGTATTCCGTTGCAGAATCGCCTGGGCTCCAGCCATCCCAAGCTGACCCAGGCGGTGTTGCTGATGGAAGCCAATATCGAGGAGCCGCTGACCACCGACGAAATTGCCCAGCATGTGTGCGTGTCGCGCCGGCAACTGGAGCGCATCTTCAAGCAGTATCTCAACCGCGTGCCGAGCCAGTACTACCTGGAGCTGCGGCTGAACAAGGCGCGGCAGATGCTGATGCAGACCAGCAAGTCGATCATCCAGATCGGCCTGTCCTGCGGCTTTTCCTCGGGGCCACATTTTTCCAGTGCCTACCGCAACTTCTTTGGCGCAACGCCACGCGAAGACCGTAACCAGCGGCGCAACAGCAGCCCGTTCGAGTTGAGTTCGGCGCCGGCCGAGAAGGGCTGAGGTTTCGGTGGGGGCGGGGTGCATGCCTTGGGAGTGATGGTGGGGCGGAAATCGAGCGCCGCCCGCGCGGCGCATCGCGGATGAATCCGCTCCCACATTTGTTGCAACGTGGCCATGCCTGTCAGGCCATGGTTGCCAGCCGGTTTGCAAGGTTCAAGACATGCGCCAAGGCAGGCGACCATGGCGTAACAGGTTCGGCACGTTGCAACAAATGTGGGAGCGGATTCATCCGCGATGCGCCGCGCGGGCGGCGCTCGATTTCCGCCACGGCACAACCACAACGCCTTGCGCCCGCGGCCTCGCCGAATTGCCTGTGAACACCCGTTCACCCAGCCCCCTCTCTGCCGTACACTGCGCGATTGCGACAGTGTTTGTCGCATTGCCGAAAGCCTTGTGCAAACAGGGTTTTGCGCTGTAACAAGTTGTCGCTTGGCCGCAAGGACAGGCGCGGATCAGTCCTTACAATCCCCCCATCGCTCGCCACTTCCAGGCCAGCGTTCCTCATCAGGAGACTCAGATGTCCGTTGAGCAAGCCCCGGTGCAACGTGCCGATTTCGACCAGGTCATGGTCCCCAACTATTCCCCGGCGGCCTTCATTCCTGTACGAGGCGAGGGTTCCCGTGTCTGGGACCAGTCGGGTCGCGAGCTGATCGACTTTGCCGGTGGCATCGCGGTCAACGCCCTGGGCCACTGCCACCCGGCACTGGTCAAGGCCCTGACCGAGCAGGCCAATACCCTCTGGCACGTATCCAACGTCTTCACCAACGAGCCGGCCCTGCGCCTGGCCCACAAGCTGGTGGATGCCACGTTTGCCGACCGAGCGTTCTTCTGCAACTCCGGCGCCGAGGCCAACGAGGCCGCGTTCAAGCTGGCCCGGCGCGTTGCCCATGACCGCTTCGGCCCGGAAAAGCACGAAATCATTTCCACCGTGAACAGCTTCCACGGCCGTACCCTGTTTACCGTCAGCGTCGGTGGCCAGCCGAAGTATTCCGACGGCTTCGGCCCGAAGATCACCGGTATCAGCCATGTGCCATACAACGACCTGGAAGCGCTGAAGGCACAGATTTCCGACAAGACCTGCGCCGTGGTGATCGAGCCGATCCAGGGCGAGAGCGGCGTGGTACCGGCCGACAAGGCCTACCTGGAGGGCGCGCGCAAACTGTGTGACGAGCACAACGCCCTGCTGATCTTCGACGAAGTGCAGACTGGCGTGGGCCGTACCGGTTCGCTGTATGCCTACCAGCACTACGGTGTGACCCCGGATATCCTGACCAGCGCCAAGAGCCTGGGCGGCGGCTTCCCGATCGGCGCCATGCTGACCACCACCGAGCTGGCCAAGCACCTGGTCGTTGGCACCCACGGCACCACCTATGGCGGCAACCCGCTGGGTTGCGCCGTGGCCTGCGCGGTGCTGGACGTGGTCAACACCCCGGAAACCCTGGCTGGCATCAAGGCCAAGCACGAGCGTTTCAAGGTGCGCCTGGAGCAGATCGGCCAGAAGTACCAGCTGTTCACCCAGGTGCGTGGCGTTGGCCTGCTGCTGGGCTGCGTGCTGGCCGATGCCTGGAAAGGCAAGGCCAAGGACGTGCTCAACGCCGCCGAGAAAGAAGGCGTGATGGTGCTGCAGGCTGGCCCGGATGTGGTCCGCTTTGCACCAAGCCTGGTGGTTGAAGACACCGATATCGATGAAGGCCTGGATCGCTTCGAGCGCGCCGTGGCCACCTTGACCCAGGCCTGAACGGCCTGAGGTCCCTTCGCCGGCTCCAGCGCTGCCTGGGCCGGGCCGGCGATACCCGATTCCCGTGCAGGTGCCGGTGCACCTGCCGTTTTTTCGTGCCGCCATGAGCGGCCCGTATTCCAAAGGAGTGACACCATGCTGGTGATGCGCCCTGCGCAAATGGCTGATCTGAACGAAGTGCAGCGCATGGCTGCAGACAGCCCCATTGGTGTCACCTCGCTGCCGGACGACGCTGCTCGCCTGGGCGACAAGATCGCCGCTTCCGAGACTTCCTTCGCCGCCGAGGTCAGCTTCAACGGAGAGGAGAGCTACTTCTTCGTCCTCGAAGACAGTGAAACCGGCAAGCTGGCCGGCTGCTCGGCGATCGTCGCTTCGGCCGGCTACTCCGAGCCGTTCTACAGCTTTCGTAACGAAACCTTCGTGCACGCCTCGCGCGAGCTGAAGATCCACAACAAGATCCACGTGCTGTCGCTGTGCCACGACCTCACCGGCAACAGCCTGCTGACCAGCTTCTATGTACTGCCGGAGCTGGTGAACAGCGGTTGGGCCGAACTCAATTCGCGTGGTCGCCTGTTGTTCATGGCTTCGCACCCGGAGCGTTTCGCCGATTCGGTGGTGACCGAGATCGTCGGCTACAGCGACGAGCAGGGTGAATCGCCGTTCTGGGATGCCATCGGGCGCAATTTCTTCGACCTCAACTACGCCGATGCCGAGCGCCTGTGCGGCCTGAAGAGCCGTACCTTCCTCGCCGAGCTGATGCCGCACTACCCGATCTACGTGCCGCTGCTGCCTGACCTGGCGCAGGAGGCGATGGGCCAGGTGCATCCGCGGGCGCAGATCACCTTCGACATCCTCATGCGCGAAGGCTTCGAAACCGAGCACTACATCGACATCTTCGATGGTGGCCCGACCTTGCATGCGCGTACTTCGGGCATCCGCTCGATCGCCCAGAGCCGGGTGGTGCCGGTGAAGCTCGAGGACGCCCCGGTCAAGGGCGGGCGCCCGTACCTGGTGTGCAATGGCCAGTTGCAGGACTACCGCGCAGTGCTGCTGGACCTGGACTGGGTGCCCGGCAAGCCGGTCAGCCTGAGCCTGGCCGCGGCCGATGCGCTGGGGGTGGGCGAAGGTGCCAGCGTGCGCCTGGTCGCGGTCTGAGGTCTGGCAACAGACGTTTGCGGATTGATGCGTTAGCAGAGTTTCGCGCCGGCCGCCGCCGTCGCACAAGGAGATAGCATGATCGTTCGTCCTGTACGCAGCAGCGATTTGCCTGCGTTGATCGAATTGGCACGCAGCACCGGGACCACCGGGCTGACCACGCTGCCGGCCAACGAAGAGCGCCTGGGGCATCGCGTTGGCTGGGCGGAAAAAAGCTTCCGTGGCGAAGCCGAGCGCGCCGACACCGACTACCTGTTCGTGCTGGAAAACGACGAAGGCCTGGTGGTGGGCATCAGTGCCATTGCCGGTGCCGTCGGCTTGCGCGAGCCCTGGTACAACTACCGCGTCGGGCTGACTGTCAGCGCCTCGCAGGAGCTGAAGATCTATCGCGAAATCCCCACTCTGTTCCTGGCCAACGACCTGACCGGCAACTCCGAGCTGTGTTCGCTGTTCCTGCGCAGCGACTACCGCTCGGGCCTCAATGGCCGCCTGTTGTCGCGGGCGCGCATGCTGTTCATGGCCGAGTTCCCCGAGCTGTTCGGCAAGAAAATCATCGCCGAAATGCGCGGCATGTCCGATGAGCAGGGCCGTTCACCGTTCTGGGAAAGCCTGGGCCGGCACTTCTTCAAGATGGAGTTCAGCCAGGCCGACTACCTTACCGGTGTGGGCAACAAGTCGTTCATCGCCGAGCTGATGCCCAAGTTCCCGCTGTACACCTGCTTCCTGTCCGAGGCAGCACGCAACGTGATCGGCCGCGTGCACAAGGACACCGAGCCGGCGCTGGCCATGCTCAAGCAGGAAGGTTTCAACTACCAGGGCTACGTCGACATTTTCGACGCCGGCCCTGCCATCGAGTGTGACACCGACAAGATCCGCGCCGTACGCGAAAGCCAGACCCTGGTACTGGCCGTAGGTACACCGGGCGATGACGCCACTCCTTACATCATTCACAACCGCAAGCGCGACGACTGCCGCATCACGGCCGCGCCTGCGCGGCTGGCCGCCGGTACCCTGGTGGTCGACCCCCTGACGGCCAAGCGCCTGCGCATGGGGGCCGGCGACAACGTGCGCGCGGTGCCGCTGTCGGCGAGCCGGGAGGCCAAATAAATGACCACGCATTACATCGCAGGCAACTGGCAGGCCGGCCAGGGCGAAACCCTGCAGTCGCTCAACCCGGTAACGCAATCCGTCGTCTGGCAAGGGCAGGGGGCTGATGCCAGCCAGGTAGACGCCGCCGTGCAGGCCGCCCGCCAGGCTTTCCCGGCCTGGGCGCAACTGAGCCTGGAAGCGCGCATCGACGTGCTGGAAAAGTTTGCCGAGCAGCTCAAGACCCATGCCGAAGCGCTGGCCCAGTGCATCGGCGAGGAAACCGGCAAGCCCCTGTGGGAGTCGGCAACCGAAGTCACCAGCATGATCAACAAGGTGGCGATCTCGGTGCAAAGCTACCGCGAGCGCACCGGCGAGAAGAGCGGCCCGCTGGCCGATGCCACGGCCGTGCTACGGCACAAGCCCCACGGCGTGGTGGCGGTGTTCGGCCCGTACAACTTCCCTGGTCACCTGCCCAACGGCCATATCGTGCCAGCCTTGTTGGCGGGTAATTGCGTGGTTTTCAAGCCCAGCGAGCTGACCCCCAAGGTCGCCGAGCTGACCGTCAACTGCTGGATTGCCGCCGGCCTGCCGGCGGGTGTGCTGAACCTGGTGCAGGGCGCGCGTGAGACTGGCGTGGCGCTGGCCGCCAACCCCGGTATCGACGGCCTGTTCTTCACCGGCTCCAGCCGTACCGGCAACCTGCTGCACCAGCAGTTCGCAGGCCGCCCGGACAAGATCCTGGCGCTGGAGATGGGGGGCAACAACCCGCTGGTGGTGGACGAGGTCAAGGACCTCGACGCTGCGGTATACACCATCATCCAGTCGGCATTCATTTCCGCTGGCCAGCGCTGCACCTGCGCCCGTCGCCTGCTGGTGCCGCAAGGCACCTGGGGCGATGCGCTGATCGCCCGTCTGGTCGAGGTGTGCAAGACCATCACGGTGGGTGCGTTCGATGCGCAACCGGCACCATTCATGGGCTCGGTGATTTCGCTGCAGGCGGCGCGGGCGCTGCTGGCGGCCCAGGCCGAGCTGGTTGCCAACGGCGCCGTGAAGCTGCTGGAAATGACCCAGCCGCAGGCCGATGCCGCGCTGCTGACCCCGGGCATCCTCGATGTCAGTGCCGTCAGCGAGCGGCCGGACGAAGAATTCTTCGGCCCGCTGCTGCAGGTGGTTCGCTACGCCGATTTCGATGCCGCCATCGAAGAGGCCAACAATACCCAGTACGGCCTGGCTGCCGGTTTGCTGTCCGACTCCCGCGCCCGCTACCAGTACTTCTGGCTGCGCAGCCGTGCCGGCATCGTCAACTGGAACAAACAGCTGACCGGCGCCGCCAGCAGCGCGCCGTTCGGTGGTGTCGGCGCCAGTGGCAACCACCGCGCCAGCGCCTATTACGCCGCTGACTACTGCGCTTACCCCGTGGCTTCGCTGGAGACCGCCAGCCTTGCCTTGCCGGCGACCCTGACGCCGGGCATCACCCTATAACAACAGGTCACGGAGCCTAGCCGATGAAATCCTATGAAGTGAATTTTGATGGCCTGGTGGGGCCTACCCACAACTATGGCGGCCTGTCCTACGGTAACGTGGCTTCGCAGAGCAACAGCCAGCAAGGCTCCAACCCGCGCGAAGCTGCGCGCCAGGGTCTGGCGAAGATGAAAGCGCTGGCCGACATGGGCTTCAAGCAGGGCGTACTGGCACCGCAGGAGCGCCCGGACGTGGCCGCGCTGCGTCGCCTGGGCTTCAGCGGCAGCGATGCCGAAGTGATCCAGCGTGCTGCCAGGGAGGCCATGCCGTTGCTGGTGGCCAGTTGCTCGGCCTCGAGCATGTGGGTGGCCAACGCCGCCACGGTCAGCCCGAGCGCCGACACGGCCGATGGTCGCGTGCACTTCACCGCCGCCAACCTCAACTGCAAGTACCACCGCAGCATCGAGCACCCGACCACCAGCCGCGTGCTCGGGGCCATGTTCAGCGATGCACAGTATTTTGCCCACCATGCGGCGCTGCCCGCCGTGGCCCAGTTCGGTGACGAGGGGGCGGCCAACCACACGCGCTTCTGCCGTAGCTACGGCGAGGCTGGCGTGGAGTTCTTCGTGTATGGCCGCAGTGCGTTCGACAGCCGCTACCCGGCGCCGCAGAAATACCCGGCCCGGCAAACCCTGGAGGCCTCGCAGGCAGTGGCCAGGCTGCATGGCCTGAGCGACGATGGCGTGGTCTACGCTCAGCAGAACCCGGCCGTGATCGACCAGGGCGTGTTCCACAACGATGTGATTTCGGTGGGTAACGGCGAAGTGCTGTTCTACCACGAGGACGCTTTCCTCCAGACCGACACGGTACTTGGCCAGCTGCGAGCTAAACTGGCCAGCAAGGGTGGCAACTTCCAGGCCATCTGCGTGCCACGCGCAGCGGTCACGGTAGAGGACGCTGTGCGTTCCTACCTGTTCAACAGCCAGCTGCTCAGCCGCGAGGACGGGTCCATGCTGCTGGTGGTGCCGGAAGAGTGCCGCAACAACGAGCGGGTCTGGGCCTACCTTGGCCAGCTGACCAGCCAGGGCGGCCCGGTGAAGGAGGTCAAGGTGTTCGACCTCAAGCAGAGCATGCAGAACGGCGGTGGCCCGGCTTGCCTGCGGTTGCGCGTGGCGTTGAAGGAAACCGAACTGGCAGCGGTCAACCAAGGCGTTATCATGACCGCCCCGCTGTACGACACCCTGGTGCAGTGGGTCGACAAGCATTACCGCGACCGCCTTGGCGAAGCGGACCTGGCCGACCCGCAGCTGTTGCTGGAATGCCGTACGGCGCTGGATGAGTTGACCCAGATCCTGAAGTTGGGCTCGGTGTATCCGTTCCAACGCCAACCTTGAAGAGAGACTTTGCAATGACCGACGCCCTGCGCCTGATCCTCGAAGATGAAGACGGCACCCAGCTGGAGACCTCCTGCACCCGCTTTGCCGTGGTCTGGCAAGGCAAGGAAGTGTGGATTCAGCAAGATGGCCGTGGCCAGCTGCTGATCGGCGTGGATGTCGAGGAAGACGACACCGAGTATGCCAACCTGTTGCTGCGGCCGATGGCCACCAACCTGGTCAGCCTGCAACTGGAAATGGAGCCGGCGGAGCTTGCCGAAGACGACGATCACGTCCATGGCCCCGACTGCGGCCACCACCACTAAGGAAGTCCCTATGCTCGCCCTTGGCAAATTGCTTGAGCTGACCCTCACCGATCACGAACCGGCCGAGAAGACCCAAGTGACGCCCAAGGGTGTGCGTTTGCGCTGGCTAGGAGAGGGCGCACTCGAAGTGCGTCCGGCCGAAAGCGACGATTGCGGGCTCGACTTGCTGTTGTCCGCCGGTATCCACGGCAACGAAACGGCGCCGATCGAGTTGCTCGAGCGCCTGCTGCATGGCGTGGCCAATGGCAAGGTCATACCCAGGGCGCGGGTACTGTTCCTGTTCGGTAACCCTGCGGCGATCCGCAAGGGGGAGCGCTTCATCGAGCAGGACATCAACCGCCTGTTCAACGGTCGCCACGAGTTGTCCAGTGGCTTCGAGGCTTTGCGTGCTGCCGAGCTGGAACAGTTCGCCCGGGTGTTTTTCAGCAAGCCTGGGCGCAACCGCCTGCATTACGACCTGCATACGGCAATTCGCGGCTCGAAGATCGAGCAGTTCGCCTTGTATCCCTATAAAGAGGGGCGCAAGCATTCCCGTCGCGAGCTGGCACGCCTGGCGGCAGCGGGCATGCAGGCAGTGCTGCTGCAGAGCAAGTCGTCCATTACCTTCAGTGCTTTCACCTATGAGCAACTGGAAGCCGAAGCCTTTACCCTGGAGTTGGGCAAGGCCCGCCCGTTCGGCCAGAATGAACTGGTCAACCTCGACAGGCTGGAAGAGCGCCTGATCCAAATCATCGAGAACACCGAGCCGGAAGGTGAAGGTTCGCTGGATGGCTTGCAGCTGTTCAGCGTTTCCCGCGAGATCATCAAGCACAGCGACAGCTTCCACCTGCACCTGCCGGCGGATATCGAGAACTTCTCCGAGCTGAGCAAGGGCTACCTGCTGGCCGAGGATCTTGCCGAGACACGCTGGGTGGTAGAGGAGGAGGGTGCGCGCATCATCTTCCCCAATCCCAAGGTCAAGAACGGCTTGCGCGCCGGGATCCTCATCGTTCCGGACTCGGGGCAGCGGCTGGGCTGAAGGGGGCAGGGCAAGTGGTGCGCGTTCAGGCGCACCACATGGGCGTGCTCAGTAGTACGTGCGCAGCGGCAGGCCTAGCTCCATTCGCAGTGCATTTTCGTTGAATGGCGATGGGTTGGTGTCGCTCGGCGCCGTATCGGGGTCATTGTCGAAATCGTACAGAATGCCGCTCGGCAGGCCGATGGCCTGCAGGTGCGCATTATTGACCCGGATCGCCCTGCGATCGATAGTCCTGATCGGGGTGTCGCCAGGCACCGTCGTGCCGTTGAAGGCGTTGTACGCTTCGCACAAGCAACGGTAGAGGTCGAGCAGCGGCAAATTGTCGCTGTCCGAGCGCGCCAGGTTGAATGCCAGGTCGCCACCTTCGGCAGGCCAGCCGGCGACCCATTCCAGTTGGCTGTTGCGCGACAGGTGGTGGTCGCTGTCGGCCGGGTCTGAAATGTAGGCTTCAAACTGAGTGGCGTTCTGTGTCTCGGTCACCTTTATCCATGAGCGTTTCGCCAGTTCGGCAAGGAGTTGCTGCCCGCAACGCGTATGGCGCAGGAAAACCAGGTGGTTGTGGACGGCCTGTTTGAAGGTGTCGCTGCCTTGTATGTCGAAGGTGCTGCTGGCGAGCGTGTCGAGAGGGGCGCTAAGGGGCTGCTCGAAGCGGGCGTCTCCCGCCTGGTTGCGGGCATAGACCACCGAGTCATATGGGTCGTCGACCAGGATATGGCCTTTGATGCGCCTACTCGCCGAGCCGCTCTTGATGAACGCCAGCCCTTGGCCCACGTTGATCTGCGCATCACCACTGCCGGTAAACACCTCTGTGATACCGCCGCCGGTAGTGATGCGCGTGTCGCCATCTGCAGCCTGGATGATGACAGGCGTTTTCACATCCTCCGTCACGCGAATGTCCGCCTCACCCGGTGCCGTCTTGATGATGAGGGTTTGCCTGGGCGTAGGCGCGAGGATGAACGTCTTGTTGCCGACCTTGGCCATCAGGTGGCAATCATAGGTGGAAATATTGATATTGACCGCCGGGGCATGGCTTTGAATCACCATGTGGTGCCTGCCCGGGATCTGGCCTTGCTCGAACCATAGCTGTTCGAGAAGGACATCCACGTTGTCGTCGCGGTATTCGTAGAAGCGATGAACGGTTTTGCCAACGATGGACGTGTCTGCCCATTGTTGAAAACCGCTGGTCCTGCCGGAAATGAAATAGATGGGATTAGGGTGCATGAGGGGCCTCGCTTGCAGTGAATGGGGGCAACAGGTGGCGCAGCGCAAGGCTAAAGGGCTGTGCAGGCAGGAAGTGGTACTTATCTAGGTGCGCAGGGGCGAGGAGCGGGCGTTGTGAGCAGACGCTGAAGGGTATAGCCTGCATTTTGCTATTTGAAATGACAATTTAATGCCGATTGGCCATTTCGGGCCTATAAACACACTGCATCCGCCGTTCAGGCTGGATATAATGGCGCCCTTTGCCGTCGTTTCGTCGATTCGACGTATTAGCCCAAACGGCCGCCGTTTCCGTGGAAGAACCTATGAAAAGCGCAGAAATCCGTGAAGCCTTCCTTCGCTTCTTCGAAGAGCAGGGACATACCCGAGTCGCCTCCAGTTCGCTGATCCCGAACAACGACCCGACCCTGCTGTTCACCAATGCCGGCATGAACCAGTTCAAGGACTGCTTCCTCGGTGCGGAGAAGCGTGCCTACACCCGTGCTGTCAGCAGCCAGAAGTGCGTACGCGCCGGCGGCAAGCACAACGACCTGGAAAACGTCGGTTACACCGCGCGCCACCATACCTTCTTCGAGATGCTGGGCAACTTCAGCTTCGGCGACTATTTCAAGCGCGACGCCATCACCTTCGCCTGGACCTTCCTGACCTCGGAAAAGTGGCTGAACCTGCCCAAGGAAAAGCTCTGGGTCACCGTCTACGCCACTGACGACGAAGCGTACGACATCTGGACCAAGGAAGTCGGTGTGCCAGCCGAGCGCATGGTGCGCATCGGCGACAACAAGGGCGCCCCATACGCCTCCGACAACTTCTGGACCATGGGCGACACCGGCCCGTGTGGCCCGTGCACCGAGATCTTCTACGACCACGGCCCGGACATCTGGGGCGGCCCACCCGGTTCGCCGGAGGAAGACGGCGACCGCTACATCGAGATCTGGAACAACGTCTTCATGCAGTTCAACCGCACCGCCGACGGCGTGCTGCACCCGCTGCCAGCGCCGTCGGTAGACACCGGCATGGGCCTGGAGCGTGTCAGCGCCGTACTGCAGCACGTGCACTCGAACTACGAGATCGACCTGTTCCAGAACCTGCTGGCCGCTGCGGCCAAGGCCATTGGCTGCAGCAATGACGGCCAGGCCTCGCTGAAAGTGGTAGCCGACCACATCCGTTCGTGCGGCTTCCTGATCGCCGACGGCGTGCTGCCGTCCAACGAAGGCCGTGGCTACGTGCTGCGTCGCATCATTCGCCGCGCCTGCCGCCACGGCAACAAGCTGGGTGCCAAGGGCAGCTTCTTCTACCAGATCGTGGCCGCGCTGGTCGCCGAGATGGGCGAAGCCTTCCCGGAGCTGAACAGCCAGCAAGCGCACATCGAGCGCGTGCTCAAGGCCGAAGAAGAGCAGTTCGCCAAGACCCTGGAGCAGGGCCTGCGCATCCTCGAGCAGGATTTGGCGCAGTTGCAAGGCGACGTGGTGCCGGGCGACGTGGTGTTCAAGCTGTACGACACCTATGGCTTCCCGATGGACCTGACTGCCGACATCGCCCGCGAGCGCGAACTGACCATCGACGAAGCCGGCTTCGAGCGCGAAATGGACGCCCAGCGTGAGCGTGCCCGTTCGGCCAGCGCCTTCGGCATGGACTACAACAGCCTGGTCAAGGTCGACAGCGCCACCGAGTTCCTCGGCTACGACGCTACCGAAGGCCAGGGCAAGGTCATCGCCTTGTACAAGGACGGCCAGGCCGTCGACCAGCTGGGTGAAGGCGAGCAGGGTGTGGTCGTGCTCGACCGCACGCCGTTCTACGCCGAGTCTGGCGGCCAGGTGGGTGACACCGGCTTCCTGCAGGCTGGCGCAGTACGCTTCGACGTGCGCGACACCACCAAGACTGGCGGCGCCTTCCTGCATCACGGCGTGGTCGCCAGTGGTGCGCTGCTGATCGGTTCGTCGGTAGAGGCCAAGGTCGACGCCGACGTGCAGCACGCCACCTCGCTCAACCACTCGGCCACCCACCTGCTGCACGAAGCACTGCGCCAGGTGCTGGGCGAGCACGTACAGCAGAAAGGCTCGCTGGTCGACAGCCAGCGCCTGCGTTTCGACTTCAGCCACTTCGAGGCGGTGAAGCCAGAGCAGATCAAGGCCCTGGAAGACATCGTAAACCGCGAAGTGCGCAAGAACACTGCGGTGGAAACCGAACTGACCGACATCGAAACCGCCAAGGCCAAGGGTGCCATGGCGCTGTTCGGCGAGAAGTACGGCGACACCGTGCGTGTGCTGAGCATGGGCGGCGATTTCTCGGTGGAACTGTGCGGCGGTATCCACGCCAAGCGCACCGGTGACATCAGCCTGTTCAAGATCATCAGCGAAGGCGGCGTCGCCTCTGGTGTGCGCCGTATCGAAGCGGTGACCGGCGCAGCGGCGCTGGCCTACCTGAACGCTGCCGAAGAGCAGGTCAAGGAAGCCGCGCAACTGGTGAAAGGCAACCGTGACAACCTGATCGACAAGCTGTCGGCTGTGCTTGAGCGCAACCGCCAGCTGGAGAAGCAGCTGGAACAGCTGCAGGCCAAGGCCGCCAGCGCCGCCGGGGATGATCTCTCCAACGCGGCCGTTGAGGTCAAGGGCGCCAAGGTGCTCGCCGCCCGCCTGGACGGGCAGGACGGCAAGGCCTTGCTGGCGCTGGTCGATCAACTGAAGAACAAGCTCGGCCACGCAGTGATCCTGCTGGGCAGCGAGCATGAGGGCAAGGTCGTGCTGGTGGCCGGTGTGACCAAGGACCTCTCCAGCCAACTCAAGGCTGGCGATCTGATGAAACAAGCCGCTGCGGCGGTGGGTGGCAAGGGCGGTGGCCGTCCGGACATGGCCCAGGGTGGTGGCGTCGACGTCGCTGCACTGGACCAGGCCCTGGCGCTGGCCGTGCCATTCGCAGAGCAGGGACTTTGAGATGGCTCGGCCAGTGGTCTAGTCGCTGGCCGACCCATGTTGGATTGTTTTTTGGGGCCCTGAATGGGCTGAGGCACCATTGAAATGGCGTTGATCGTACAGAAATTTGGCGGCACCTCTGTCGGTTCCATCGAGCGGATCGAGCAGGTAGCCGATAAGGTCAAGAAACACCGTGAGGCAGGCGACGACCTGGTGGTTGTGTTGTCGGCCATGAGCGGTGAAACCAATCGCCTGATCGACCTGGCCAAGCAGATCAGCGATCAGCCAGTTCCACGCGAGCTGGACGTGATCGTGTCGACCGGTGAGCAGGTCACCATTGCCCTGCTGGCCATGGCCCTGATCAAGCGTGGTGTGCCAGCGGTGTCCTACACCGGCAACCAGGTGCGCATCCTTACCGACAGTGCGCACAACAAGGCGCGCATCCTGCAGATCGACGACCAGAAGATCCGTGCCGACCTCAAGCAAGGCCGTGTGGTCGTGGTAGCGGGCTTCCAGGGTGTAGACGAGCACGGCAACATCACCACCCTGGGCCGTGGCGGCTCCGACACCACCGGCGTGGCCCTGGCGGCGGCGCTGAAGGCCGACGAGTGCCAAATCTACACCGACGTCGACGGCGTCTACACCACCGACCCGCGCGTTGTGCCACAGGCCCGCCGCCTGGAGAAGATCACCTTCGAAGAGATGCTGGAAATGGCCAGCCTCGGTTCCAAGGTGCTGCAGATCCGTTCGGTGGAATTCGCCGGCAAGTACAACGTTCCGCTGCGCGTGCTGCACAGCTTCAAGGAGGGTCCGGGTACCCTCATTACCATTGATGAAGAGGAATCCATGGAACAGCCGATCATTTCCGGTATCGCCTTCAACCGTGATGAAGCCAAGCTGACCATTCGCGGCGTGCCGGACACCCCGGGCGTGGCCTTCAAGATCCTCGGCCCGATCAGCGCCTCGAACATCGAGGTCGACATGATCGTGCAGAACGTTGCCCACGATAACACCACCGACTTCACCTTCACCGTGCACCGCAACGAGTACGAGAAGGCGCAGAGCGTGCTGGAAAACACCGCCCGTGAAATCGGTGCCCGTGAAGTGATTGGCGACACCAAGATCGCCAAGGTCTCGATCGTTGGCGTCGGCATGCGTTCGCATGCCGGTGTTGCCAGCCGCATGTTCGAAGCCCTGGCCAAGGAGGGCATCAACATCCAGATGATCTCCACCTCCGAGATCAAGGTTTCGGTCGTGATCGAAGAGAAGTACCTGGAGCTGGCCGTACGCGCGCTGCACACCGCGTTCGAACTCGACGCTCCGGCACGACAGAGCGAGTAAGTTGCTGCCTGGAAGGGCGCGGCTTGCCGCGCCCTTCGTGTTTCTGCTCGCCACGCAGGTCCTGTCCTGCCCTGCGTGGCGGGCAACCAAGGCCCGGGTCGTCGTCCACGGCCAGGCCGCGATACCCAAGACTGTTATCCCTGTATGTTTCGCGTAAGGAGAAAGCTATGTTGATTCTGACTCGTCGGTGCGCCGAGAGCCTGATCATTGGAGACGGCGAGATCACCGTGACGGTGCTCGGCGTCAAAGGCAACCAGGTGCGTATAGGCGTCAGCGCCCCGAAAGAAGTGGCCGTTCACCGCGAGGAAATCTACCTGCGGATCAAGAAAGAGAAGGACGAGGAGCCAAGCCTTTAATTTTTTTGAAGTTTTTTTAAAAAAAAGGGTTGCAAACGAGGAAGGCTGTGTTTAATATTCGCCTCGTGTTGCGGTGAGGTGGCCGAGTGGCCGAAGGCGCTCCCCTGCTAAGGGAGTATACCTCATAAGGGTATCGGGGGTTCGAATCCCCCCTTCACCGCCATTATTCGCTTAGGGCGCTGTAAACGGTAAGAACGCTAAGTAGTTGATTTTAAACGAAAAAGTTCTTGCAAAAATGTTTCAGCGGTCTATAATGCGCGACAAGACACGGACTCATAGCTCAGCTGGATAGAGTACTCGGCTACGAACCGAGCGGTCGGAGGTTCGAATCCTCCTGAGTCCGCCACTTTTGAAGTGGCTTTGATTTCAAGGCTACTTCAAATCACCAGTGGTAATCTGGTCTAAAAATACCAACCACGGACTCATAGCTCAGCTGGATAGAGTACTCGGCTACGAACCGAGCGGTCGGAGGTTCGAATCCTCCTGAGTCCGCCACTTTTGAAGTGGCTCTGCTTGCAAGGCGACTTCAACAACCAGTGGTAATCTGGTCTAAAAATACCATCACGGACTCATAGCTCAGCTGGATAGAGTACTCGGCTACGAACCGAGCGGTCGGAGGTTCGAATCCTCCTGAGTCCGCCACACCCCATCAAGAAGCCCGCTCGGTTGAGCGGGCTTTTTGTTTTTCTGCGCCAATGAATTGTTGCTGATGTCGATCTAAGCTCTTCAGTAGATGGGGGCTGATCAGGCACCGTCTACAGTCAGGCACACAAATGTGCTTTAACCCCCAGATCCACCGTCGCACCGATAGCTTCGAGCGTTGTCCCAGCTTTCTCATGCAAACGATTGTTCTGGCCAAAATTTTCAGCGATCTGACAGCTTTAGCAGTGTATGATTGCGCCCGTCAGCCCCGCCGGGGCTTGTGGAAAACCACCATGGACTTACCCAGTAGTTACTCGCTAACAAGATTTGTACAGAAAGATCTGACCGATTGATTCTCCCGGCGTGCTCCGCTGCTGGGAGTGGAGTTCGCCTATGACTGAAGTAGAAGTAAAAAAAGCGCAAGAAAGCCTGCAGGACCGCCTGGCCCAGGTGGTCGAACTGCTGCAACGCCAGCGCGTGGTCGAAGACCTGACTCATCGTCAGGAAGGTGCCCACCACGACCTGGTGGAAAACCTGGTCCACCGCCAGAACCTCGTCGAGTTGCAGCGCAAGCTCGATGACCTGCACCCCGCCGACATCGCCTACATCCTCGAAGCCTTGCCCCTGGAAGACCGTCTGACGGTCTGGCAGCTGGTGCGCTCGGATCGCGATGGCGACATCCTGCTGGAAGTTTCCGACGCCGTGCGGCAGTCGCTGATCGCCGACATGGACGATCATGAATTGCTTGCCGCCGCCAAGGAAATGGACGCCGACGAGCTGGCCGACCTGGCGCCCGAGCTGCCACGTGACGTTATCCACGAGTTGATGGAAACCCTCGATGCCCAGCAGCGCGAGCGCGTGCGTTCGGCGTTGAGCTACGACGAGGAGCAGGTCGGTGCGTTGATGGACTTCGAGATGGTCACCATCCGCGAAGACGTCAGCCTGGAGGTGGTGTTGCGTTACCTGCGCCGCCTGAAGGAGCTGCCGAACCATACCGACAAGCTGTTCGTGGTCGATTATGACGGTATTCTCAAGGGCGTATTGCCGATCAAGCGCCTGCTGGTCAACGACCCGGAAAAGAAGGTGGCGGAGGTCATGGCGACCGACCCGGTTTCCTTCCATCCCGAGGAAGATGCCTATGATGCGGCACAAGCCTTCGAGCGCTATGACCTGGTATCTGCGCCGGTGGTGGACAAGAACGAGCGCCTGGTCGGTCGTTTGACCATCGATGAAATGGTCGACCTGATTCGTGAAGAAAGCGAAAGCGAAGTGCTGAACATGGCCGGTTTGCGCGAGGAGGAGGACATCTTCGCCTCCGTCTGGCGTTCGCTGCGCAACCGCTGGGCCTGGCTGGCCATCAACCTGATCACGGCCTTTGTCGCTTCGCGGGTGATTGGCCTGTTCGAAGGGTCGATCGAGAAACTGGTGGCCCTGGCCGCCCTGATGCCGATCGTGGCCGGCATTGGCGGCAATTCCGGCAACCAGACCATCACCATGATCGTGCGTGCCATGGCGCTAGACCAGGTGTCGCCGGGCAATACCAGCCGCCTGATGCGCAAGGAGCTGGCAGTATCGCTGCTCAATGGCCTGATCTGGGGTGGAGTCATCGGTGCGGTGGCGTTCTGGTTGTATGGCAGTTGGTCGCTGGGCCTGGTGATGACTGCGGCAATGACCTTGAACTTGCTGTTGGCGGCCCTGATGGGGGTATTGATCCCGATGACCTTGATGCGTCTGGGGCGAGATCCGGCAATGGGCTCCAGCGTGATGATCACTGCGGTGACCGACAGCGGTGGCTTCTTTATCTTCCTCGGCCTGGCCACGCTGTTCCTGCTGTAACCCGCTCTCTGCGGCCCATCGCGACACAAGGCCGCTCCTGCAAAGACCGCATCTCTTGCAGGATCATGCGTCCACAAAAAAGCCAGCTTACGCTGGCTTTTTCATGTTCGCTGAGCGTATCAGGAGGCGTCAGCGGCCATTTCCACATCGTGAGCGATGAGGGCGACCAGCGCGTTCTGCTGGCGGTGGGACAGCTGGCGGAAGCGTTGCAGCAGCTCGCGCTCATGCAAGGACAGCTCTGGGCTGTCCATGCGCATGCTCAACTCGTCACCCAGCGCACCCTCCTGGATAAGGCTCTGTTCCAGGCGTGCGATGATTTCGGAGTTCATGCTGCGGTGATGGTTGCGCGCTACCTCGGCAATGCGCTCACGCATCCCGTCTGGCAGGCGGACGACGAACTTGTCAGCGGTGCGGCTCGAATAAATAGCCTGTTTCATTGGGCGCATATAAATTGACCGGATTTTGGTTCAGGGGAAGCGGTTCTCAAATTGGCCGCACGGGGTGGAAGTACGACCGTGGCGACGACAAAATGTTCAACCGCCAGTGAAAAATGGATGCTCATCTTGCCTCATGGTCGCCGTTTCCTTGGCGTCAATTCTGTGACAAATACTGATCTGGATAAAGGCTTTATGCCAGTACCAATTATCAGAAATGAGCACTGGTTTGAAAAGTTTTACATGCACAGGCTATTCGAACTGTCAGTCTTTTGCCGTCAAAAACTGGTAAAACGCAGCAAAAGCCGGAGAAAAGCCCTAGAATGCGCCGGTTTCCTTTCATAGAGCATAGTGGCTATGCAACATGACGCAAGCGACCGCCGATCAGGGACCGGCCGGCTGATATACCTGATAGGACCGTCGGGTTCCGGGAAAGATTCCCTGATCGATGCTTCACGTGAGCGACTGGCAGCTGCCGGGGTGGAGATCGCTCGCAGGGTCATTACCCGTTCGGCCGAAGCCAAGGGCGAAGCTGCCCACGGGGTCACGGCCGAGCAGTTCGAGGCGCTGCGTGCGCAGGGCGGGTTTGCCATGCACTGGCGAGCCAATGGCCTGGATTACGGCATACCTCGGCAGGTGGACGACTGGCTGGCGCAGGGCAGGGCGGTGCTGGTGAACGGTTCGCGCGCGTATCTGGCCGAGGCACGCCAGCGCTATCCGGGCCTTCTGGCGGTGCTGGTTCAGGTCCGGCCCGAGGTGCTGCGCCAGCGCTTGCTGGCTCGCGGCCGGGAAAGCGCTGAGGAAATCGAGCAGCGCCTGGCTCGTAATGCCCGCTTGCAGGCGGTGACCGATCCATCGCTGCACGTGCTGGACAACTCCACCGCCCTGGCGTCAACAGCAGAAGCGTTGTTCGCGCTGTTGCGTGATGAAGGTGTGCTGCCGCAGGTGTAGCATTGGCAGAAAAGGATTACGCGAAAAAGCCTGTTTGAGGCATGACAAACGCCAGCTTGCTGGTTAACATGCTGGCCGTCCCGCTGTGCAGCGCTCGCTGCCGGTGCCAGCGTCTCAGTAGCTCAATTGGATAGAGCATCCCCCTCCTAAGGGGAAGGTTGCAGGTTCAATTCCTGCCTGGGACGCCATTTCTCCTTCCCCTTTGAAGCTGTATTGCGGCGTTGGCTATCGGCTTGCGTCATAGCAGCCATGTCAGTCGTCAACTCGATAAAAAATCCAACCTGAGTGCTATTCCGATGGCAGCACGCAGGGCCTATGCTGCTCGTCACAGAAATGACCTTGCCGCTTGCGGCAATTACCACTGTGTCGGCAGCCCCTTGGTCGGAGCGCAGTTGCTGGGCATCAGGGAGAGCTTGCATGAGTCAGCCAACCAGGCCGGTACCTGCCGGCTTCAGTGAGCAGCAGCTGCATACCTTGTTCGATCTGGTCAGCGACGGTATCTGGGACTGGGATGCCAACACCGGCTATGTCTATCGAAACCCGGGCTGGTACGCCATGCTCGGCTACCCCAGCCATTCCCTGTCCAATTCGGTACTCACCTGGGAAAGCGTGATTCACCCGGAGGATTATCCACGGGTAATGGCGCATTTCGAGGCGTACATCAACCAGCGCAACGAGCGTTACCTGGTTGAGTACCGCTGCCGCTGCCACGATGGCAGCTACCTGTGGATCGAAGACAGCGGCTACATCATTGCCCGTAACGAAGACGGCTCGGTGGCGCGCATGCTCGGCGCCCACCGCAACATCGATGCCGGCAAGCGCCTGGTGGCGCAGCTGGAGCAAAGGAACCTGTCGCTGGAAAGCCAGGTGGCCGAGCGTACCCGTGAGCTGTCCTGGGTGAACCAGCAGTTGCAGCGCCAACTGGAGGAGAACCGCGAGCTGGCAGAGCGCGATGCGTTGACCCGCGTTGCCAACCGCTACCGGCTGGAGAAGACCCTGCGACTGGAATGCGAGCGGGCGCAGCGCTTTCGCCAGCCATTGGCCCTGATAGCAATGGACCTGGACGATTTCAAGCCGATCAATGACCGCTACGGTCATGCCCAGGGTGATGCCGCGCTGGTGCGGGTGGCCGACAGCCTGCGCACCTGCCTGCGTGAGCGCGACCTGCTGGCACGCTGGGGTGGCGACGAGTTCGTCATCGTGCTGCCGCAGACTACATTGGCGCAGGGCCTGGAGCTGGCCGCACGGTTACGCCATGTGGTGGCCCAGGTGGAGCCGGTGGGCGATTGCCGGCTGACCATCAGCTATGGCGTGGTGCAGTGGCAGCTGGGAGAAGATCAGCATGCACTGCTGGCGCGTGCCGACCAGGCGCTGTACCGGGCCAAGGATGCCGGCAAGAATGCCATAGCCGAGTGACCTGCTTTGCCAGAACCGGCCCTGTCGCCAGCGTGCCGGCGACAGGGCCGGTTCTGGCACGAAAAAAGACCCGCGGCGCCTCGGGGCGCAGCGGGCCAAGTCGGCCTCGGCCGCTTCAATGTCAGATGTGCAGGGCGTGGCCCAGGGCGCGCAATGCCGCTTCCTGTACCGCTTCCCCCAGCGTCGGGTGGGCATGGATGGTACCGGCCACATCTTCCAGGCAGGCGCCCATCTCCAGCGACTGGGCAAACGCCGTCGACAGCTCGGATACCGCCACGCCAACAGCCTGCCAACCGAGGATCAGGTGGTTGTCACGGCGCGCTACCACACGCACGAAGCCGCTCTTCGATTCCAGGCTCATGGCCCGGCCGTTGGCGGCGAACGGGAACTGCGCGACGATGCAATCCAGCCCTTGCTGGCTGGCCTGCTCGGGAGTCTTGCCGACCACTACCACCTCCGGGTCGGTGAAGCATACCGCGGCAATTGCGCTGGGCTCGAAGCGGCGGGTCTTGCCGGCGATGATCTCGGCGACCATCTCGCCCTGGGCCATGGCCCGGTGCGCCAGCATCGGTTCGCCCGCCACGTCGCCGATGGCCCAGACATTGCGCATGCTGGTCTGGCAGCGCTCGTCGATGGCGATGGCCGCGCCATTCATCTTCAGGTCCAGGCATTCGAGGTTGAAGCCTTGCGTGCGCGGGCGGCGGCCGACGGCCACCAGTACCTGGTCGGCTTCCAGGCGCAGTTGCCCGCCCTGGCCATCCCGGGCCAGCAGGCAGCCGCCTTCGTAGCCTTCGACGCTATGGCCCAGGTGCAGGACGATGCCCAGCTTCTTCAGCGACTCGGCAACCGGCGCGGTCAACTCGCTGTCGTAGGTCGGCAGGATGCGCTCGCGCGCTTCTACCACGCTGACCTGCGCGCCCAGTTTGCGGTAGGCAATGCCCAATTCCAGGCCGATATAGCCACCGCCCACCACCACCAGGTGCTGCGGCAGGGTTTTCGGCGCCAGGGCTTCGGTCGAGGAAATGATCGGCCCGCCCAGCGGCAGCATCGGCAGTTCGACACTGCTGGAGCCGGTGGCCAGCAACAGGTGTTCGCACTGGATACGCTGGCCATCGACCTCGACCTGCTTGCCGTCGAGGACCTTCGCCCAGCCATGAATCACCTTGACCCCAAGCTTTTTCAGCAGGGCGGCCACGCCGGTGGTCAGGCGGTCGACGATGCCGTCCTTCCAGGCCACGCTCTGGCCGATGTCCAGGCGCGGCGAGGCAACGCTGATGCCTAGCGGCGATGGTTCGGTAAAGCGTGAAGTCTGGTGGAACTGTTCGGCTACATGGATCAACGCCTTGGAAGGGATGCAGCCGATGTTCAGGCAGGTACCGCCCAGCGCCTGGCCTTCCACCAGCACGGTGGGGATGCCCAGTTGCCCGGCGCGGATGGCAGCCACATAGCCGCCAGGGCCGCCGCCGATGATCAACAGGGTAGTCTGGATAGTCTGTTGCATGCTCACTCCACGAACAGGCAGGCGGGTTGTTCGAGCAGGCCGCGCACGGCCTGGATGAACAGCGCGGCGTCCATGCCATCGACCACGCGGTGGTCGAACGAGCTGGACAGGTTCATCATCTTGCGCACTACGATCTGGCCATCGATTACCACTGGCCGCTCGACCATGCGGTTGACGCCGACAATCGCCACTTCCGGGGTGTTGACCACCGGCGTGCTGACGATACCGCCGAGGGCGCCCAGGCTGGTCAGGGTGATGGTCGAGCCCGACAGCTCCTCGCGGCTGGCCTTGTTGTTGCGCGCAGCGTTGGCCAGGCGTGAAATCTCGCTGGCATTGGCCCACAGGCTGCCCGCTTCGGCATGCCGCAGCACCGGTACCATCAGGCCATTGTCGCCCTGGGTGGCAATGCCCACATGCACCGCGCCATGGCGGGTGATGACCTGGGCTTCGTCGTCATAGGTGGCATTGATCTGCGGGAAGTCACGCAGCGCCACGACCAGTGCACGGACCAGGAACGGCAGCAGGGTCAGCTTGCCTCGGCTGTCGCCGTGCTTGCTGTTGAGTTGCTGGCGCAGGGCTTCCAGGGCGGTGACGTCGATTTCTTCCACATAGCTGAAATGCGCGACCCGGCGCTTGGCATCCTGCATGCGCTGGGCGATCTTGCGGCGCAGGCCGATCACCGGCACTTGCTCGCTGTCGGTGCGCCTGGCATAGCCATTCGGCGCTTGCCCGGCGGCGCTCTGCGGTTTGCTCATGAAGGCGTCGAGGTCTTCGTGCAGAATGCGCCCGGCCGGGCCGCTGCCATGCACGTAACGCAGTTCGATACCGGCATCCAGGGCGCGCTTGCGCACTGCCGGCGAGGCCAGCGGCTTGTCGCCTGGCTGGCGCGCCACGATCGGGGCAGCCTCGTGGTGGGCGGGCGCCTGGTACGCTGCCGGTGTTACTTGCTGTTGTGGTTCCGGTTTGCTGCTCACTGGGGCGGCGGGGGCCTCGAGCGGGTTTGCCTGCGGCACATCCACATGGTTGCCACTGCCTTCCACCTCGATACGGATCAGCTCGCTGCCGACCGCCATCACTTCGCCCGGCTGGCCACCCAGGGCCAGCACCTTGCCACTGACTGGCGAGGGGATTTCCACAGTGGCCTTGTCGGTCATGACATCGGCCACGACCTGGTCTTCGGCGATCATGTCACCGACTTTCACGAACCATTCCACCAGCTCGACCTGCGCGATGCCTTCGCCAATGTCCGGCATCTTGATGACGTGCGTGCCCATTCAGACCTCCATGACCTTTTTCAATGCCGCACCTACCCGCGATGGCCCTGGGAAGTAAGCCCATTCCTGTGCGTGAGGGTAGGGGGTGTCCCAGCCGGTGACGCGTTCGATCGGCGCCTCCAGGTGATGGAAGCAGTGTTCCTGCACCAGCGACACCAGTTCGGCACCGAAGCCGCAGGTGCGGGTGGCCTCGTGTACCACCACGCAGCGGCCAGTCTTCTTCACCGACTCGACGATGGTGTCCAGGTCCAGCGGCCACAAGCTGCGCAGGTCGATCACTTCGGCATCGACGCCGGTCTCTTCGGCGGCCACCTGGGCCACGTACACTGTGGTGCCATAAGTCAGCACGGTCACGTCGTTGCCGGGGCGGGTGATCGCCGCCTTGTCCAGTGGTACGGTGTAGTAGCCATCGGGCACGGCGCTTTGCGGGTGTTTCGACCAAGGAGTGACAGGGCGATCGTGGTGGCCGTCGAACGGGCCGTTGTACAGGCGCTTGGGCTCGAGGAAGATCACCGGGTCGTCGCATTCGATCGAGGCGATCAACAGGCCTTTGGCGTCATAGGGGTTGGATGGCATCACGGTGCGCAGGCCGCACACCTGGGTGAACATCGCTTCAGGGCTCTGGCTGTGGGTCTGGCCGCCATAGATACCGCCACCGCAGGGCATGCGCAGGGTCAGCGGGGCGATGAACTCGCCGGCCGAACGGTAACGCAGGCGTGCCATTTCCGAGACGATCTGGTCGGAGGCCGGGTAGAAATAGTCGGCGAACTGGATTTCCACCACCGGGCGCAGGCCATAGGCACCCATGCCCACGGCCGTGCCGACGATACCGCTTTCGGAGATCGGTGCGTCGAACACGCGGGATTTGCCGTACTTGTTCTGCAGGCCTTCGGTGCAGCGGAACACCCCGCCGAAATAGCCGACGTCCTGGCCGTAGATCACCACATTGTCGTCGCGCTCGAGCATGACATCCATGGCCGAGCGCAGGGCCTGGATCATGGTCATGGTAGTGGTGGCCATGGCGGTTTCCGGTTTGATGCTGTTGTTATGGTCGTTCATCTCAAACCCCCAGTTCCTGGCGTTGCCGGCGCAGGTGGTCGGGCATTTCCTTGTACACGTCCTCGAACATCGAGGCGGCACTGGGGATGTGACCGTTGGCCAGGGTGCCGTACTGCTCGGCTTCTTTCTGTGCGGCGATGACCGCGGCTTCGAGCTCGGCAGTGGTGGCCTGGTGTTCTTCCTCGGACCATTGGCCGATCTTGATCAGGTGCTGCTTCAGGCGGGCGATCGGGTCACCCAGCGGGAAGTGGCTCCAGTCATCGGCAGGGCGGTACTTGGACGGGTCGTCCGAGGTCGAGTGTGGGCCGGCACGGTAGGTGACCCATTCGATAAGGCTTGGGCCCAGGCCACGGCGGGCACGTTCGGCGGCCCAGCGCGAGGCGGCGTACACGGCGACGAAGTCGTTACCGTCAACCCGCAGCGAGGCGATACCACAACCGACACCACGGCCAGCGAAGGTGGTCGACTCGCCCCCGGCAATGGCCTGGAAGGTGGAAATCGCCCACTGGTTGTTGACCACGTTGAGGATCACCGGGGCGCGGTACACGTGGGCGAAGGTGAGGGCGGTGTGGAAGTCCGACTCGGCGGTGGCGCCATCGCCGATCCATGCCGACGCGATCTTGGTGTCGCCCTTGATGGCCGAGGCCATGGCCCAGCCGACCGCCTGCACGAACTGGGTCGCCAGGTTGCCACTGATGGTGAAGAAACCGGCGTCGCGCACCGAGTACATGATTGGCAACTGGCGGCCCTTGAGCGGGTCGCGCTCGTTGGACAGCAGCTGGCAGATCATGTCGACCAGCGACACGTCGCGGGCCATCAGGATGCTTTGCTGGCGGTAGGTAGGGAAGCACATGTCGGTGCGGTTCAGTGCCAGGGCCTGGGCGCTGCCGATGGCTTCTTCACCCAGGCTCTGCATGTAGAAGGACATTTTCTTCTGGCGCTGGGCAACCACCATGCGACTGTCGAAAATCCGCGTCTTGAGCATGGCGCGCATGCCCTGGCGGAGGATTTGCGGGTCGATGTCTTCCGCCCACGGGCCTTGCGCGTTGCCTAGCTCATCGAGCACGCGGATCAGGCTGTAGGACAGGTCGGCGGTGTCGGCAGCGTCGACATCGACAGGCGGTTTACGGACTTGACCTGCATCGTTCAGGCGCAGGTAGGAGAAATCGGTCTGGCAGCCTGGCCGGCCGGTAGGCTCGGGCACATGCAAACGCAGGGGGGCGTACTCGTTCATGCTTTTTACGCTCGCTCGGGTATTTGTTTTTGTGAGCTCTGAAGCGGCCGCCGCTGAGTACCGGCTTGTGACTGGTAGGTCAGCGTCCCCTACATCTTAGTGGGCCGGCAGGAGAATTTTTCTCTCAAGTTGATTGCCTTTGCGCAGCGGGACAGATAAATATTCCGCATAAACACAAAAAACCGGTGATTTTGTCTCATGCGCAAACTCGATCGTACCGATATCGGCATCCTCAACAGCCTGCAGGAAAATGCCCGCATCACCAACGCCGAGCTGGCCCGCTCGGTTAACCTGTCCCCCACGCCCTGCTTCAACCGGGTGCGGGCCATGGAAGAACTGGGGGTGATCCGCCAGCAGGTGACCTTGCTGTCGCCCGAGGCGTTGGGGCTGGACGTGAACGTGTTCATCCATGTGAGCCTGGAAAAACAGGTCGAGCAGTCGTTGCACCGTTTCGAGGAAGAAATTGCCGAACGGCCCGAAGTGATGGAGTGCTACCTGATGACGGGCGATCCGGACTACCTGTTGCGGGTACTGCTGCCCAGCATTCAGGCGCTGGAACGGTTTCTGGATTACCTGACGCGTTTGCCAGGGGTGGCCAACATCCGTTCCAGTTTCGCCTTGAAGCAGGTGCGCTACAAGACGGCCTTGCCGCTGCCGGCCAATGGTATGACCTTGCGGGAATAGGTGTAGCCTGACTGATGATCGGCCTTGGCAATGCCTCTTTGGTTTTGAGAGGCAGGGCACCTCCTGCCAGGGCCTTCGCAGGTGCGCTGCTGGGTATCAGGCGAGCCGAATGTTCTTCAAGTAGAACGTGAGTATCTGTCCCGGCGTTGCGCTTGCATTGAGAAATCTGTCAAAGGTGAGGGACAGGTCTGTGGATGCATCTTCAGGCTTTGTCGATGCAACGCGATGGCCGTGTTTGTCGCGCAGGTAGAACGGCATTCTTTCGGCGCTGTTCAGGTCTCCGTTCCAGTCACCATGTGTATCGATTTTCCAGTAGTCGCCAAGACCTGCCAGTAGCGGCTTGAAGTTCGCCACGGCATCCGTGGCTCTGCCGATCACGCCTGTTCCATACAGGCCGAGCCAGCCTCTCGAGTTTTGCTCAAGCCTCGCGCCTGCGAATTTCCAGTGGTTGTTGCACGAGATGAAGTAGAGGTCTCGTCCGTTCTCCGATTTGATGTACTTGAAATCGAACGCGATACGTACGATCTCGTCCCGCGCACGCTTCTTTCGGTGATTATCGACGCACAACCAGCCGTCCTCATCCAGCCATGTGAATGGGTGTTGCCCGAGGGATGATTCTGCGACTACCACTCGGCCTGCATGGGTATGCAGTTCGGCGGTGAAATCAGCTTTGATCATGTAAACCTCCTGTCTCAGTTGATCCCGTGATGGGTAGAGGCAAGCTAACCCTTCGGTTGTTGAACAATGAGATGGAAACGCTTGGCGCGCAGCTTGGTCCCATGAGGCAAGTGCATGATCACGACATGACCGACACTGGACGCGCCCTTGATGCACGATTTGTCAGGCAGGGGACTGCGCCGCAGCAATTTTGCTTTTATGCTTGGCTGCAAGCTAACGCCACCTGACTGGGGAGCCGTAAGGGACTTATGCGAAATATCTGGAAGCCGTTTCAGTCGCTGTATTTCGCCGCGCTGATGATGTTGATCGGCTCGGGCCTGCTCAGCACCTACCTGGCCCTGCGCCTGGCGGCTGATCAGGTCGACAGCCTGTGGGTGGGCGCCCTGATGGCGGCCAACTACTTTGGCCTGGCGGTAGGCGGCAAGGTCGGCCACCGGCTGATCGGCCGGGTAGGGCACATACGCGCCTATGCCACTTGCGCCGGCATCGTCGGCGCGGCGGTACTTGGCCATGGCCTGACCAGCTGGTTGCCTGCCTGGGTCGGGCTGCGGATGATCGTCGGCCTGGGGATGATGTGCCAGTACATGGTCATCGAGAGCTGGCTCAACGAGCAGGCTGATGTAAAGCACCGCGGTGCGGTGTTCAGCGGCTACATGATTGCCTCGTACCTGGGGCTGGTGCTCGGTCAACTGATCCTGGTGGTGCATCCCCAGCTTGGCCTGGAGCTGCTGATGCTTGTGGCCATGTGTTTCACCCTGTGCCTGGTACCGGTCGCCATGACCCGGCGCATTCACCCGGCGCCGTTGCGCCCGGCACCGATGGAGCCGAAGTTCTTCATCAAGCGTGTGCCGCAGTCGCTCAGCACGGTACTGGGTTCCGGGCTGATCGTCGGCTCGTTCTATGGCCTGGCGCCTTTGTATGCCTCCAGCCAGGGCATGGCTACCGAGCAGGTCGGTCTGTTCATGGGTAGCTGCATTTTTGCCGGCCTGCTGGTGCAGTGGCCGCTGGGCTGGTTGTCCGACCGCTACGACCGGGCAGTGCTGATTCGCAGCGTGGCGGTGGGGCTGGCGCTGGCCTCCGCACCGTTGGCGATTCTGCCCAGCGTGCCACTGGAGTTGCTGTTCGGCATAGGCTTCGTGATTTCGTTGTTGCAGTTTTGCCTGTACCCGCTGGCGGTGGCGTTTTCCAACGACCATGTGGAAAGCGAGCGGCGGGTGTCGCTGACGGCGATGCTGCTGGTGACCTACGGCGTGGGCGCGTGTATCGGCCCGCTGGTCGCAGGCGTGCTGATGAAGGTGCTGGGCCCGCAGATGCTGTATGCCTTCTTCGTGTTCTTTGCCCTGGTGCTGGTGTGGCGTATCCGGCCGAAGGCAGTCACCGGGCTGCACCAGGTACAGGATGCTCCTTTGGGTCACGTGGCCATGCCGGCTGCCGGTTCACCATTGTCGGCAGCGCTGGACCCGCGGGTGGACGAGCAGACGGTACAGGACGTGATGCAGGCGCCGGTAGCTGCCGAGGACACCGAGGACGAGCCGTCGCCGAAAGATGAGCAGGCCAGATCCCAGACCGAGGCCAACCCTTCGGTCTGAACCCAGGTCGCCCGCGCGCGAGGTCGGTGCTTGGCGGCGGGCGCACATTGGTCAGGCTGGCTGGATGTTCTTCAGTTTGAACACCAGGATTTCGCCCTCTTTGCTACTGGCATTGAGGAACCAGTAATGGCGCTTGACCTTGTCCCGGGTATACACGGATCTAGCCAGCGCCACCCGGTAGCCGTCGATGTCCCGCAGGTAGAATGGCACGTCTTCGGCAGTCTCCAGTTGGCCGTCCCAGGGTTCGAGGGTTTCGATCTTCCATTGCCCTCTGCCGTGGTAGGCTTCCTCTATGATATTTGGTGGCAGGGCGCTGTCGATGATCCGGCCGAGGATATGCGTCGCATAGAGGCCTACCCAGCCGTTCCTGTTGCGCTGCAGGCTGGAGCCGAAGTACTCCCAGGTTTGGGCTCCATTGATTGCATAGTGAATGCGATCACCTTTGTGTTTCAGAAAGCGGAACATGAAGGTGATCGGCTTGAAGCTTGGCGTATCACCGCGTTGGTGTTCGGTGCACAGCCAGCCGTCCTGGTCGAGGGAGAACAATGGGTGGATATAGAGCGGAGTTTCCACGACCCCCACCTGGCCATGCTGGCAGTGGAGTTCGGCAGTGAAGTTGGCCTGAATCATGATGGGCTCCTGTGGGTGGTTGCGTCAGGTACAAGACCCTAAGCAGCCAAGGAGCCATCGATAAGTTGGAAATCCGCTACGCTCAGGCAGCGGTTCGCTTCGCGGGTGCGGGGCGGGCCTGCGCTCAATAGTCGTCTTTGTCGAACCGACGCGCCTCGCGCTGCAGCTGGTAGACAAAACTCTCGATCTTGCGCTGCGCCTGCCCGTTGAGGTTGTGGAAGCGCACCCCGGCAAAGGTGGTGTTGATTCGCTCTTCATAGTGCAGGTGGCGCAGTTCGACCATGGTGTCGACCAGGCCCAGCGGGTTGCCTGCCTTGAAACGCTCGTACACCTGGCCCAGTTGCAGGCGTTCCTCGACATTGCCGTCGAAGCGCAGTTTGCAGCCGGTGGCAGAGATGTCCAGCAGCTTGCCGCGCAGCGCGCCATTGCCCTTGAGGTGGGTGCCATCGAGGATGATGTCGACCAGCTGGGACAGCTTCAGTGCCGCGCGGAACGCGTTGCGGCGCTGGTGGTAGGTCATTTCAACAGGCATGGCGCCGCGGTAGCAGCGGTGGCCGTCGACCTCGCTGATCCTTAGCGCGTGGTTGCATTCCCAGGCAATGCGCACGCCATCGTGAAAACCTTCGACGCGGAAGTGTTCGCCGTTCTCGATGTACTTCTCGCCGTCGCGGGGAATCATCTCGTCCAGCGCCAGGGTGTTGCTGTCACGGTCCACATGCACTACGTAGCTCTGGAAGCGCTGGCTACGGTCATGGAAGGTGATGATCAGAGGGTCATGGCTTTCCTGCAGCTGCCGCAAGTTGGCCGCAATCTCCAAAGGGGTGTTCAGCACCTTTGGCGGCTGCGGGGCATCGGATTCATTGAACACGGCTTATCGTTCTCCAGGCAAAAGCGACACACGCAATTAACGGCATTTTGCCAGTATGTTCCGTGCCTTGATAGAAAAAATCAAACCTGGCTGAGCGCCCGTGGCTTGACCAGCGGCGAGGTGCTGCCGCGGCTGTCGTAGAGCGACGGAGAGTCGCCGCCCATGAGGATGCGGATCTGGTTGTTGGTGGCGTTTTGCTGCACCTGGATGATCCGCCCATTGGTCTCGTTGAGCTGCTGGCAGGCTTGCATCAACTGGCTGATCACGTCGAGTTGCTGCAGCAGCAGTTCACCGTTCGGCGATTGCGCCGCCACCGCTTCCACCCCGGCGCGATTGGCGCTCAGGCCCAGGCTGGCGAGCAGGTTGTTGCGCCGCGTGCCTTGCTGCTCCAGCAGCACGATCAAAGACTGCTTGCGGGCGAGGATGGTCTCCAGCAACGCCATGTCGCGCCCATGCAGTGCCACGGCCTCCTTTTGCAAGAGGTCAAGCAGTTCCTGCATCGGGGCGATGTCATCTTCGATCAGTTGCAGCAAGGTGGTGTCGTGCATGGCTAACTCTTGGCTTTTCTGGCGTCCGTGAAGTCAGCGCGCCGAACGGTCAGCGCTGGGCTTCGAAATCGAGCAGTTTACTGGCGACCCGGCCGGCATCGACCTGGTAGCTGCCGTCGGCGATCGCCTGTTTCAACTGGGCCACGCGGGCACTGTTGACCACCGGCTCGTCGCGCAGCTTGTCGCTGATCTTCTGCAACTGCTGGGCCTCCTGGCTGAGGTGTACCGCTTCTCCGCTGGCGCTGGTGGTGGCTTCCTGGCTGGCTGCCGCTTTGTCGGCGCTGCCGGATGCGCTGTTGCCGCGCACGCCGCCCGTGACGGACGGAGAATTATTTACACGACTGAAGTCGATGACCATGATCAGAAACCCCTGGGTATTTGGACGCTTGCCTTGTTTTCGGCCAACCCGAAAGAAACTTTAGGCACAAATGCGTAGCCGCCTGTCGGCAAGCTTGCGAACCCGTTTTCTGACACAGTTTAGGAGCAGCGGTTCCTCACCGCCAGCGCAATGTCGGCTGGCTACATACTGACCTCGACCTGGCCTGGGCCGGTGACCCTGGCCTTGACTACCCGTTTGGAATTGAGGTTGCGCACCCGGATCTGTTCGCTCAGGCCGCCCTTGCTCAGCGCTTCGCCGGGCATGCGGACGCTCAGGCTGCCGCTGCGGGCGATGATCACCACGTGATCGCCCTTGCGCACCACCTCGGCCTGTTCCAGGTGTTGCGGGGTGAGCACCTGGTCGATCACCGTGGGGCGCAGCATCTTCATGCCGACCGCCTGGTCCAGTTCGGTCAGGAAGCCTTGCCCCAGCGTGCCGACATCGCGTTCGCGCAGGGCCACGTCGCCTTCGCCTACCACGTTGTCGCGCTTGAGCGGGCGGGTCATCACCACCACCTCGCGGAACAGCCGCACGGTGGCCGGTACGAACACGGTCCACGGCGCGGCGCCGTCGCAACGCACCTTTACCGTTACCCGGCCCAGCGGTTGCGCCGGGCTTTCCAGCGAGGCGTCCAGTTGCTGGCTGCACAGCGGCATGCGCAGGCGCGGGTCGAGCGGGTTGACCTGGATTTCGTAGCGCCCGGCGGTCTGGGTGGTGGCCAGGTAATCTTCGATGCTGAATTCAAGAAACCCCTGGGTGACACCGATAAGCTGTTCAGGCAAGGTAAACGCGTCCGCTAGCGTGCGAACGCCGGGCACCAGCAGGCAGAGCATGGCCAGCGAGCCAGCCAGCAAGCGCGTCAATCGTCGGAAAAATGTCGTTTTCGTGTACATGACGCTCAAAAAAGCAAAGCCCGTGCCGACTCGCTATCTGAGTGGCAACAAAAGGCTTAAATGTAGAGGAGTCTGGCATGGCAGGTGTTATGGATTCGGTCAACCAGCGCACCCAGCTGGTAGGGCAGAACCGCCTGGAACTGCTGCTGTTCCGCCTCAATGGCGAGCAGCTTTATGGCATCAACGTGTTCAAGGTCAGGGAGGTGCTGCAATGCCCGGCGCTGACCCTGCTGCCCAAGGCGCATCCGGTGGTGCGTGGCGTTGCCAACATTCGCGGGGCGACCATCCCGATCCTCGACCTGTCGATGGCCACCGGGCTGCGGCCGCTGCAGGAAGACACGCGCAACAGCTTCGTGATCATTACCGAATACAACACCAAGACCCAGGGCTTCCTGGTGCACTCGGTGGAACGCATCGTCAACATGAACTGGGAAGAAATCCATCCGCCACCCAAGGGTACCGGTCGCGATCACTACCTGACCGCCGTCACCCGGGTGGACAACCGCATGGTCGAGATCATCGACGTGGAGAAGGTGCTGGCCGAAGTGGCGCCGTCGTCCGAGTCGGTGTCGGCCGGGGTGGTCGATGCCGAGGTGCAGGACAAGGCTGTGTTGCTGCGGGTGCTCACCGTCGACGATTCATCGGTGGCGCGCAAGCAGGTCAGCCGTTGCCTGCAGACCGTGGGGGTCGAGGTGGTGGCGCTCAATGATGGTCGCCAGGCCCTGAACTATCTGCGTCAGCTGGTGGACGAAGGCAAGAAGCCGGAAGAAGAGTTCCTGATGATGATCTCGGACATTGAAATGCCGGAAATGGATGGCTACACGCTGACTGCAGAGATCCGCAGTGATCCGCGCATGCAAAAATTGCATATCTGCCTGCATACTTCGCTTTCCGGGGTATTCAACCAGGCGATGGTAAAGAAGGTCGGGGCCGATGACTTCCTGGCCAAGTTCAAGCCGGACGACCTGGCCCAGCGGGTGGTCGACCGGATCAAGGCAGCGCATTGAAAGCGCCGGGAGCAACCTCCCGGCACCAGTGATTGAAAAGAGGCGGCAGAAGTGTCTACGGGTAATTTGGATTTCGAACAGTTCCGGGTCTTCCTGGAGAAAGCCTGTGGCATCCTGCTGGGGGAGAATAAGCAGTACCTGGTTTCCAGCCGTCTCAACAAGCTGATGGAGCAACAGGGCATCAAGAGCCTGGGCGAGCTGGTACAACGCATCCAGGCTCAGCCGCGAGGTGGCTTGCGCGAGCAGGTGGTCGATGCCATGACCACCAACGAAACCCTCTGGTTTCGCGATACCTACCCGTTCGAAGTGCTGAAGAACAAGGTGATTCCGGAATTCATCCGCAACAACCCTGGCCAGCGCCTGCGCATGTGGTCGGCGGCCTGTTCGTCAGGGCAGGAGCCGTATTCCATCTCGATGGCCATCGACGAGTTCGAGCGTGGCAACCTTGGCCAGTTGAAGATGGGCGCGCAGATCGTCGCCACCGACCTGTCCGGCAGCATGCTGACCAATTGCAAGACCGGCGAGTACGATAGTCTGGCGATTGCCCGCGGCCTGTCCCAGGAGCGCCTGCAACGCTACTTCGACACCAAGGGGCCGGGGCGCTGGGCGGTCAAGCCGGCGATTCGCAGCCGGGTCGAATTCCGCTCGTTCAACCTGCTCGACAGTTATGCCAGCCTGGGCAAGTTCGACGTGGTGTTCTGCCGCAACGTGCTGATCTACTTCTCGGCACAGGTGAAGAAGGACATCCTGATGCGCATTCATGGCACCTTGAAACCGGGTGGCTACCTGTTCCTTGGAGCTTCCGAGGCGCTGAACGGGTTGCCGGACCATTACCAGATGGTGCAATGCAGCCCGGGGATCATCTACCAGGCCAAGTAAGCACAAAGGCCGGCAACGAAAGTTGCCGGCCTTTTGTTTGCCGTGTCGGCGTTTTTGCGGGCATGCCTGCGAACAGGCCGAAGCAGGAAAAGCTGACGTCAATTTTTTGTTTTGCCGCTTTTGCCGCCTGGCAATTGCCGCTTTGACCGCATCAGGCGGAAGGCCTTTGCCGCTTTTCTGGCATCACCCTGACAGCCCTGCGCCCGACAAGCCCGTAATTCCAGGGTTTGCGAGGGTTGGCACAGCCCTTGCTATACCTTGCCCAACGATATTCCGGTCAACCTCCGAAGGTTTCCCCGACATGAGCATCAGCTTCGACAAGGCGCTTGGTATTCACGAAAAGGCCCTGGGCTTCCGCGCCCAGCGCGCCGAAGTGCTGGCCAACAACATTGCCAACGCCGACACGCCCAACTACAAGGCGCGCGACATGGACTTCGCCTCGGTGCTCGCTGCCGAAAGCGACAAGCAGCAGAGCGGCCGTTTCAGCCTCGAGCGCACCAACAGCCGCCACATCGAGGCCGAGGGCCTTGCCATGGCCGACGATACCCTGAAGTACCGCACGCCGCTGCAGCCTTCGATCGACCAGAACACCGTGGACGCGCAGATCGAGCAGTCGAACTACACCGAAAACGCGGTCGGCTTCCAGGCCAGCTTTACCTTGCTCAACAGTAAATTCAAAGGGCTGGTTTCGGCCCTGCGGGGAGAATGACCATGTCCCTTTCCAGTGTCTTCAACATTGCCGGTAGCGGCATGAGCGCGCAGAACACGCGCCTGAACACCGTTGCTTCGAACATTGCCAACGCCGAGACCGTGTCTTCGAGCATCGACCAGACCTACCGTGCTCGCCATCCGGTGTTCGCCACTACCTTTCAGGATGCGCAGGCCGGTAGCAGCCAGTCGCTGTTCGAAGACCAGGGCGAAGCCGGGCAGGGCGTGCAGGTAAAAGGCATCGTCGAGGACCAGAGCAACCTGGAAGCGCGCTACGAGCCGAACCACCCGGCGGCGAACAAGGACGGCTATGTCTACTACCCGAACGTCAACGTGGTCGAGGAAATGGCTGACATGATTTCCGCCAGTCGTGCGTTCCAGACCAATGCCGAACTGATGAACACGGCCAAGAGCATGATGCAGAAAGTCCTGACCCTCGGTCAGTGATAAGGAAACCAGACCATGGCAATCGATACTACCGGCGTGAATCTCAACGAAGTGCTTGCGGCGTCGGGTGTGGGTACCAACACCAAGAAGACCGTGGACACTGTATCCAAGACCGGCACTGACTCGCTCGGCAAGGATGCCTTCCTGCAGTTGCTGGTGACCCAGATGCAGCACCAGAACCCGCTGGATCCGCAGGACAACGGTGAGTTCGTTGCCCAGTTGGCGCAGTTCAGCAGCCTCGAAGGCATTACCTCGCTGAACGAATCGGTCAGTGCCATTACCAGTGCCATGGCCTCGTCCCAGGCGCTGCAGGCGTCGTCGCTGGTCGGTCGCTCGGTGGTGGTGCAGAACGACAAGGCTATCGTCGATACCACCGAAAGCTTCAATGCACAGTTTGTGGTGCCGCAAGCCATTGGCGAGGCGAAGATCACCATCAAGGACAAGGACGGCAATACCGTCAAGACCATCGAACTGGGCGAGCAGAAAGCCGGTTACGCCGATTTCATCTGGGACGGTACCAACAATAGCGGCGAGAAGGTCGACCCGGGTACCTACACCTTCACCGCCAGCACCACGGTGGATGGCAAGGCGGTGCAGATGAACACGCTGTTGCCTGCCAAGGTGACCAGCGTCAGCTTCAGCTCCGGCGGTGAAATGGTGCTGAACCTCGCTGGCGTTGGCAAAGTATCCCTGTCCGACGTGCAAACCATCGGTATCTAAGGCCCATTAGTGCGGCAAAAGGAGCGAATTCATGTCTTTCAATATCGGCCTTAGCGGTCTGTACGCAGCAAACAAGCAACTGGACGTCACCGGCAACAACATCGCCAACGTCAATACCACCGGCTTCAAGTCGTCGCGCGCCGAGTTCGCCGATGTCTACGCCGGCGCCAACCGCCTGGGCGTAGGCAAGAACCAGGTGGGTAACGGCGTGCGCCTGGCGGCTGTTTCCCAGCAGTTCACCCAGGGCGACGTCAACAACACCGGCAACGTGCTGGACATGGGCATCCAGGGCCAGGGCTTCTTCGTGTTGTCCGATAACGGCTCGCGCGTCTACACCCGTGCCGGTGCGTTCCAGGCCAGCAAGGACAACTTCGTGGTGACCTCGGACGGCCTGCGCCTGCAGGGTTATGCCGCGGACTCGACTGGCAAGATCCAGAAGGGCGTGCTGAGCGATCTGCAGATCGACACCTCGGCGCTGCAGCCGAAGGCCACGTCGCTGATCGACCAGGGCATCAACCTGAACTCTTCGGCTGCCGATATCCCGCTGGAAGTCGACGATGGTACCGGTGCGATGGTGCCGAACCTGCCGTTCGATCCTGCTGACCAGAAGACCTACACCAAGTCCTTCCCGACCAAGGTGTACGACAGCCAGGGCAACGAGCACACCATGGAGCAGTTCTATCGCAAGACGGGTACCAATGAGTGGACCATGTACACCCTGGTGGATGGGCGCAACCCGTTCGATCCATCCTCCACCGTGCCGCTGGAGGGCACCATCAGCTTCAACAGCGACGGTTCGGTCAAGAGCATGACGGCTGACAACACCGGCCACCCGGCAGGCTCGTCGTTCACCGTGACCAACAACACCTTCACCATGACCGGTTGGGTGCCTGCGGTGGAAGACTCGGCGGGTAACTGGATCGCCAATGGCGCCGCAGGCAATGCCGATGGCATGCGCCTGTCGATGAACAGCACCACTTCCTACAACACCGAGACCGCGCGCATGTCGCAGTCCCAGGATGGTTACGCGACCGGTATCCTGTCGAGCCTGAGCATCGACTCGACCGGCGTGCTGTTTGCCAGCTTCAGCAACCAGCAGTCCCGTGCCATCGGCCAGGTTGCGCTGGCCAGCTTCGCCAACGAGCAGGGCCTGCAGCAGATCGGTGGTACCCGCTGGACCGAAACCTACACGTCCGGCATTCCGGGCATCGATGCGCCGAAGACCGGTACCCTGGGCAGCGTCGAGTCCAACTCGCTGGAAGCCTCCAACGTCAACCTGACCCAGGAGCTGGTCGAGCTGATCAAGGCGCAGAGCAATTACCAGGCGAACGCCAAGACCATCTCTACCGAAAGCACCATCATGCAGACCATCATCCAGATGACCTGATGGTCGCTGGCTGAGCGTGTGCGGGCGAACCCCTTTGTCATGAAGGGGTTCGTCGTTTTTGCAGGGGGCCTCATGAAGAAACTGCTTGTCGCACTGATTGCTGCAGCGTGCCTGTACCAGGCCCAGGCCGGCACCGCGCCATGGTGGCGCTGGGAAAGCCAGGTGGATGGGCGCCTGGTGTGCTCGCAGTGGCCGCCGGGGGAGGGCTGGAAGAAGTTTGCCGGGCCCTTCACCAATGGTGCTTGCCGCGAGCCTTGAATGAGCCCGCGAAGAGGCCGGTACAAGTTTGCCGTCACCGGCAACCAAGCGCCGGATAACCGGCGTTCAATACACTGGCGGCACCCTTGAAAGCCCGTATTCACGGGCTTTTTCATGTTTTCGGAAAGTTGGTTCGGAACTTGCTTTAGAGCCTGCACAGCAGCGGCGAGCGGCAAACGATCGCCAGTGCAGCGGAGGATGACTGTGGACAAGATGCTTTACGTGGCCATGACCGGCGCCAGCCAGAACGCGCTGGCGCAGAAGGCCCACGCCAACAACCTGGCGAACATTTCCACCAATGGTTTTCAGCGTGATCTGGAGCAGGCGCGCTCGATGCCGGTGTTCGGCGACAGCTTTCCGGCGCGTGCCTTTGCCATGACCGAACGCCCGGCCACCGACTTCAGCGAAGGGCCGATGGTCGAAACCGGGCGCGACCTGGACGTGACGGTGACCGGCAAAGGTTTCATCGCCGTGCAGGCGCCCGATGGCAGCGAAGCCTATGTGCGCACCGGCAGCCTGAACATCGACGCCCTTGGCGTGCTGCGTGCCGGCAACGGCATGCCGGTGATCGGTAACGGTGGCCCCATTGCCATCCCGCCAGAACAGAAGGTTGAAGTCGGCGCCGACGGCACCATCAGCATCCGCTCCATGGGTGAAGACCCACGGGTGATGGCCGAGGTCGACCGTATCAAGCTGGTCAACCCGGACAGCAAAGGCCTGACCAAGGGGCTGGACGGGCTGATTCACACCAAGGACGGTCAGCCAGCCGCCGCCGACGTCAATGTGCGGGTGGTGTCGGGCTTCCTGGAGGGCAGCAACGTCAACGCCGTGGAGGAAATGACCTCGGTGCTGGCGCTGTCCCGTCAATTCGAACTGCACGTCAAGATGATGAACGCGGCCAAGGAAGGCGACGAAGCCATGGCGCGTGTTTTGCAAATCGGCTAATCACTTTTGAACGGGTGCCGTAAAACAGGCGCACGAGGAGAACTTACATGCTTCCGGCTCTTTGGGTCGCTAAAACCGGCCTGTCCGCCCAGGACACCAACCTGACGGTCATCTCCAACAACCTGGCCAACGTCTCGACCACCGGCTTCAAGCGTGATCGCGCCGAGTTCCAGGACTTGCTGTACCAGATCAAGCGCCAGCCAGGTGCGCAGTCCACCCAGGACAGCGAACTGCCTTCCGGCCTGCAGGTCGGTACCGGTGTGCGCATCGTCGGCACGCAGAAGAACTTCCAGACCGGCAGCCTGCAGACCACCGAAAACCCGCTGGACATGGCGGTCAACGGCCGTGGCTTCTTCCAGGTGCTGCAGCCGGATGGCACGGTTTCGTATACCCGTGACGGTACCTTCCACCTGAACTCCGATGGCCAGATCGTCACGGCCCAGGGTTTTGCCCTGGAACCGGCGATCGTGGTGCCGAATGACGCCCAGACCTTCACCGTCGGCCAGGACGGCACCGTGTCGATCACCACCGCCGGCAACCCGGCAGCGCAGGTGATCGGCAACATCCAGACCGCCGACTTCATCAACCCGGCCGGCCTGCAGGCGATTGGCGACAACCTGTTCCTGGAAACTGCCGCCAGTGGCGCACCGCAAGTCGGCACCCCGGGCCTGAACGGTTTTGGTACCACGCTGCAGCAGACCCTGGAGAACTCCAACGTCAGCACCGTGGAAGAACTGGTGAACATGATCACCACCCAGCGTGCCTACGAGATGAACTCCAAGGTCATCTCCACCGCTGATCAGATGCTGTCGTTCGTAACCCAGCAGCTGTAAGCCCTAGTGCAGGTTCTACTCCCGTTACACCGTGAGGTAAGTGTCATGAAGCGTTTGTTGTCTGTGTTCGCCCTGGGGGGGGCGGTCGTGCTGGCAGGTTGCGTCGCGCCGACGCCCAAGCCGAACGACCCGTATTACGCGCCGGTCCTGCCGCGCACCCCGCTGCCGGCTGCAGCCAACAACGGTTCGATCTACCAGGCCGGTTTCGAGCAGAGCCTGTACACCGACCGCAAGGCGTTCCGCGTGGGTGACATCATCACCATCACCCTCAACGAACGCACTTCGGCGAGCAAGAATGCCGGCTCGCAGATCCAGAAGAACAGCAAGGCCGACATCGGCCTGACCTCGCTGTTTGGTGCCAACCCGAACACCAACAACCCGTTCGGCGGCGGCGACCTGTCGCTGGAGGCGGGTTACAGCGGCGATCGCACTACCAAGGGTGACAGCAAGGCCACCCAGGGCAACACCCTGACCGGCTCGATCACCGTGACCGTGGCCGAGGTGCTGCCCAACGGCATCATCGCCGTGCGCGGCGAAAAGTGGATGACCCTCAATACCGGTGAAGAGTTGGTGCGTATCGCCGGCCTGATCCGTGCCGATGACATCGCCACCGACAACACCGTGCCGTCCACCCGGGTGGCCGATGCGCGCATCACCTATTCGGGTACCGGTTCGTTCGCCGATGCCAGCCAGCCCGGTTGGCTGGATCGCTTCTTCATCAGTCCGCTTTGGCCCTTCTGAGTACGGATGAACATGTTCAACGTAAGGCAGCTGATTGCCGCGACCCTGCTCCTGTCCTGCGCGTTCGGTGCCCAAGCTGAGCGCCTGAAGGACATCGCCAGCATTTCTGGCGTGCGTTCCAACCAGTTGATCGGCTATGGCCTGGTAGTGGGGCTCAACGGCACGGGTGACCAGACCACCCAGACGCCGTTCACCCTGCAGACCTTCAACAACATGCTGTCGCAGTTCGGCATCAAGGTGCCGGCCGGCTCCGGCAACGTGCAATTGAAGAACGTCGCGGCGGTGTCGGTGCATGCCGACCTGCCGGCATTCGCCAAGCCGGGCCAGGTGGTGGACATTACCGTGTCCTCCATCGGTAACTCCAAGAGCCTGCGCGGCGGCAGCCTGCTGATGACTCCGCTGAAGGGTATCGACGGCAACGTCTACGCCATCGCCCAGGGCAACCTGGTGGTCGGTGGCTTCGATGCCGAGGGTCGTGATGGTTCGAAGATCACCGTCAACGTTCCGTCGGCCGGTCGCATCCCGGGTGGCGCTACCGTCGAACGGGCAGTGCCGAGCGGCTTCAACCAGGGCAACAGCCTGACCCTGAACCTCAACCGCCCCGACTTCACCACTGCCAAGCGCATCGTCGACAAGGTCAACGAGCTGCTCGGCCCTGGCGTGGCCCAGGCCGTGGACGGCGGCTCGGTGCGGGTCACCGCGCCGATGGACCCGAGCCAGCGCGTCGACTACCTGTCGATCCTGGAAAACCTCGAGATCGACCCGGGCCAGGCCGTGGCCAAGGTCATCATCAACTCGCGTACCGGCACCATCGTCATTGGCCAGAACGTCAAGGTGTCGCCGGCGGCGGTGACCCACGGCAGCCTGACCGTGACCATCACCGAAGACCCGATCGTCAGCCAGCCGGGGCCGCTCTCCAATGGCCAGACTGCAGTGGTGCCGCGCTCGCGGGTCAACGCCGAGCAGGAAGCCAAGCCGATGTTCAAGTTCGGCCCGGGCACCACGCTGGATGAAATCGTCCGCGCGGTAAACCAGGTAGGTGCAGCGCCCAGCGACCTGATGGCGATCCTCGAAGCACTGAAACAGGCCGGCGCCTTGCAGGCCGACCTGATCGTGATCTGAGGACGCTGCCGATGAACAGCAAAAGCCTGGTATCCGGCAGCGCCGACAGCGGTGCCTATACCGACCTCAACCGCCTGAGTTCGCTCAAGCACGGCGACCGCGACAGCGACGCCAATGTGCGCAAGGTGGCGCAGGAGTTCGAATCGCTGTTCATCAGCGAAATGCTCAAGGCCTCGCGCAAGGCCAGCGACGTGCTGGCCGACGACAACCCGATGAATACCGAGACGGTGAAGCAGTATCGCGACATGTACGACCAGCAGTTGGCCGTGAGCATGTCCCGCGAGGGCGGGGGTATCGGCCTGCAGGACGTACTGGTGCGCCAGTTGTCGAAGAACAAGAGCGCGCCGGCCAACACCAGCCCGTTCCCGCGCATCGAGGGCAGCGCCCCGACGCTGTGGGGCAACAAGGTCGCCGAGCCCGTGCATGCGCCCCAGGCGAATACCGGCCGTAACGACGTGGCCGCGCTCAATTCGCGGCGCCTGGCGCTGCCGAGCAGGCTCACCGACCGCCTGCTGGCCGGCATCGTGCCGTCGGCCGCCAGCACCAACAACGCTGCCGTGCCGGCCCGCGACGGCCAACAGGTGGCCAAGACCTTTGCCGTGCCGGACAACGGCCTGCGCATCCTCGGGCGCGCTGTGGCCCAGCCACCGCTGGCACCGAAAAAGGCTTTCGCCGACAGCGACGAATTCGTTGCCACCATGCTGCCGATGGCCGAACAGGCGGCCAAGCGCATCGGTATCGACCCGCGCTACCTGGTGGCGCAGGCAGCGCTGGAAACCGGCTGGGGCAAGTCGGTCATGCGCAACAGCGATGGCAGCAGCAGCCACAACCTGTTCGGCATCAAGGCCAGCGGTAACTGGCAAGGCGATTCGGCGCGGGCGATCACCAGCGAATTCCGCGATGGCCAGTTCGTCAAGGAAACGGCAGCGTTCCGTTCCTACGACTCGTACCAGGACAGCTTCCACGACCTGGTCAGCTTGTTACAGAACAATTCGCGCTATCAAGATGCGGTGAAGGCCGCCGATAAACCAGAACAGTTCGTGCAAGAGTTGCAGAAGGCCGGGTACGCCACCGACCCGAATTACGCCAGCAAGATCTCGCAGATCGCAAGACAGATGAAGTCGTACGAGCACTACGCAATGCTCGATACCGCAACAAAACTTTAAGGGCATGGAACCATGGCGAGTCTGATCAACATTGGTATGTCGGGGCTTGGCGCCGCGCAATCGGGGATGTACACCCTCGGTAACAACATTGCCAACGCCGATGTCGAAAGCTACTCACGCCAGCAGAATGTGCAGAAGACCAAGGGCGGCCAACAAGTCGGCCAAGTGTTCATCGGCACCGGCACCACGCTGGCCGATGTACGCCGGGTGTACAACGCATTTCTGGAAAACCAGCTGCGCAGCACCACGTCGTTGAGCAGCGATGCCGCCTCCTACCTGAACCAGATCACCCCGCTGGATACCGCCCTGTCGAGCAGTGACACCGGCATCACCGCCGCTTTGCAAAGCTTCTTCAGTACCTTGCAGGATGCCGCGGCCAAACCGACCGAGGACGCCTCGCGGCAACTGCTGCTGACCAGCGCGCAGTCCCTGAGCAAGCGTTTCAACACGCTGTCGGCGCAGCTCAACCAGCAGAACAGCAACATCAACTCCAACATGGCGGCGATCGCCGATCAGGTGAACAACCTGACCAAGACCATCGCTGACCTCAACGACCAGATTTCTCGCGTCACGTCGATCTCCGGCCAGCCCAACGACTTGCTCGACCAGCGCGATGGCGCTGTGCGTGAGCTGAACAAGTTGATCGGCACCGATGTGGTGGAGCGTGATGGCAACTACGACGTCTACCTGAAGAATGGCCAGGCCCTGGTACTGGGCAAGACCACCCAGACCTTGGGCGTGGAGCCGAGCGCGACCGACCCGACCCGCATGAGCCTGATCCTCAACCGCGGCTCGACCAAGATGGACATCACCAGCACCACCAGCGGTGGCGAGCTGGGTGGCCTGATCCGCTACCGCAAGGAAACCCTCGATCCCGCGCTCAACGAACTGGGCCGCGTGGCCCTGGTGGTGGCGGACGCGATCAACAGCCAGCTGGCCCAGGGTATCGACAAGAACGGTAGCTTCGGCGCCACCCTGTTCGGTGATATCAACAGCGCCGCGGCCATCAGCCAGCGCAGTATTGCCAAGTCAGGCAACAGCGCCGGCTCCGGCAACCTTGACGTGACCATCAAGGACACCGGCAAACTGACCACCAGCGATTACCAGGTGACCTTCACCAGCGCCACTGGCTACAGCGTGCGCAAGTTGCCTGAAGGCACCGACATGGGCAGCTTCGACCTCGGTGACACACCGCCCCCGGTGATCGACGGCTTCACCCTGTCGCTCAACGGTGGTGGCCTGAGTGCCGGCGACAGCTTCAAGATCACCCCGACCCGCAACGCGGCGGCCGGCATCGAAACCGTGCTCACCGACCCCAAGCGCCTGGCCCTGGCTGCACCGCTGACCGCCACCAGTGGCGCGGGCAACAAAGGCACCGGGGTGATCACCCAGCCGACGCTGACCTCGGAAATGGACATCTATGACGCCACCCAGCGCTCGCAGCTGCAGACCGGGCTGAAGTATTCGACCCCGGTCAAGCTGGTGTTCGGGGACGACAGCACGTCGCCACAGGCCTATACCCTTTACGATGCCAAGGGCAACAACATCGGCGGCGGCACGATCATCCCCGGCCAGGAAAACAAGCTGCAGTTGTCGGTGCCGATGGTCGATGGCAGCGGCAACCCGCTGGGTAGCGATTTCACCTTCGAGATGAGCGTTTCGGGCGCACCGAAGAACGGTGACAGCTATACCGTGGCGCTGACTGGCGCCGGCTCTGCGGACAACCGCAATGCCCAATCGGTGATCGACCTGCAGACCAAACCCACGGTCGAGGTGGGCAGCAACGGCAAGGGCATCAGCTTCACTGATGCCTATGCCAAGCTGGTTTCCAACGTCGGCGGCAAGGCCGGCCAGGCACAGATGGACAGTGATGCCACCTCGGCCCTGCATACCTCTGCACTGGACAGCCGCAACGGCCTGTCGGGGGTGTCGGTCGACGAAGAGACCGGCAACCTGATCAAGTTCCAGCAGTACTACACCGCGTCGTCGCAGATCATCAAGGCGGCCCAGGAAACCTTCGCCACCCTGATCAACAGTCTTTAAGGAGCCGTAGATCGTGAGCGTACGCATCTCCACTTCGCAGTTCTACAACACCAACCAGGCCAACTACCAGCGCAACTTCTCCAACTCGGTGAAGACCCAGCAGGAAGCCACCGATGGCATTCGCGTGCGCTCGGCCAAGGACGACCCGGTTGGCGCCGCCCGCCTGCTGCAGCTCGAGCAGCAGCAGAACATGCTCGAACAGTACGGCGACAACATCGTCAATGTGCGCAATGCCCTGGGTACTGCCGAAAGCACCCTGAACGCCATCGGCACCATCCTGCAGCGGGTCAACGAACTGGCGGTGAGTTCCGGCAACGCCGGCTTCACCGACAGCGACCGCAAGGCCAATGCTGCCGAACTGGACTCGCTGGAGCAGCAGCTGTTCACCCTGATGAACAGCAAGGACGAGAACGGCAAGTACATCTTCTCCGGTTCCAAGGGCGACACCCAGCCGTACGTGCGCAATGCCGATGGCACCTACTCCTACCAGGGCGACCAGTCGCAGTTGAAGCTGCAGGTGGGCGACATGCTCAGCCTGGCGGCCAACGAAACCGGCTACGATGCCTTCGAGCAGGCGCTGAACACCAGCCGCAGCGAGACCCGGCTGACGGCACCGGCCATCGATGATGGCCGGGTCAGCCTGTCCAACGGCCAGGTTTCCGGCAGCTCTACCTACAACGACCGTTTCCGCAGTGGCGAACCGTACAGCATCGAGTTCGTCAGCAGCACCCAGTTCAAGATCACCGATGCCAGCGGCAACGACGTTACCCTCGAAGCCACCCAGGGCGGCAAGTTCGACCCGAAAGGCGACAACACTGAGATCAGCTTCCGTGGCGTCGACCTGCGCCTGGACATCAGTTTCAAGGCCGGTGATGAAGCCGACCCGGATGCTGCCATCGCCGGCCACACCTTCAGCCTGACCTCCAAGGCGGACCAGATCGGCAGCAGCCGCAGCCCGGGTAATGCCTCGTCGGTGCAGATCACCGGTAGCTCGGTGGTCGACCAGGCGGCGTACAAGGCCGCCTTCCCCGAAGGCGCGGTGCTCAAGTTCACCAGCGCCACCGACTTCGAGCTGTACACCGCGCCGGTCAGCGACGGCAGCCGGCCGATCTCCACGGGTACCCTGAGCGGTACCACCGCCACGGTACTCGGCGTGCAATTCGACCTGTCCGGGGCGCCAAGTGCCGGTGATTCGTTTGCCATCAAGGTCGACACCCACCAGACCCAGAATGTGCTCGATACCATCAGCCAGCTGCGCGCTGCGCTGAGCACCCCGATCGACGGTGACCCGGCCGCCGCGCAGACTTTCAAGGCCGCGCTGGACTCGGCCATCGGCAACATCGGCAGCGCCACCAACCAGGTGACTTCGTCGATCGCCTCGATCGGTGGCCGTGGCCAGGCACTGGACGTCCAGGCCGAGACCAACTCGGCGCTGGGCGCGGAAAACACCAAGACCCAGAGCTCGATCCGCGAAAGCGATCCGGCCGAAGTGATGATCCGCCTGACCATGCAGACCAACATGCTGCAGGCCTCGTTGCAGGCCTATGCCAAGGTTGCCGGTCTGTCGCTGGTCAACTACATCTGATAGCGCTGCATGCGTAGCCAATCGTGCGCCGCCACCGTCAGGTGCGGCGCACTTTTTTTTGCAAGGTCGCCAACGTGAACGAAAAGCCTCTCGTCAGTATCGTCATCCCCGCCTACAGCCCACGGTTCTTTGCCATGGCCTTGCACAGTGCCCTTGGCCAGACCTATGAGGCACTGGAGGTACTGGTTTGCGACGACAGCGAAGGCGAGGAGATCGAAGCCATCGTCAACGCTGTCGAGGGCGAATCGCGCGTTTGCGTGCGCTACGTGCGCAACAGCCGGCGCCTGGGTTTTGTCGCCAACCTGGTGCAGGCAGTGGGCTTGGCCCGGGGCGCGCTGGTCAAGGTGCTGTGCGACGATGATCGGCTGTTCCCGCAGTGCGTGACGCACCAGGTCAAGGCCTTGCTGGAGCATGACGAAGTCGGCCTGGTGTTGTCGCAGCGGGTGCTCTGTGACGAGAACAACTTCATCCTGCCGATGCGTATCGCCAATGCGCGCTTCGCCAATGTCGACAGCCTGTTCAAAGGCGAAGACATGCTGGCCATGCTCGATGGGCGGCCAGTGAACTTCCTGGGCAATTTCTCGGCGGCGCTGATGCGTCGCGAGCAGGCACTGGAGTGGTTGCAGGCGCTCACCAGCGATGGCCTGAGCTTCGTCGCGCTGCTGGACCTGGCGCTGTTCGCCTGCCTGATGCGGCGCGGCAACATGGTCATGCTCAGCGAGCCGGGCCTGATCGAGCGCCTGCACCCGCAGCGCCTGAGCAAGCAGGAGGCGCTGGTCCAGGCCGCACCGCAGGAGTGGCGCTGGATGATGCAGATGCTTGCCGCGCGCAGTGGCGAAGCCGCGCCCGCCAGTGGCTGGGTGCGCTACGTGCCACTGACCGAGGCGCAGCAGCAGCCACGGCAATGGCAGGAGTTGTGTGTGGCACGCATCATCAGCAACTGGCAGACCCGCCTGGGTGGTCGGGTGGGCAGCGAGTGCGAAAGCTATGCCGAGCTTTATCAACAGTGGTTGGCCGCGCGCCGCTTCAGCGACGTGCAGCGCGGCCTGCTGCCCCAGGCGATAGCGGCCTGGCCACGTCAGCCGCGCATCGTACCGGTGGTGCTGGATACCCAGGGTGACGCCCAGGCCCTGGGGCGCACCCTCGACAGCCTGGCCGGGCAGTTGTACCCGGCGCATGCCTGCGTGGTGCTGGCCGATACCAGGCCAGCCAGCCCGATTCCGCTGGTGCAGCAGCCGCTGCAAAGCGACTGGCCCGAGCAGCTGAACCAGCTGCTGGCCTCGTTGCACGATGCCGACTGGATCTACCTGCTGCGTGCCGGTGACCGGCTCGCCGAGTCGGCCATTCTGCTGCTGGCCGAACGTGCCGCAGTGTTCCCCAACCTGGCATGCGCCTACAGCGATGAAGGGGCCTGGCTCGATGACCAGCCGGGCGAACCGGTGTTCAAGCCGGACTTCAACCTCGACCTGTTGCGTAGCTACCCCTATGTCGGTCGCACCCTGGCCTTCGCCCGCGAGGCGATTCTCGACCTCGGCGGTTTCGATGCCGGGTTTGCCGAGCTGGCACCGCATGACCTGCTCTGGCGCCTGGTCGAGACCCGAGGCCTGCAGGTGGTCGAGCACATTGCCGAAATCCAGGTGCAGTCGGAGTTCAGCTTCGCCAACTGGCTGTCGCTGCCGGAAGTGATCGCCCAGAGCGAACCGGTGCTGGCCGCGCATCTGCAACGGCTGGGCGTGGCGCATCGGATCCGGCATGACGACCTGTCGCTGCTCAATCGGGTCGACTACCTGCATGCCGACACCCCGCAGGTATCGATCCTCGTTCCTGTCGGTGATGACCTGGCGAGCCTGCAGGCCTGTGTCGAAGGGCTGATCGAGCGCACCGCCTATGGCCGTTACGAGGTACTGCTGGTGGCCGGGCCAAGCGTGGCGGCCGACGTCGACAACTGGCTGCAGGCCATGAGCGAGCTCGGTGCAGGCATGCTGCGCGTGGTCCGGGCGCTCGGCGGTTCGCGCAGTCAGCTGCTCGATGCCGCTGCGGCCCAGGCGTGCGGTGACTACCTGTTGTTGCTCGATGCCAGCGTGCAGGTGTTCGACGGCCACTGGCTGGGCGAAATGCTCCAGCATGCCCAGCGCCCGGAAGTGGCGGTGGTGGGTGCCAAGCTGGTCGATGCCCAGGGGCGGGTGGTCGAGGCGGGCCGGGTGCTGGGAGTTGCCAGCGTGGCCGGTCCGGCGTTCGCCGGGGAAGATGCGCAGTCGCGCGGTTACCTGCAACGCTTGCAGGTGGTACAGGACTGGAGCGCTGTCGGCGGCGATTGCCTGATGGTGCGCAAGGCAGTGTTCGCGGAGCTGGGTGGGCTGGGTGCCCAACCGCTGAGCCAGGGCATGGCCGAACTCGACCTGTGCCTGCGTGCGGGGGCGCGCGGTTATCTGGTGGTCGGTACGCCTTATGCCGTGCTGCTCAAGCGCGAAGCGACGGCCAGCAGTGATGGGCTTGGTCAGGACGCGTTGCTGGAACAGCAGCAGGTGTTCTGCGAGCGCTGGCTGAGCAAGGTGGTCCGCGACCCGGCCTATAACCCCAACCTGGGGCTGGCCAGCGGCGACTTCAGCCTCGAGCCGAGCCTGCGTGGCAGCTGGAGCCCGCTGTGCGCCCGGGCCTTGCCGTCGGTGCTGGGGTTGCCGATCAACGACAGTGCGGTGGGCCATTACCGGGTCGAACAACCGTTCAAACAGCTCGAAGCCGCCGGGCGCGTGGTCGGGCGTGTGGTCTACGAGTCGCCGACCGTGGTCCAGCTGGCGCGCATGGACCCGGACGTGATCATCCTGCAGTTGCGCCATAACGATGACTCGGTGCGCGACATCGAACGCATCGCCCGCTTCTCCAATGCCCGGCGCATTTTCGAGATCGACGACTACGTGCTCAGCGCGCCGAAGAAGAACACCCATGCGCGCAACAAGCCAGCCGACATCGAGCAGCACCTGCGCCGTGGCATCAGCCTGTGCGACCGGGTGGTGGTGACTACCCAGGCGTTGGCCAATGCGCTGGCGGACATGCATGACGATATCCGCGTGGTGCCGAACATGCTGGCACCGCACCTGTGGACCAACCTGCCGGTCAGCCGCCGTGGCACGTCCAGCAAGCCGCGGGTGGGTTGGGGCGGCGGTACCAGCCACAGTGGCGACCTGGAGATCATCGCCGAGGTGGTGCGCGAACTGGCCAACGAGGTGGAGTGGGTGTTCTTCGGCATGTGCCCCGAGGCGCTCAAGCCCTACATCCACGAGTACCACCCGGGCGTGCCGCTGGCGCGCTACCCGGCCAAGCTGGCGAGCCTGAACCTCGACCTGGCCCTGGCGCCGCTGGAATTCCACATCTTCAACGACTGCAAGAGCAACCTGCGGCTGCTGGAGTACGGTGCCTGCGGTTACCCGACCATCTGCACCGACACCGAGGCCTACCGCGGCTACCTGCCGTGCACGCGGGTGTACAGCAACAGCACCGAGGAGTGGTTGCAGGCGATCCGCTCGCATTTGGCCGACCCGGCGGCCAGCTACCGCATGGGGGACGAATTGCGCGAGGCGGTGATGCGCGACTTCGTGTTGCGTGACGACAACCTGCGTCACTGGGAGTGGGGCTGGCTGGCCGACTGAGTTTCGCCCGATAGCAACTGGGGCTGCCTTGCAACCCATCGCCGGCTTGCCGGCGATGAACCGCAAGGCGGCCCCAGCTTTTTTGCAGATTGGCGCATTTCCTGCAGTACCCCGTCGATATCGCCATAAATCCTTCGCCCTGGCGTTGCGGGGGCGCGAAGTACAAGAGGAAATCGATGAAGGCAGTCATTCTGGCGGGTGGTCTCGGCACGCGCATCAGCGAAGAGTCGCACCTCAAGCCCAAACCGATGATCGAGATCGGTGGCAAGCCAATTCTTTGGCACATCATGAAGCAGTATTCGGCGCACGGTATCCATGACTTCGTGATTTGCCTGGGCTACAAGGGCTATGCGATCAAGGACTTCTTCGCCAACTACTTCCTGCACACCTCCGACGTCACCTTCGACATGCGCGCCAACCGCATGGACGTGCATCAGAACTACAGCGAGCCTTGGCGGGTGACCCTGGTAGACACCGGCGAAGAAACCATGACCGGTGGCCGACTGCGCCGCGCCGCGCGCTACCTGGAAGGGGAGAAGGCGTTCTGCTTCACCTACGGTGATGGCGTGTCCGACATCGATATCGGCGCGCTGGTCGATTTCCACCACAGCCACGGCAAGTTCGCCACGGTCACGGCGGTGCAGCCGCCTGGCCGCTATGGTGCCCTGCAGCGCGATGGCGACCAGGTCCTGGGCTTCACCGAGAAGCCGCGCGGTGATGGCGGCTGGATCAACGGTGGCTTCTTCGTGCTGTCGCCCGAGGTGCTGCCCTACATCGACGGCGATGCCACCTCGTGGGAAGCCGAGCCGCTGTCGCGCCTGGCCCGTGAAGGGCAATTGCATGCCTTCGCCCATGAGGGCTTCTGGCACCCGATGGACACCCTGCGTGACAAGAACCACCTGGAACAGTTGTGGAACAGCGGGGAGGCGCCATGGAAGCAATGGGACTGAGCCCTGCGTTCTGGGCTGGCAAACGCGTTCTGCTCACCGGCCACACCGGTTTCAAGGGCAGCTGGCTGGCACTCTGGCTGCACAGCCTGGGCGCCCGGGTCACCGGCTTTGCCCTTGACCCTGCGACCGAGCCGAACCTGTTCGAGCTGGCACGGGTCGGCGAGGGCATCGATGACCGCCGTGGCGACATTCGCGACCTTGGGGTATTGCTGGAGCTGGTCGCCGAAGTGCAGCCGGAGATCGTCCTGCACCTGGCAGCGCAACCGCTGGTCCGCGAAAGCTACCGCGATCCGCTGGGCACCTATTCGACCAATGTCATGGGTACCCTCAACCTGCTCGAAGCCGTGCGCCAGACCGGGGGCGTGCGCGCCTGCGTGGTGGTCACCACCGACAAGGTGTACGCCAACCAGGAATGGCCCTGGCCCTATCGCGAGAACGAAGCGTTGGGCGGGCACGACCCCTATAGCAGCAGCAAGGCCTGCTGCGAGATCCTCGCGCAATCTTACGCCGCATCGTTCTTCCCGGCCGAGCGCCATGCCGAGCATGGCCTGAGCCTTGCCACCGCTCGGGCCGGCAACGTGCTGGGCGGCGGCGACTTCTCGCCCGAGCGGCTGATCCCCGACGTGCTCAAGGCGTGGACCGCCGGTGAGCCGGTGACCCTGCGCTTCCCTGCGGCTGTGCGCCCCTGGCAGCACGTGCTGGAGCCGCTGGCCGGCTACCTGCAGCTGGCGGCGAGCCTTTATCAGCAGGGCCAGCGCTTTGCCGGTGCGTGGAACTTCGGCCCCGGTGACGATGACATGTGCAGCGTCGGCGAGGTGGTGCAGTTGCTGGCCGACCGCTGGCCGCAGGCGCCCGGCGTCAGCTTCGGGCAGAGCGACATGCACGAAGCCGGTTTGCTGCGCCTGGACAGCTCACGTGCCCGCCAGCTGCTGGCCTGGCGCCCGCGCTGGGCACTCGAGGAATGCCTCGAACGCACCCTGGGCTGGCACCTCGCCTGGCACAAGGGCATGGACATGCGTGCGGTGAGCCTCACCCAGCTGAGCCTGTACCAGGAGTCGCTGTGAGCCAGTACCGCCTGCACCCCTTGCCATTGCCGGGCCTGGCGCGCATCGAACATCGCCGTGTCGAAGACGCCCGTGGCGCCTTTTCGCGGTTGTACTGCGAAGACAGCCTGGAGCGTTTCGGCGCGCCGTTCCACATCCGCCAGATCAACCGCTCGCTGACTCGCCAGCGCGGCAGCGTGCGCGGCCTGCATTACCAGGCCGGGCCGCAGCCGGAGAGCAAGTACATCACCTGCCTGCAGGGCGAGGTATGGGATGTGGTAGTCGATCTGCGTGCCGGTTCGCCGACCTTCCTGCACTGGCATGCCGAACGCCTCAAGGCCGGCCAGGGCAGCAGCCTGCTGGTGCCGGCCGGCTGTGCCCACGGCTTCCAGGCCCTGAGCGACGATGCCGAGCTGTTGTACCTGCACAGCGCGGACTATGCCCCGGAACACGAAGGCGGGCTGTCGGTGCTCGACCCGCGCCTGGCCATTGCCTGGCCGCTGCCCGTGATCAACCTCTCGGCCCGGGATGAACAGCATCCCTGGCTGGACGACCGCTTTACCGGAGTGACCGTATGAATTGCCGTGGTTGTGGCAGTGCCCTGTACCTGCCGTTGATCGATCTGGGCACCTCGCCGCCCTCCAATGCCTACCTGCGCCCCGAGCAACTGGCCGAGGCGGAGCAGTGGGTGCCGTTGAAAGTCGCGGTATGCGAGCAATGCTGGCTGGTGCAGACCGAGGACTACACCCGTGCCGAGCAACTGTTCGACGCCGACTATGCCTACTTCAGCTCCTATTCCAGCTCCTGGCTGGCCCATGCCGAAGCCTATGTGGCGAGCATGACCGAGCGCTTCGGGCTGAATGCCGACAGCCGCGTGGTGGAAATTGCCGCCAACGACGGTTACCTGCTGCAATACGTAGCCCGGCGCGGCATTCCCTGCCTGGGCGTCGAGCCGACCCGCAGCACCGCCGAGGCGGCGCGGGCCAAGGGCCTGGAAATCCGCGAGGTGTTCTTTGGCCGCGCCGTGGCCGCGCAACTGCTGGCCGAGGGCTGGGGCGCCGACCTGATGGCAGCCAACAACGTGCTTGCCCATGTGCCGGACATCAATGACTTCCTCGGCGGCTTCGCCAGCTTGCTCAAGCCGAACGGCGTGGCCACCTTCGAATTCCCGCACCTGCTGTCGCTGATCGCCCAGCACCAGTTCGACACGCTGTACCACGAGCACTATTCCTACCTGTCGCTGACCGCAGTGCAGATCCTCTGCCAGCGCAACGGCCTGGAACTGTTCGACGTGCAGGAGCTGTCGACCCATGGTGGCTCGCTGCGGGTGTTCGTGCAGCGAGCCGATGGCCAGCGCCGCGCCGTGGAACCGACTGTCGCCAGCCTGCTGGCGCTGGAAGAGGAGGTGGGCGTGCGTAGCCCCGGCTTCTACGCCACCCTGGCGCCGGCCGCCGAGCGCATCAAGCTGCAACTGCTGCGCTTCCTGTTGGATGCCAAGGCTGCCGGCAAGCGGGTGGTCGGCTACGGCGCCGCCGCCAAGGGCAATACCTTGCTCAACTATGCCGGGGTCAAGGCCGACCTGGTGGCCTGGGTGGCTGACGCCAACCCGCACAAGCAGGGCAAGTTCCTGCCCGGCAGCCGCATCCCGGTAGTGGCACCCGAACGCCTTGCCGAAGAGCAGCCGGACTATGTGCTGGTGCTGCCGTGGAACCTGCTGCGTGAAGTCAGCGAACAGCAGGCCGGCATCCGTGCGTGGGGCGGCCGCTTCGTCATCGCCGTGCCCGAGTTGACCGTGCTATGAGTGCGCTGCATGTGCTGGTGACGGGGGCCACCGGTTTCGTTGGCCGCCATCTGGTGGCGCAACTGCTGGCCCGCGGTTGTCGGGTGCGCGCCCTGGCGCGTGACCTGGAGCGGGCGCGCAGCATGCCGTGGTTCGACCAGGTGCAGTTCGTCGCCGGTGACCTGCAGCTGGCGGATGCCGGGCAGGTCGCCAACTGGGTCGACGGTATCGATGCACTGGCCCACCTGGCCTGGCCGGGGTTGCCGAATTACCAGGCGCTGTTCCACCTGGAGCAGAACCTGATGGCCGACTATCGCTTCGTCAAGCATGCGGTCGAGGCTGGCGTGGCGCAGGTGCTGGTCACCGGCACCTGCTTCGAATACGGCATGCAGAGCGGCCCGCTGGACGAACACTGCCCGGCGCGCCCGGCCAACCCCTATGGCCTGGCCAAGCACAGCCTGCATCAGTTCCTCCAGGCGCTGCAGAAGCATCGGCCGTTCACCTTGCAATGGGCACGGTTGTTCTACCTGCATGGTGAAGGCCAGAACCCCAACAGCCTGCTGGCTGCACTCGATCGCGCCATCGACAGCAAGGCGGCGGTGTTCGACATGTCCGCGGGCGAGCAACTGCGCGACTTCCAGCCCGTCACCGAGGCGGCACGCCAGTTGGCCGGCCTGTTGCACTGCGCGGGGTTCTCCGGGGTGGTCAACTGCGCCAGCGGCCGACCGGTAGCGGTGCGCAGCCTGGTCGAACAGCGCCTGCGCGAGCGTGGGGCCGAGCTGTTGCTGAACCTGGGGCATTACCCCTATCCGAGCCACGAACCCATGGCGTTCTGGGCCGTGACCGACCGACTCGAGCAGCTGCTGGCTGCCCAAGGAGCGCCCCATGGCCTATGAGTTGTACCGTGCAGCCGGCCTGCCCGTGCTGCAGAACCGCACTTTCGCCGATGCCGCCAGCGCACGCGCGTCGGCCAGTGGCGACATGTGCCTGGTCCAGGATGAGCGCACCGGCCTGGTCTACAACCAGGCCTTCGACGCGTCCTTGTTGAGCTACGACAGCGACTACCAGAACGAGCAGGCCTTGTCACCGGCGTTCCAGCGTCACCTGGATGAAGTCGAACAGCTGATCGCCCGCTACTTTGCCGGCAAGCGCCTGATCGAGGTGGGCTGCGGCAAGGGGTATTTCCTTGAGTTGCTGCGCCAGCGCGGGCATCGGGTGACCGGCATCGACCCGGCCTACGAAGGCGACAACCCGGAGGTGATCAAGGCGCCGTTCACCCGTGCGCTGGGGTTGTCGGCCGATGCCGTGGTGCTGCGTCATGTACTGGAACATATCGCCGACCCGCTGGCGTTTCTCGAGGCCATCGCCGATGCTAACCAGGGGGGGCTGATCTACATCGAAGTGCCGTGCCTGGACTGGATTCTCGAGCACCGCGCCTGGTTCGACCTGTTCTACGAGCACGTCAACTACTTCCGCCTGGATGACCTGCGCCGGTGTTTTGGCACGGTGCTGGACGCCGGCCACCTGTTCAACGGCCAGTACCTGTACATCGTCGCCGACCTGGCCAGCCTGCGGATGCCGGCTTTCGATGGCCAGCGCCTGCAGTTGCCGACCGGCTTCAGCGCCAGCCTCGAACGCGGCCAGGCGTTGCTGCGCGAGCATGCCGGGCGTGGTGCGGCGATCTGGGGGGCATCGTCCAAGGGCGTGATCTATTCGCTGTACCTGCAGCGTGCCGGCGTGCAGGTCGACCACGTGATCGACATCAACCCGGCCAAGCAGGGCCGCCACCTGCCGCTCAGTGGCTTGCGCGTATCGTCGCCGGAAGAGGCTCTGGCGAGCCTGCCGGACGGTGCGCAGATTTTCGTGATGAATTCCAACTACCTGGACGAGATCCGCCGCGACACCGGCAACCGTTTCGTCTACCACGCGGTCGATGATGCCGCGTTCCAATGACCTTTGCAGAGACCGCTTCCATGACTGACAACAACAACGTCCACCAGGCCTTCATCGCCGAGTGCAACGAGCAGATCGCCGCCCAGGGCCAGGACCAGAAGCTCCAGGGCCTGGCGCGGGACCTGTTCAACGAATCGGCCAGGCACAAGTACAGCTACCATTTCTCGTGGATGGGCCGGCCGATCATCCAGCTGCCCCAGGACATGATTGCCATGCAGGAACTGGTGTGGCGCATCCAGCCGGACCTGATCATCGAGTGCGGCATCGCCCATGGCGGTTCGATCATCTACTACGCTTCGCTGCTGCAACTGCTGGGTCATGGCGAGGTGCTGGGCATCGACGTCGACATCCGCCCGCACAACCGCAAGGCTATCGAAGAGCATCCGATGGCGCACCGCATCACCATGTTCGAAGGTTCGAGCATCGCCCCGGAGATGGTCGCCAAGGTGCGCCAGCTGGCCGAAGGCAAGAAGGTCATCGTCGTGCTCGATTCCAACCACACCCACGAGCACGTGCTCGAGGAGCTGCGCGCCTATGCGCCGCTGGTGTCGGTGGACAGCTACTGCGTGGTGATGGACACCGTGGTCGAGGACATGCCGGCCGACTTCTTCCCGGACCGCCCATGGGGCCATGGCGACAATCCGAAGACCGCGGTATGGCAGTACCTGAAAGAGAACAGCGACTTCGCCATCGACCGCCAGGTGCAGGACAAGCTGCTGCTGACCGTGGCGCCGGACGGCTACCTGCGCCGCGTGCGCTGATTGTTACCCAAGGTCACCAGCAGGAAGGTCTTCATGCAGCTTCAGGATACCCCGCTCATCGACCGCTCGCTGCGCGAGCGTTTCACCGTGGTGTTGATCACCCATAACCGTCCGGCGTTCCTGCGTCGGGCCTTGCACTATTATCGCGACTTCCCGGCGAGCATTCTGGTGCTGGACTCCTCCAGCCAGGCCGACGCCACCCTGCAGGCGGACTACCCGCAGGTGGACTACCGCCACCTGCCGCAGTACACCTACAAAGGGCTGCAGGACAAGCTCGCCTATGGCGTGAACGAAGTGCGCACGCCGTTCATGACCTTTGCCGCGGACGACGACTTCCTGCTGTTCGATGGCATGGCCCAGTCGGTGCAGTTCCTTGAGCAACACCCGGACTACGGCGTGTGCCATGGCTACGGCATGATGTACGTGGGGCACGGTACCGAGGTGCACTTCTACCGGCGCGACAAGCGCGTGCAGGAAGACTACTGCAGCGACGACCCGGCCCAGCGCCTGGTCGAGTTCATGGGCCAGTTCCTGCCGCCGTTCTACGCGGTCACCCGTACCGACCTGCTGCAGCAGTGGTATGCGCTGCTGCCGGCGAACACCAGCTTCGAGTGGCAGGAAATTGGCCATACCTTCTACCTGCTGGCCAACGCCAAGGCGCGTATCCTGCCGATTCCGTACGCGGTGCGTGAAGCCAACCTGGGGGGCTCGGACCACAACACCAACGTGCTCACCGTGCTGGCCAACCGCGACGAGCGCAGTCGCCAGGAGCGTGAGCAGTTCGCCGCGTTTCTCGCCTCGATCCCGACAGCCCTCAGCGGCCTCGGTGCCGAACGGGTGCAACAGGTGGCGCTGGAAGGCTTCCAGGCCATGGCCGAGGGCTTGCTCAGCGGTCGCGCCCTGCATGGCTGCATGATTATCACCTCGCGCTGGAACGTGCCGAGCCCCGAGCCGTTGCGCATCTTCGGCAAACAGCAGTTCGTCGAGATGCCGTTCTACAACCAGCCGATGTTCGATCTGCTGGCACAGCTGGAATTCCTGATCCATGCCATGCCTTGCGGGCGCATCCAGCTGCGTGAGCTCGAAGCGATCCTGGTGCGTCAGCAGGCGCTGATGCAGGTCAATGCCAATGACAACGAGCGCACCATCCGTGCGCGACTGTGGCAGGCACTGGCCCTGAGCCCGTTCAACCGGGTGGTGGTGGAGCGCCTGCTGGCCTCGCTGGAGGCGGCCGGCGACGAAGCCGAGGCCGCACCGCTGCGGCCTTGGCTGGCCCGGCTCGAGGCCTTGCCGAGTTATGACAGCCAGGCGCTGCTCGCATCGCTGCCCTCCGGCCAGTTGCTGGACTGGCTCGAAGCACGCACGCCTGACGCCGAACAGGCAAGCCTGGCCCGGCAGCGCCTGGCTGCAGCAGACGGTGGCCCAAGCTTCGGTATCGTGCTGCTCGACCTGGATGCGCAGATGGACAAGCTGCAGGCCACGTTCGACAGCCTGATGGCTGGCCCGTGCCGCCGGTTCAAGGTAGTGGTGCTGACCAGTGGCGACCTGCCGATGGTGACCAATGCCGGGCAGACCGTGCACTTCGTCAAGGTCGACAGCAACGACCACGTACGCCAGATCAACCAGGCGGTCGCCCAGCTGGATACCGACTGGGTGGTGCTGGCCGAAGCCGGCGATCGTTTCACCGCCAGCGGCTTGCTCCGGGCCAGCCTCGAACTGCTGGGTGCCGAAGGCATTCGCGCGGTGGCCATGGATGAAATCCAGGTGCAGGCGGATGGTCGTCTGCGTGAAGTCCTGCGCCCTGGCACCAGTCTCGACCTGCTGCAGAGCGTGCCGGGGGTGATGGCGCGCCACTGGTTGCTGCGCCGTGACTTGCTGCTGGCGGCAGGTGGCTTCGACAGCCAGTATCCGCTGGCGCTGGAGTTCGACCTGCTGCTGCGCATGATCGGTGAGCAAGGCCTGGCCGGCCTGGCGCACCTCGCCGAGCCGCTGTTGATCTGTAACGCACCAGCGCTCGACAGCCAGGACCAGGAGCGGGCGGTGCTGACTCGCCGCCTGGCCCAGCGTGGCTATGCGGCCACGGTGGGTTCGGTACACCCGGGCACTCACCAGATCGACTATCGGCATGCCGAGCGCCCGGCGGTCTCGATTCTCCTGCATTGCCAAGACAATGCTGAAGCAATGCAGAGGTGTCTGGTCAGTGTGCTGCAGCGCACGCGTTACCAGAACCACGAGATCGTCATCGCCGACAACGCCAGCCAGTCGCCGCAGCTGCGCGAATGGCTGGCCAGCCTGGCGGCTGCCGGCAGCCGGGTACGGGTTATCCGCAGCGAGCAGGCCATGGCGCCGGCCGCCATGCTCAACCTGGCCAGCCGTGAGGCGCAGGGCGAGTACCTGGTGATGCTCGACAGTGACGCCGAGGTGCTCAATGCCAACTGGCTGGAAGGCCTGCTCAACCAGGCCCAGCGGCCGGAGGTCGGGGTGGTTGGCGGCAAGCTGCTGGGCAGCGACGGCAAGGTGCTCGAGGCCGGGCTGGTGCTGGCGGGCGAGGCGGGCATCCGCCCGGCGTTCCAGGGCCTGGCCAAGGATGCGCCGGGCTACCTGCAGCGCTTGCAGGTGGAGCACAACGTCTCGGCGGTGTCGGGTTGCCTGATGGTGCGGGCCGAAGTGCTGCGGGCGCTGGGCGGGCTGGACGAACAGGCGGCGAGTATTCGCGCCGCCCAGGTGGCGGTCTGCCTGAGCGTGTCCGAGGCCGGGCTGTTGGTGGTCTGGACGCCCCAGGCCCAGGTGGTGCGCCATGGCCAGGTGGCGGCGCTGCCCTGTGCCCCGCAGGCGCAGGACCCGTTCTACAACGCCGGGCACAGCCGTAGCGCTGCGCTGTTCACCCTGGACCCGCACTGCCGGGTCGAGTGGCAGGCACTGATCGCCTGATCGCAGGGCTGCCTTGCAGCCCCCGCTCCCACCCGGGATCGCGCACTGGCCGATCCCGACGTCAGATCCGTGGGGGCGGGCCCGCCCGCGAAGGGCCGCAAGGCGGCCCGACTTGCCTGCTTTGTCGATTCGACAAAAAGAGCGTGACTTAAGAGTCAGAACGCGCATCTTCACTGTATATTGTCGAAACCGGGAACCGCCGCGTCGCCCCCGGACAAGCCGTCAGGGATCGGGAACCACCCGTATCGCCTGGCGTTTTGCCGTTTGGCCCTGGCGGGTATTTCGCTGTTACTGAATTGGGAAGCCATATGATTGGCATTAAAAGCATCGCCAGTTACGTGCCCACTGAAGGCGTGGACAACTACGCGCAGGGCGCGAAATTCGGCAAAGACCAGGATTTCATCTTCGGCAAGATCGGTTCGACCTTCTTGCCGCGCAAGGAAGCTGCCCAGGAAACCTCCGACCTTTGCGTCGAGGCCGCGAAGAACCTGTTCGCTGCCAATCCATCGCTTGACCCGGCAGCCATCGATGCGGTGATCGTGGTCACCCAGAACGGTGATGCCGAAGGCCTGCCGCACACTGCGGCGATCGTCCAGCACAAGCTTGGCCTGTCGACTGCCGTGGCTGCTTTCGACATCTCGCTGGGCTGCTCCGGCTATGTTTATGGCCTGTACGCGATGAAGGGCTTCATGGAAGCCGCCGGGCTGAAGAATGGCCTGCTGATCACCGCCGATCCCTATTCGAAGATCGTCGACCCCGAAGACCGCAACACCACCATGCTGTTCGGCGATGCCGCCACCGCTACCTGGATGGGTGAGGGCGCTGCCTGGCAGCTGGGCAAGTCACTGTTCGGCAGTGACGGCGCCGGTGCCGAGCACCTGCGCACCACGGATGGCAAGTTCTTCATGAACGGCCGCCAGGTCTACAACTTCGCCCTGGTGAAAGTACCGGCGCATTTGCAGCAACTGCTGGAAGCCAGTGCCCTGCAGCCTGACGACATCGATCTGTACTGCCTGCACCAGGGCAGCGCGGCGATCGTCGATGCCGTCTCGGCGCGCTTCGTCGAGGGCGAGCACAAGCAGAAGTTCGTCAAGGACATGGTCGAGACCGGCAATACCGTGTCGTCGAGCATTCCGCTGCTGCTCGAGAAGCATGTGCTTGGTTCCCAGCACAAGCGGGTGGCCTTGAGTGGTTTCGGTGTGGGCCTGTCCTGGGGCTCGGCGATCATCGAGCGACGTGACTGAGCGCACAGCGCTGATCTAGACGCCGCCGCCTTCAGGCGGCGTTTTTTTCCTCCCTGGCTGCCTTTTGGCGCCTGTAATCTGGCGTCAACTCCTTGATTTCATTGGGGTGGCAGGTTGCCAGTAAATTTTTTCGAAAAACCGCTAAAGAAACCCGCCCTGACGAAGATAACTATTACGAAGGTTCTCTGTGCCACACCCGGCGATTTGCCAAGGCCGGAAGCCGTAGTACCCAATCCAACGAGGAATTCGTCATGGCTTTGACCGTTAACACCAACACCACCTCTCTGGGCGTTCAGAAAAACCTGAACCGTGCTTCCGATGCACTGAGCACCTCGATGACCCGTCTGTCCTCCGGCCTGAAAATCAACAGCGCCAAAGACGACGCCGCCGGCCTGCAGATCGCTACCCGCATGACCTCGCAGATCCGTGGTCAGACCATGGCGATCAAAAACGCCAACGACGGTATCTCCATCGCCCAGACCGCTGAAGGCGCGATGCAAGAGCAGACCAACATCCTGCAGCGTATGCGTGAACTGGCAGTCCAGTCGCGAAACGACTCGAACAGCACCAAGGACCGTGAAGCTCTGAACAAAGAGTTCGCACAAATGTCCGACGAGCTGAGCCGTATCGCCAAGTCGACCCAGCTGAACGGCAAGAACCTGCTGGACGGTACCGCTGGCGTCCTGACCTTCCAGGTCGGTTCCAACTCCGGTGCCAACAACCAGATCAGCATCAGCCTGGACAGCGGTTTCGACGCCCAGACCCTGAGTGTTGACTCGGCCTCCATCGCCATCACCGGTTCGACCAGCGCCGAAGCCGAAGCCAGCATGAACGCTGCTCTGGACGCCATCGACGCCGCTCTGCAAACCATCAACACCACCCGTGCTGACCTGGGTGCTTCGCAGAACCGTCTGACCAGCACCGTCAACAACCTGCAGAACATCAACGAAAACGCCGAAGCCGCTCGTGGCCGTGTACAGGACACCGACTTCGCTGCTGAAACTGCCCAGCTGACCAAGCAGCAGACCCTGCAGCAAGCTTCCACTTCGGTTCTGGCCCAGGCCAACCAGCTGCCGTCCGCCGTACTGAAGCTGCTTCAGTAATCGCTGATGGTGACCGGCGGGGGAGTGCGCATTCTGGCGCTTCCCCCGCTTTTTCATTGCGAGGTGGCAAAACATGGACATGAGCGTCAAGCTTAACCTGTCCTACCCGACCGCTCGTCCGGCCGACCCGGCCGTCGACAAGCCGGTCACCCGCTCGGCCGACGCGCCGCGTGGTAACGGCGATACGCTGGAACCCAAGGCAGTCACCGCTGCGGAAAGTGCACATGATGCCGAAAAGGTGAAAAAGGCCGTTTCGGAAATCGAGAAGTTTCTCAGTTCGACCCGTCGTAACCTGGAATTCTCCACGGACGAAGAATCCGGCAAGATCGTGGTCAAGGTCATCGCCAGCGAGACTGGAGAGCTGATTCGCCAGTTGCCCTCGGAAGAGGCATTGCGGATTGCTCACAGCCTGAGCGATGTAAACAGTCTTTTGTTCGACGCCAAGGCCTGATTGGCGACGAATGCTTCAGGGGCGTTCCATGTCGGTCCTTGCAGGAGCGGGGCTGACGTTTCAAGAGAGGGATAACGGTCATGGCGAGTAGCATTGTCTCCAGTATCGGTCTGGGTACCGGGCTGAACATCACCGAAATGGTCCAGGCGCTGGTGAGTGCTGACACTGCGGCGAAAAAGGCGCAGATCACCCGGCAAACCAGCAACAACGCCGCAATGATTTCGGGTGTGGGCTCGCTGCGCAGCGCCCTGACGGCGTTCCAGGACGCCATGAAGAAGCTCAACGATCCGAACGCGCCGTCGTTCAACGCCTACTCCGCGAAGTCGGCCAACGAGGCGGTGATCAAGGTCACCTCCAGCAACAAGGCGGTGGCCGGTAGCTACTCCATCGTGGTCGACAAGATGGCCACCAGCTCCAAGGTCGCCAGCCAGCAATTCGCCGGCGGTTCGACCTCGGCCATCAGTGCTGGCCAGCTGACCGTGAGCCAGGGTGGCAACAACTGGAACATCGACATCGCCAGTGGCGCCACCCTGGAAAGCGTGCGCGACCAGATCAACAAGGAGCTCAACGTCCAGGGTGTCTCGGCCAACATCGTCAATGCCGAGGGTGGCGCGCGGCTGGTGCTCTCCTCCACCACCACCGGGGCTGGCTCGGACATTTCGCTCAGCGGTATTCCCGAACTGCAGATCGATGGCACCGTCAAGATGTCCGGCACGGGTGCCGGCTACATCACCGATCCGGCTCATGATGCCGAGCTGACCATTGACGGCCTGAAGGTGACCAGCGCGAAGAACACCATCGACAGCGCCATCAGCGGCATGACGCTGGAGTTGACCGGTGTTTCCGCTGCTGGCACTAGCACCAGCATCACGGTGGCGGCTGACAATGAGGGGCTGCAGAAGTCCGTCCAGTCGTTCGTCGATGCCTACAACACCCTGCAAAAGGCAATCACCTCGCTGACCTCCACCTCGCGAGACGATGACGACAACCTGGTACTGGGGCCGCTGACCAACGACCCGACCACCCGTTCGCTGGTCAACGATATCCGCAAGGTGCTTTCCGAAGTGGGCGCGGGCAGCCAGCTGACCACCCTGAGCCAGCTGGGTATCAACACCACCAAGGACGGCACCCTGGAGTTCAACTCCACCAAGTTCAACGCGGCCATGAACGACAAGAAGCTGGGCGCGGAGGTGCAGGAGCTGTTCACCGGTACCAATGGCATCTTCGAGCGCATGAACAAGGCCATTGACCCTTACAACTCCACCGATGGCAGCCTGGCCACGCGCAAGGCCAGCCTGGACAAGGTAGCCAAGAACCTGGCCGATCAGCAGCTGGCGCTGGAGCGCCGCACCGAGTCGCTGACCGAGTCGCTGACCAAGAAGTTCGTCGCGATGGATACCGCGGTGGCCAAGCTCAATGCCCAGGCCAACCAGATCAAGTCCGTGTTCGATGCCCTCAACGCGCAGGCCAAGAACTCCTGACCGCAACGGTAGCGCGGTAACGTAAAAAGCCCGACGGCGTCAGCAGGCGTGTCGGGCTTTTCCATTGTGCGCCTAAAGTTTTTTGACGGCCCGGCGATACACAGGTACAAGCAACCTTTTTTGCAGCAACGAGGTAGATCCATGAACCCGATGTTGGCCCTTCGGCAGTACCAGAAAGTCAATGGTGTGGCGCAAACGTCCGAAGCCAGCCCGCACCGTCTGGTGCAGATGCTCATGCAGGGCGGCCTGGACCGCATGGCGCAGGCCAAGGGGGCGATTGCGCGCAATGACGTCGCGCAGCGGGGTATCCTCATCGGCAAGGCCATCGACATCATCGGCGGGCTGCGCGAAGGCCTGGACCTGGAAAACCACGCCGACAGCCTGGCCGACCTGGACAGCTTGTATACCTACATGAGTCGTCGCTTGATCGAGGCCAACGCCAAGGGTGACCCCGCTATCATCGATGAAGTGGCACGCCTGCTGATCACTGTGAAGGAAGGTTGGGACGCAATCGGCGATCAGTCGGCGGCTTCCTGACAAAGGAGTGACATGAGCGAAGTAATCGCCCGAATCGAGCAAACCCGGGAGCTGCTACTGGCGGCGCTGGCCAACCGTGACTGGGAAGCGGTAGGGGAGCTGGACCTGGAGTGCCGCTTGCGCATCAGCGACATGCTGACCGAGGCGAAGGGCAACGAGGCCGATGTCAGTGCCAGCCTTGAGCAATTATTGAGCGTTTATCGCCAATTAATTGAAGTTGCAAGTGGCGAACGTCAATCCCTGGTCGAAGAAATGACGAAAATCCGTCAGGCGAAAAATGCCGCGAAGGTATACCATTTGTTCTCGTGACCACAGATGTTGCCAAAAGCCATGCGCCATTAATTTGACTGGTTGGTTTTTTTTGACTTTACTAGTGGCTGTTTTCGAATTTCAGACGTCCGAACACTGACCATTCAGTCGGAATGATGTCGAACACGCCCCTGCTGGGCGCCGAATGACTAGGGAAGTTGCTATTGCATGTGGCGTGAAACCAAGATTCTGCTGATCGATGACGACAGCGCCCGCCGCCGCGATCTCGCGGTGGTGCTTAACTTCTTGGGCGAAGAAAACCTCGCTTGCTCCAGCCAGGACTGGCAGCAAGTGGTCGAGCCGTTGTCTTCGAGTCGTGAAGTGCTGTGCGTGCTCATCGGTGCTGTGAATGCTCCGGGCAATCTCCTTGGGCTCGTTAAGACAGTGGCAGGGTGGGATGAGTTCCTTCCGGTTCTGCTTTTAGGTGAAATTTCTTCTGTGGAGTTTCCGGAGGACCTTCGTCGCCGGATACTTTCCAACCTGGAAATGCCGCCAAGCTACAGCCAGTTGCTGGATTCGCTGCACCGTGCCCAGGTCTATCGCGAGATGTACGACCAGGCCCGCGAGCGTGGCCGTCAGCGCGAACCCAACCTGTTCCGCAGCCTGGTCGGCACCAGCCGTGCCATCCAGCACGTGCGCCAGATGATGCAGCAAGTGGCCGATACCGATGCCAGCGTGCTGATCCTCGGCGAGTCCGGCACTGGCAAGGAAGTGGTGGCGCGCAACCTTCACTACCACTCCAAGCGCCGTGAAGCGCCGTTCGTGCCGGTCAATTGCGGGGCGATCCCGGCCGAGTTGCTGGAAAGCGAACTGTTCGGCCACGAAAAGGGCGCCTTCACCGGAGCCATCACCAGCCGTGCCGGGCGTTTCGAGCTGGCCAACGGCGGTACCCTGTTCCTCGACGAAATCGGCGACATGCCGTTGCCGATGCAGGTCAAGCTGTTGCGCGTGCTGCAGGAGCGCACCTTCGAACGGGTGGGTAGCAACAAGACCCAGAGCATCGATGTGCGCATCATCGCCGCGACCCACAAGAACCTCGAGACCATGATCGAGGACGGCACGTTCCGCGAAGACCTGTACTACCGCCTGAACGTATTCCCCATCGAGATGGCGCCATTGCGCGAGCGCGTGGAAGACATCCCGCTGCTGATGAACGAACTGATCTCGCGCATGGAGCACGAGAAGCGCGGATCCATCCGCTTCAACTCTGCCGCGATCATGTCGCTGTGCCGGCATGGCTGGCCGGGCAACGTGCGTGAGCTGGCCAACCTGGTCGAGCGCATGGCGATCATGCACCCATACGGGGTGATCGGCGTGTCCGAGCTGCCGAAGAAATTCCGCTACGTCGATGACGAAGACGAGCAGATGGTCGACAGCCTGCGCAGCGACCTGGAAGAGCGCGTGGCCATCAATGGCCATACGCCGAACTTCAGCAGCCACGCGATGCTGCCGCCCGAGGGCCTGGACCTCAAGGACTACCTCGGTAGCCTGGAGCAGGGCCTGATCCAGCAGGCACTGGACGATGCCAACGGTATCGTCGCCCGAGCGGCGGAACGTTTGCGCATTCGTCGTACCACCCTGGTCGAGAAGATGCGCAAATACGGCATGAGCCGCCAGGGGGGCGAGGAGCAGGCGGAGGATTGATGGCTGGGGCGGGTGTTCGCCCTGGTCTTTCCGATGCCTGTTGGATCGAGCGCCGCCCGCGCGGCGCATCGATCTCCGCCCCAGCACAATACCCACGCCCTGCACTAAACCCCCATCTCCGGCACGGCTATTGCTACACCGCTGGCAACATACCGTTTTTATGACGGTCAGCCACGCGAGAGAGCACGATGCCCCAGGCCGCCCACGTATCCCGAGCCCCCTTTGCGCAGGGCCAATCCCTGGTCGAGCAGGAAAGCCGCCAGGGCGTCGAACAGGCTTTTGCCCTGTTCAATCAGGTGTCCAGCCAGCTAAGCCAGTCCTATAGCCTGCTCGAAGCACGGGTCAGTGAACTCAAGGGTGAGCTGGCAGTCGTCAGCGCCCAGCGCATCGCCGAGCTGAGCGAAAAGGAGCGCCTGGCCAATCGCCTGCAGAACCTGCTCGACCTGCTGCCTGGCGGGGTCATCGTGATCGATGGCCAGGGCCTGGTGCGTGAAGCCAACCCGGCCGCCTGCGAACTGCTCGGTGAGCCGCTGCTCGGCCAGCTGTGGCGCCAGGTGATCGCCCGCAGCTTTGCCCCGCGCAAGGACGACGGCCACGAAGTCTCGTTGCGCGATGGCCGTCGCCTGTCCATTGCCACCCGCTCGCTGGATGCCGAACCCGGTCAACTGGTGTTGCTCAACGACCTGACCGAAACCCGTCGCCTGCAAGACCAGCTGGCCCGCCATGAGCGCCTGTCGTCGCTGGGGCGCATGGTCGCCTCGCTGGCCCACCAGATCCGCACGCCGCTGTCGGCGGCCATGCTCTACGCCAGCCACCTGGCCGACCCCGAACAAGACCTGAACGCGGAAACCCGCCAACGTTTTGCCGGTAGCCTGAAAGAGCGCCTGCACGAGCTGGAGCACCAGGTGCGTGACATGCTGGTGTTTGCCCGGGGCGAATTGCCGCTGGGCGACCGGGTGACGCCGAAGGCATTGTTCCAGGCGCTGCAGCAGGCAGCCCAGGTGCATGTACAGGGGCACGCCGTGCGTTGGCAGTGCGACAGCCACCTGGGTGAGTTGCTGTGCAACCGCGATACCCTGGTCGGCGCCTTGCTCAACCTGATCGAGAATGCCCTGCAGGCCAGCGACGGCCCGGCGCGGCTGAAGGTGCACCTGTTCCGCCGTCAGCGCACCTTGCACCTGTGCGTGAGCGACGCTGGCAGTGGCATTGAGGCAGAGTTGCTCGGGCGTCTGGGTGAACCGTTTCTGACCACTCGACCCACCGGCACCGGCTTGGGCCTGGCCGTGGTCAAGGCCGTGGTGCGCGCGCATCAGGGTTCGCTCAGCCTGCGCTCGAAGGTCGGCCGTGGTACCTGCGTGCGTGTGGAGCTGCCGTTGATCGACGGGCAGTTGGCGGAGGGGGCGTGATGGCCGTCAAGGTGTTGCTGGTGGAGGACGACCGGGTATTGCGTCAGGCGTTGGGCGATACCCTGGAAATCGGCGGTTTTGCCTACCAGGCGGTAGGCAGTGCCGAGGAGGCGCTGGGCGCGGTGCAGGAAGAGCCCTTCAGCCTGGTGATCAGCGATGTGAACATGCCCGGCATGGACGGGCACCAGTTGCTGGCCGAGCTACGCCGCCAGCAGCCACAACTGCCGGTATTGTTGATGACCGCGCATGCTGCAGTGGAGCGTGCGGTCGAGGCCATGCGTCAGGGCGCCGTCGATTATCTGGTCAAACCCTTCGAACCCAAGGCCTTGCTCAGCCTGGTCGAACGCCATGCTGCCGGGCGACTGGGAGCGGCCGACGAAGAGGGGCCGGTGGCTTGCGAGCCGGCCAGCCGGCAGTTGCTGGAGCTGGCCGCGCGCGTGGCGCGCAGCGACTCGACCGTGCTGATTTCGGGTGAGTCCGGCACCGGCAAGGAAGTGCTCGCGCGCTACATTCACCAGCAATCGCCACGGGCTGCACAACCGTTCGTGGCGATCAACTGCGCAGCGATCCCCGACAACATGCTCGAAGCTACCTTGTTTGGCCACGAGAAAGGTGCCTTCACTGGCGCCATCGCTGCTCAGGCCGGCAAGTTCGAGCAGGCCGAAGGCGGCACCTTGCTGCTCGACGAAATTTCGGAAATGCCACTGGCCCTGCAGGCCAAGTTGCTGCGGGTGCTGCAGGAGCGTGAAGTAGAGCGGGTAGGCGGGCGCAAACCGATCAGCCTGGACATTCGCGTGCTGGCCACCACCAACCGCGACCTGGCCGGCGAAGTGACGGCAGGGCGCTTCCGGGAAGACCTGTTCTACCGCCTGTCGGTGTTCCCCCTGGCCTGGCGCCCGTTGCGCGAACGCCCGGGCGACATCCTGCAGTTGGCCGAGCGGTTGCTGGCCCGCCATGTGGCCAAGATGAAGCACGCTCCGGTGCGCCTGTCACCAGCGGCCCGTGCATGCCTGCAGGGGCACGCCTGGCCGGGCAACGTGCGTGAACTGGACAACGCCTTGCAGCGGGCGCTGATCCTGCAGCAGGGTGGTGTGATCGAGGCGGCGGATTTTTGTCTGGCGGGCGCCATTCCATTGTCGGTCGGCAGCGAGGCGCCGCCCGAGGTGGTGGTCGAAGCCGGCGGGTTGGGTGATGACATGCGCCGCCACGAGTACCAGATGATCATCGACACCCTGCGTGCCGAACGTGGCCGCCGCAAAGAAGCGGCCGAACGCCTGGGCATAAGCCCACGCACCTTGCGCTACAAGCTGGCGCAAATGCGCGATGCCGGGTTTGACGTCGAAGCCAGCCTGTTCGGCTGAAAGCCTACGGGGCCGCATCGCGCCCCGGCTCGCCTGGTCATCATGAAAGCCGTGGCACAGGCGCTGGATCAACTGACATTCCAAGGCTGGCACCTTTGTTGCTTTACGTAGGCTATCCGCCGCATCCCGTCAAAAAAATGCGGCCGCAGGAGAGAGAAGGGTCATGAGCCAAGGTGTTGAATTCAATCGTCTGATGTTGGACATGCGGGCCATGCAGGCCGATGCCATGTCGCTGCCCAAGGTGGCTGCTGCCCCCGAACTGGCGCCGGGGCAGAGTACCTTTGCCGACATGCTCGGCCAGGCCATCGGCAAGGTGCATGAGACACAGCAGGCTTCGACCCAGCTGGCCAACGCCTTCGAGATCGGCAAGAGCGGCGTCGACCTGACTGACGTCATGATCGCTTCGCAAAAGGCCAGCGTGTCGATGCAGGCACTGACCCAGGTACGCAACAAGCTGGTCCAGGCGTACCAGGACATCATGCAGATGCCGGTTTGAGGACGGACGTAAACCATGGCTGAAGCAGTCGTCGACAACGCCCCCGTGAAAAGCGGCCCGCCCGCGGCCAAGCCGCCGCTGTTCGGCATGGCGTTTCTGGAAAACATCGCGCAGATGCCCATGCTGCGCCAGGTCGGCCTGCTGGTCGGCCTGGCCGCCAGCGTGGCGATCGGCTTTGCCGTGGTGCTGTGGTCGCAGCAACCGGATTACCGCCCGCTGTATGGCAGCCTGGCGGGCATGGACACCAAGCAGGTCATGGATACCCTGGCCGCTGCCGACATCCCCTACAACGTCGAGCCCAATTCCGGCGCTCTGCTGGTCAAGGCCGACGACCTCTCCCGTGCGCGCCTGAAACTGGCCGCAGCCGGCGTGGCGCCGAGCGATGGCAATGTCGGCTTCGAGCTGCTCGACAAGGAGCAGGGCCTGGGCACCAGCCAGTTCATGGAAGCCACCCGTTATCGTCGCAGCCTGGAAGGCGAACTGGCGCGTACCGTGTCCAGCCTGAACAACGTCAAGGCCGCACGCGTGCACCTGGCCATCCCGAAAAGCTCGGTGTTCGTGCGTGACGAACGCAAGCCCAGCGCCTCGGTACTGGTCGAGCTGTACCCGGGGCGTGCCCTGGAAGCCGGGCAGGTGATGGCCATTGTCAACCTGGTCGCGACCAGCGTGCCGGAACTGGACAAGTCCCAGGTCACCGTGGTCGACCAGAAAGGCAACCTGCTGTCCGAGCAGATCCAGGACACTGCGCTGACCCAGGCCGGCAAGCAGTTCGACTACAGCCGCCGGGTAGAGAGCATGCTCACCCAGCGCGTGCACAACATCCTGCAACCGGTGCTGGGCAATGACCGCTACAAGGCCGAAGTGTCTGCCGACCTCGACTTCAGCGCGGTCGAGTCCACCTCCGAACAGTTCAACCCCGACCAGCCGGCGCTGCGCAGCGAGCAATCGGTCGACGAACAACGTGCCAGCAGCCAGGGCCCGCAGGGCGTGCCCGGTGCGCTGAGCAACCAGCCGCCAGGCCCGGCCTCGGCACCGCAGACCACCGGCGGTACCGCCGCGCCGGCGGCGGCCATCCAGCCCGGCCAGCCACTGGTAGATGCCAACGGCCAGCAGATCATGGACCCGGCCACCGGCCAGCCGATGCTGGCGCCGTATCCGTCGGACAAGCGGCAACAGAGTACCAAGAACTTCGAGCTGGACCGTTCCATCAGCCACACCCGTCAGCAGCAGGGGCGCATGACCCGCCTGTCGGTGGCGGTGGTGGTGGATGACCAGGTCAAGGTCGACCCGGCCACTGGCGACACTACCCGTGCCCCGTGGGGTGCCGAGGACCTGGCGCGCTTCACTCGCCTGGTGCAGGACGCGGTCGGTTTCGATGCCAGCCGTGGCGACAGCGTGACGGTGATCAACGTGCCGTTCGCCGCCGACCGTGGCGAGGAAATCAGCGACATCGCCTTCTATCAGCAGCCGTGGTTCTGGGACATCGTCAAGCAGGTGCTGGGCGTGGTGTTCATCCTGGTGCTGGTGTTCGGTGTACTGCGGCCGGTGCTGAACAACATCACCGGGGGCGGCAAGCAGGCTGCCCAGGATAGCGACATGGAGCTGGGCGGCATGGTGGGGTTGGAGGGCGAACTGGCCAACGACCGCGTCACTCTGGGTGGCCCGACAAGCATTCTGCTGCCTAGCCCGACCGAGGGCTACGAGGCACAGCTCAACGCAATCAAAGGCCTGGTGGCCGAAGACCCGGGCCGTGTGGCCCAGGTCGTGAAAGAGTGGATCAACGCCGATGAGTGATAACCGAGCCGTTACCGCCAAGCTGAGCCGCGTCGACAAGGCGGCGATCCTCCTGCTCTCGCTGGGCGAGACCGATGCGGCCCAGGTGCTGCGCCACATGGGGCCCAAGGAAGTGCAGCGGGTCGGTGTGGCCATGGCGCAGATGGGCAATGTGCACCGCGACCAGGTCGAGCAGGTGATGAGCGAGTTCGTCGAGATCGTCGGCGACCAGACCAGCCTGGGTGTCGGTTCCGACGCCTACATCCGCAAGATGCTCAACCAGGCCCTCGGCGAGGACAAGGCCAACGGCCTGGTCGACCGCATCCTGCTCGGTGGCAACACCAGCGGCCTGGACAGCCTCAAGTGGATGGAGCCGCGTGCCGTGGCCGACGTGATCCGCTACGAACACCCGCAGATTCAGGCCATCGTGGTCGCCTACCTCGACCCCGACCAGGCTGGCGAAGTGCTGAGCAACTTCGACCACAAGGTGCGCCTGGACATCGTCTTGCGCGTGTCGTCGCTGAACACCGTGCAGCCGGCGGCGCTGAAGGAGCTGAACCAGATCCTCGAGAAGCAGTTCTCGGGCAACTCCAATGCGGCGCGTACCACCCTGGGCGGTATCAAGCGAGCGGCCGACATCATGAACTTCCTCGACAGCTCGGTGGAAGGTGCACTGATGGACGCGATCCGCGAAATCGACAGCGACCTGTCGGAGCAGATCGAGGACCTAATGTTCGTCTTCAACAACCTGGCCGACGTCGACGACCGCGGCATCCAGGCGCTGCTGCGCGAAGTGTCGTCCGACGTGCTGGTGGTGTCGCTCAAGGGCGCCGACGAGCGGGTCAAGGACAAGATTTTCAAGAACATGTCCAAGCGTGCCTCCGAGCTGCTGCGCGACGACCTGGAAGCCAAGGGGCCGGTGCGGGTCAGCGACGTGGAAACGGCGCAGAAGGAAATCCTCACCATCGCCCGACGCATGGCCGAGGCCGGCGAGATCGTGCTTGGTGGCAAGGGCGCCGAGGAAATGATCTAAGGTATTCGCGATCTGAGACCGACGCCGCCCCTTGTGGGAGCGGGTTTACCCGCGAAGGCGTCAGACCTGGCGATAGAAGTTGTCGCTGCCGACGCTTTCGCGGGTAAACCCGCTCCCACAGGGACCGTGTCGGCTGAACATGGTTTGAGAACATGACAGCATGCCCACCAAAGAACATCACCCCAGCGACCTGATCCGCGCCCGCGACCTCGAGGGCGTGGACGTGTGGGCGCTGCCCAGCTTCGATCCGCAACCGGAGCCCGAGCCCGAACCGGAGCCGGAACCCGAGGTCATCGAGGACGAAGTCGAGGAAGTGCCGCTGGAGGAAGTCCAGCCGTTGACCCTTGAAGAACTGGAGGCCATCCGCCAGGAGGCCTACAACGAGGGCTTCGCCACCGGCGAGCGCGAGGGCTTCCACAGCACCCAGCTGAAGGTTCGTCAGGAAGCCGAAGAGGCTCTGAAAGCCAAGCTGGAAAGCCTCGAACGGTTGATGAGCAACCTGATGGAGCCTATCGCCGAACAGGATACGCAAATCGAGAAATCGGTTGTTCACCTGGTGGCGCACATGGCTCGCCAGGTGATCGGTCGCGAGCTGCGCAGCGATTCCAGTCACATCACCCAGGTATTGCGCGAGGCGCTCAAACTGCTGCCGATGGGCGCCGACAACATCCGTATTCACCTCAATCCGCAGGACTTCGAGCTGGTCAAGGCGCTGCGCGAACGTCATGAGGAAACCTGGCGACTGCTTGAAGACAGCGCGCTGCTCCCGGGCGGCTGTCGCATCGAGACCGCTCACAGCCGCATCGACGCCAGCATGGAGACCCGCATCGAAAAGGCCGTGGCGCAGCTGTTCGACCGCTTGCACGACCATTCCCTGCATCCGGCGGCGGCGGATATCGCCGTCAACCTGGGCAGCCCCGATGAAGCTTGAGCGCACCAGCTTCGGCAAGCGCCTGGGCGGTTATGCCGAAGCCATCGAGCTGCCGGCCCAGCCCGTCGTCGAAGGCCGCCTGCTGCGCATGGTCGGCCTCACGCTGGAAGCCGAAGGCCTGCGCGCAGCGGTTGGCACCCGCTGTCTGGTGATCAACGACGACAGCTACCACCCGGTGCAGGTCGAGGCCGAAGTCATGGGCTTTGCCGGACCCAAGGTGTTCCTCATGCCGGTTGGCAGCATCGTCGGTATCGCCCCGGGCGCCCGGGTGGTGCCGCTGGGCGACAGCGGCCGCCTGCCGATGGGCATGAGCATGCTCGGCCGGGTGCTCGACGGCGCCGGCCGCCCGCTGGATGGCAAGGGTGGGATGAAGGCCGAGGACTGGGTGCCGATGGACGGGCCGGTGATCAACCCGCTCAACCGCGACCCTATCAGCAAGCCGCTGGACGTGGGTATTCGCAGCATCAATGGCCTGCTCACGGTTGGCCGTGGCCAGCGCCTGGGGCTGTTCGCCGGCACCGGTGTGGGCAAATCGGTGCTGCTGGGCATGATGACCCGCTTCACCGAAGCTGAGATCATCGTGGTCGGCCTGATCGGTGAGCGCGGCCGCGAGGTGAAGGAATTCATCGAGCACATCCTGGGTGAAGAAGGCCTCAAGCGCTCGGTGGTGGTGGCTTCACCCGCCGACGATGCGCCATTGATGCGCCTGCGTGCCGCCATGTATTGCACGCGCATTGCCGAGTACTTCCGCGACAAGGGCAAGAACGTGCTGTTGCTGATGGACTCGCTGACCCGTTTCGCCCAGGCCCAGCGGGAAATCGCCCTGGCCATCGGCGAGCCGCCGGCCACCCGCGGTTACCCGCCGTCGGTGTTCGCCAAGCTGCCCAAGCTGGTGGAGCGGGCGGGCAACGGCGAGCCGGGCGGTGGGTCGATCACCGCGTTCTACACCGTGCTGTCCGAAGGTGACGACCAGCAGGACCCGATTGCCGACTCGGCGCGCGGCGTGCTCGATGGCCACTTCGTGCTGTCGCGCCGGCTGGCCGAGGAAGGCCATTACCCGGCGATCGACATCGAAGCCTCGATCAGCCGGGTCATGCCCCAGGTGGTCGATGCCGACCATCTGCGCCAGGCGCAGAAGCTCAAGCAGTTGTGGTCACGCCTTTCGCAGAGCCGTGACCTGATCAGCGTGGGTGCCTACGTCGCCGGTGGCGACCCGGAAACCGACCTGGCCATCGCCCTGCAGTCGCAGATGGTGGAATTCTTGCGCCAGGGCCTGCAGGAGAACGTCAGCATGGCGCAAAGCCGCGAACAACTGGGGGCGATCTTCACGCCCCCGGCGGGCTGATAGGCCATGGCACAGCCCGGACGCGCCGCGCGCCTGGCGCCGGTGGTGGCCATGGCCGAGGAGGCCGAGCGCAAGGCGGCCCAGCGCCTTGGGCATTTCCAGCAGCTGGTGGCGACGGCCCAGGCCAAGCTGGCCGAGCTCGAACGCTTCCGCGAGGATTATCAGCTGCAATGGATCAACCGTGGCGGGCAGGGCGTCAACGGCAACTGGCTGGTCAATTACCAGCGTTTCCTCGGCCAGCTGGAAACGGCCATGACCCAGCAGCGCCAGAGCCTTGCATGGCACCAGAACAACCTCAACAACGCCCGTGGCACCTGGCAACAGGCCTATGCCCGGGTAGAGGGCTTGCGCAAGCTGGTGCAACGCTACCAGGAAGAAGCCAGGCTCGCCGAAGACAAGCGAGAACAGCGCCTGCTGGATGAGTTGTCGCAGCGCCTGCCGCGGCAGAATCACCTATAGCCTGTGGCGGTGATAGGGCCGATAAAGGCATGAGCTTGCCACTCCCGCCAGTGCCTGCTAAACCTTAAAGGAGCTGTATCCGCCATCATCGAAGGAATCGCTAGCATGGCAGTCGAGACTGATTTTTCGCAGGACGGGAAAAAACTGACGATCAAGATCAAGGGTCGCTTCGATTTCGGCAAGCATCAGGAATTTCGTGACGCCTACGAGCGCCAGACCAGCCGGCCCGATTCGGTGGTGGTCGACCTGAAGGACACCACCTACCTCGACAGTTCCGCGCTCGGCATGCTGCTGTTGCTGCGCGACCATGCCGGTGGTGATGATTCGGATGTGCGCGTGGTACATGCCAGCTCCGATGTCCGCAAGATCCTCGCCATCTCCAATTTCGAAAAACTCTTCGATATCAGTTGAGCGCCGACATGCCGGCCGAACAGGCGTTGACCGTGCTGATTGCCGAGGACGGTGCCGCCGACCGCCTGCTGCTGGCGCAGATCGTTCGCCGGCAGGGGCATCAGGTGGTCACGGCGGAAAACGGCGAGCAGGCGGTGGCGTTGTTCATCGAGCGGCGTCCGCAACTGGTGCTGCTGGATGCGCTGATGCCGGTAATGGATGGCTTCGAGGCGGCGCGGCAGATCAAGGCCTTGGCCGGCGAAGCGCTGGTGCCGATCATCTTCCTGACTTCGCTGAACGAAGAAGAGGGCCTGGTGCGTTGCCTCGAGGCTGGTGGCGATGACTTCATGGCCAAACCCTACAGTGCGGTGATTCTCGGCGCCAAGATCCGCGCCATGGACCGCTTGCGCCGGTTGCAGGCCACCGTGCTGGAGCAGCGCGACCAGATTGCCGGGCATCATCACCACCTGCTCAACGAGCAGCGGGTAGCCAAGGCGGTGTTCGACAAGGTGGCCCATTCCGGCTGCCTGGCCGCGCCCAACATCCGTTACCTGCAGTCGCCCTATGCGCTGTTCAATGGTGACCTGATGCTGGCTGCTTTCACGCCGTCCGGTGACATGCGCGTGCTGCTCGGTGATTTCACCGGGCATGGCCTGCCGGCGGCGGTCGGCGCCATGCCGCTGGCTGAAGTGTTCTACGGCATGACCGCCAAGGGCTACGGCATCGCGCAGATCCTGCGCGAGATGAACGCCAAGCTCAAACGCATCCTGCCCGTGGACATGTTCTGTTGTGCGCTGCTGCTCGACCTCAACATGCAGCGCGGTTCGGTGGAAGTGTGGAACGGCGGCATGCCCGATGGCTATCGCCTGTCGGTGCAGGGGCAGGTGCTGTCGGCGTTGCGTTCGCGACACCTGCCGCTGGGTATTCTGCCCGCCGAGCGTTTCGATGACTCGACCGAGGTGCTGCCGCTGGCGCCGGGCGAGCGCGTGCTGCTGCTGTCGGACGGCGTGATCGATACAGCCGACGACCAGGAGCGTTTATTCGGCGTGCAGCGCCTGCACCAGGTGCTGGCCGAGAACCGTGACCCGGCGCGCCTGTTCGATGAAGTGATGCAGGCCTTGGAGCGCTTCGGCGGGCGCCCGCGAGATGACATCAGTATGTGCGACATTCGTATGTCCAGCGTCGAGGAGCGGGTGCCAGCGCCGACGCTCTACGCTGACAGTGGCCGCTCCAGCCCGCTGGACTGGTCGCTGGGGTTCGAGGTGCGCGGCGAGAGCCTCAAGCGCTTCGATCCGGTACCTTATCTGGTGCAGTTATTGCAGGAAATCCATGGCCTGCGCGCGCGCACCGGTAACCTGCACAGCGTGCTCAGCGAGCTGTACTCCAACGCCCTGGAGCACGGTGTGCTGGGCCTGGACTCGCAGCTCAAACGCGATGGACAGGGTTTCGCCGCCTACTACGAGGAACGCGCGCGGCGGCTGACGCAACTGACCGACGGCTACGTGCGTATCCAGTTCAAGGTTGAACCGTATGGCGACGGCGGGCGTCTCATCATCGAGGTCCGCGACAGCGGCGCCGGGTTCGATGTGCAACGGGTGCTGACGCAGCCAGCGTTGGAGCGGCGCCTGAGTGGACGTGGGCTGAACCTGGTACAGCGGCTGGCCAGCAGCGCGCGCTGGAGCGAAGGCGGGCGGTGCGCGCAGGTGGAGTTCGTCTGGTGAGCCATAGGCTGGCTCGGGCATAATCTGGCTTGATCAAGGGAGTGAGCAAGTGACTGACATGCATATTGACCAAAAGGTACTCAGCGACCTGCGTGAAGTCATGGAGGATGGCTATCTGCAACTGGTGCAGACCTTCCTCGACGATTCCGAACGGCGCCTGAGCCAGTTACATGCAGCCAGAAGTGCCGAGGAGCTCGGTGCGGTCGCGCACAGCTTCAAGGGCAGCAGCAGCAACATGGGTGCGGTTGCTTTGGCCGGCCTGTGCCAGCAGTTGGAGGAGTGCACTCGGCGGCCCCCGCTATATGGCATCGAGGACCTGATCTCCCGTATCGATCAGGAGTTCTTCGTAGTGCAGCAATTCTATCAGGATGAGCAGCAACGTATTTTGACGGGTTGATACGCAACTTGGCGCGAGTCTTGCTTTTCTATGCTCGGATGTTTTTTTTGTTCCTGGCGCGGAGACCGCTCGATGCCTGTCGCACCCAACCCTTTGTTGCAAGCCAACGCCATTGCCAATACCTCGCGTTCGCCCGCCGTACAGGCCGACAAACCGCTGCAGGCACCGGCGGACAAGGGCGCCGGCTTTGACCAGGTAATGGCCAGGCAGGGCCGGGACAAGGCTGCGGGGCAAGACGACAAGGTCGCCCAGGCCAAGCCCAAGGACAAAGCCGAAGCGGCACAAGGCGGCAAGGCCGAGCCCGCCGACACGCCCGCTGTTGCCGATGACGGCAAGCCATTGCCAGCCGACGGCCAGGCCCAGGTCCAGGCCGACACCGATATGCGCGATGCCAACTTGGTGGCCGGCCAGGTCACCGACGCCCAGCCCGGCGCGCAACTGATCCAGGCCCAGGCCGAGACGGTGGCACCGGTGCTGCAGGCCGCCACGGCGCAGCCTGCTGTCGCGCCGCCTGCGACGGCGGCTGCCGAGGAAACCTTCGATCCCGAGGCCGATCCTCTGGCCAACCTGCCCACCTTGCGCCTGGCCCTGGAACACAGTGCCCAGGCCAAAGGGACAACCTCGGTGCATGCTCAGGATCCAGCGTCGGCCAAAGGTGAAGATGCGCCTGCGCCCGTCAATACCTTGGCGAACCTGGTTCACGGGAGCGGGGGGGATTCGGCGGGTGCGGCTGAGGGCGGTGAGGCCGGCGACAAGGCCTTCGGTGCCTTGCTCGAAGATGGCCTGAAGGACACCAAGAGCGCCAGCAGCGACACCCGCGTGGATGATTTCGCCAACCGCCTGGCCAACCTGACCCAGGCCGCCACGGCCAAGACCGCCAACGCCGTGCCGGTCAATGCCAGCCCGTTGCACCAGCCGCTGTCAATGAACCAGAACGCCTGGGCGGAGGGCCTGGTCAACCGGGTCATGTACCTGTCCAGCCAGAACCTCAAGTCGGCGGACATACAGTTGGAGCCGGCAGAGCTTGGTCGACTGGACATTCGCGTCAATGTTGCGACGGACCAGTCGACCCAGATCACCTTCATCAGTGGCCACGCCGGTGTGCGTGATGCCCTTGACAGCCAGGTGCATCGCCTGCGCGAACTGTTCACCCAGCAAGGCCTGGCCCAGCCGGATGTCAACGTGGCCGACCAGTCGCGCGGGCAGCAACAGCAGCAACAGCAGGCGCAGGCCCAGGGCAGCCAGTTGTCGGGAGTGGCTGCGCGTCAGGCGGAGCAGGGCGGTACCGAGAGCGCCGACAGCGGCAGGCCGGTGGAGCAGCAACTGGTTATCGGTGACAGTGCGGTCGATTACTACGCCTGATGTCGGGGTGTATGCCTTGGGTTTCGCGGCGCCTTTGCGGGCCAGCGCCGCCCGCGCGGCGCATCGCGGATAAATCCGCTCCCACATTTGTTGCAACGTGCCGAACCTGCGACGCCATGGTTGCCAGCCTTGGCGCTTGACTTGAGCCTTGCCAGCCGGCTGACAACCATGGCCGCACAGGCATGGCCACGCTGCAACAAATGTAGGAGCGGATTTATCCGCGATGCGCCGCGCGGGCGGCGCTCGATTTCGCAGGCGCAAGATCCCTCAATGCCAAATCTGGCATAACACTTGCTCAAGCCAAGCCATCCTCCCTTGAACCCCCGATGGACGACGGATTATTGGCATGGCGAAAAGCGAAGCAGTCAAAGACCCCGCCACTAAAGGCAAACTCAAGCTGATCCTGCTGGCGGTCGTCGGCCTGTTGCTGGCGATCGGCCTTTCGGTGGGCGCTACCTGGTTCATCATGCACAAGAGCGAGCCTGCCCCGGCCGCCGAGGCAACGGCCGGTAACGTCAAGCCTGCGGCGATCTACGAGCCGCTGGCCCCGGCCTTCGTGGTCAACTTCAACCAGAATGGTCGCCAGCGCTACATGCAGGTGAGCATCACCATGCAGGCGCGCAACCAGGCCGACCTGGACGCCCTGAAGGTGCACATGCCGGTCATCCGCAACAACCTGGTGATGATGTTCTCCGGCCAAGGCTTCGATACCCTGGCCGGCAGCCCGGTCGGGCAGGAGATGCTGCGCCAGAAGGCCACCGCAGTGGTCCAGGAAGTGGCGCAGAAGGAAGTCGGCAAGCCGGTCGTCGACCAGCTGCTGTTCACCAATTTCGTATTGCAGTAGGAGTCCGCAATGGCCGTACAGGACCTGCTGTCCCAGGATGAAATCGATGCCTTGTTGCATGGCGTCGACGACGGGCTGGTGCAGACCGAGAGTGCCACCGAGCCTGGCAGCATCAAGAGCTACGACCTGACCAGCCAGGACCGTATCGTGCGGGGTCGCATGCCGACCCTGGAAATGATCAACGAGCGCTTCGCCCGTTACACCCGTATCAGCATGTTCAACCTGCTGCGTCGCTCCGCCGACGTGGCAGTGGGTGGCGTGCAGGTGATGAAGTTCGGCGAGTACGTGCATTCGCTGTACGTGCCGACCAGCCTCAACCTGGTGAAGATCAAGCCGCTGCGCGGCACCTCGCTGTTCATCCTCGACGCCAAGCTGGTGTTCAAGCTGGTCGACAACTTCTTCGGCGGCGACGGCCGTCACGCCAAGATCGAAGGCCGCGAGTTCACCCCCACCGAACTGCGGGTGGTGCGCATGGTGCTGGACCAGTGCTTCGTCGACCTGCGGGAGGCCTGGCAGGCGATCATGCCGGTCACCTTCGAGTACATGAACTCCGAGGTCAACCCGGCCATGGCCAACATCGTCGGCCCCAGCGAGGCGGTAGTGGTATCGACCTTCCACATCGAACTGGACGGCGGTGGCGGCGACCTGCACGTGACCATGCCGTACTCGATGATCGAGCCAGTGCGGGAAATGCTCGACGCCGGCTTCCAGTCCGACCTGGACGACCAGGACGAGCGCTGGGTCAAGGCTCTGCGCGAGGACGTGCTGGACGTCGCCGTACCGGTGAGCGCCACGGTTGCCCGGCGCCAACTGAAACTGCGCGACATCCTGCACATGCAGCCGGGCGACGTGATTCCGGTGGAGCTGCCCGAACACCTGGTGTTGCGCGCCAACGGCGTGCCTTCGTTCAAGGCGCGCCTGGGTTCGCACAAGGGCAACCTGGCGCTGCAGATCATCGACCCGATCGAACGCCGCTGATGGCGCGCCGGTCGCTCATAACGTATTGAATGCCTGTCGAGGAAATCATGGCTAACGAAAACGAGATCACCTCCCCAGAGGACCAGGCGCTGGCCGATGAATGGGCTGCAGCACTGGAAGAAACCGGTGCAGCCGGCCAGGCCGACATCGATGCACTGCTGGGTGGCGACACCGCTGGCAGCGTCGGCGGCCCGGGTCGCTTGCCGATGGAAGAGTTCGCCAGCTCGCCGAAGCCGAGCGAGAACGTCAGCCTCGAAGGCCCGAACCTGGACGTGATCCTGGACATTCCGGTGAACATTTCCATGGAAGTGGGCAGCACCGAGATCAACATCCGCAACCTGCTGCAGCTCAACCAGGGTTCGGTCATCGAGCTGGACCGCCTGGCCGGTGAGCCGCTCGATGTGCTGGTCAACGGCACGCTGATCGCCCATGGCGAAGTGGTGGTGGTCAACGAGAAGTTCGGCATTCGCCTGACCGACGTGATCAGCCCCAGCGAACGTATCAAGAAGCTGCGCTGAGTGAAGGGCACGATGCGCGCCTGCCTGGCGTTCGCCGCGCTGCTTGCCAGCCAGGCCTGCCTGGCCGCGGCCACCCCGACGGCGACCCCGGCGGCTGCGCCTGGCAGCCTGGGCGGGCAGCTGGCGCAGATGGTTTTCGGCCTGCTGCTGGTGGTCGGCCTGATTTTCTTCCTGGCCTGGCTGCTGCGGCGCATGCAGGGGGCTGCGGTGAAGGGCGGGCAGGTGATCGAGATTGTCGGCAGCCGGGCCATAGGCCCGCGTGATCGCCTGTTGCTGGTGCAGGTGGGCAAGGCGCAGATCCTGATCGGCCATACCCCTGGCAGCATCGAGGCCTTGCATGTGCTGGCCGAACCCGTGGAAGTACCGGAAAGCGCCCGCCAGGCGACGCCGGAGTTCGCCCAGCGGCTGATGGAGCTGATGGGCAAGGACCCTAAGGACAAGAAGTGATGAGCGGCGCGCTGCGTTTGTTGTTGATTCTGGCGCTGCTGCTGGCTGCGCCGCTGGCCCTGGCCGCCGACCCGCTGTCGATCCCGGCCATCACCCTGTCCAATACCGCGGACGGGCAGCAGGAATATTCGGTCAGCCTGCAGATCCTGCTGATCATGACGGCGCTCAGCTTCATCCCGGCGTTCGTCATCCTGATGACCAGCTTCACCCGCATCATCATCGTGTTCTCGATCCTGCGCCAGGCCCTGGGCCTGCAGCAGACGCCGTCGAACCAGCTGCTCACCGGCATGGCGCTGTTCCTCACCATGTTCATCATGGCGCCGGTGTTCGACCGGGTGAACCAGGATGCGCTGCAGCCGTACCTGAAGGAACAGATGACCGCCCAGCAGGCCATCGACAAGGCCCAGGGGCCGCTCAAGGACTTCATGCTGGCGCAAACCCGGCAAAGCGACCTCGACCTGTTCATGCGCCTGTCCAAGCGCACCGACATCGCCGGCCCGGACCAGGTCCCGCTGACGATCCTGGTGCCGGCGTTCGTCACTTCCGAGCTGAAGACCGCGTTCCAGATCGGTTTCATGATCTTCATCCCGTTCCTGATCATCGACATGGTGGTGGCCAGTGTGCTGATGGCCATGGGCATGATGATGCTGTCGCCGCTGATCATTTCGTTGCCGTTCAAGATCATGCTGTTCGTGCTGGTCGATGGTTGGGCGCTGATCATGGGCACCCTGGCCAGCAGTTTCGGCGGCGTCTGACGCCGTCAAGGAGAGCCGCCGATGACCCCTGAAGTCGCTGTCGACCTGTTCCGCGATGCCTTGTGGCTGACCACCTTGATGGTGGCCGTGCTGGTGGTGCCGAGCCTGCTGGTGGGCCTGGTGGTGGCCATGTTCCAGGCTGCCACGCAGATCAACGAACAGACCTTGAGCTTTCTGCCGCGCCTGTTGGTGATGCTGGTCACGCTGATCGTTGCCGGGCCTTGGCTGGTACAGAAGTTCATGGAATACATCACCACGTTGTACACCAATATCCCGCAGCTGATCGGTTGACCTGGCAATGCTCGAGCTGACCGACACGCAGATCGGCACCTGGGTCGCCACCTTCATCCTGCCGTTGTTCAGGGTGACGGCGGTGCTGATGACCATGCCGATATTCGGTACCCGCATGCTGCCGGCGCGGGTGCGCCTGTACGTGGCGTTGGCGATTACCGTGGTGATCGTGCCGGCGCTGCCGCCGCTGCCCGAGTTCGACCCGCTGAGCCTGCGCGGCCTGCTGCTGTGCGCCGAACAGATCATCGTTGGCGCGTTGTTCGGCCTGGCCCTGCAACTGCTGTTTCAGGCGTTCGTGGTGGCCGGGCAGATTGTCGCGGTGCAGATGGGCATGGCGTTCGCCTCGATGGTCGACCCGGGCAACGGCGTCAACGTCACGGTGGTCAGCCAGTTCATGACCATGCTGGTGAGCATCCTGTTCCTGTTGATGAACGGCCACCTGGTGGTGTTCGAGGTGCTGACGGAAAGTTTCACCACCTTGCCGGTGGGCAATGCGCTGGTGGTCAACCATTTCTGGGAGCTTGCCGGGCGCCTGGGGTGGGTATTTGCTGCCGGGCTGCTGCTGATCCTGCCGGTGATTGCTGCGTTGCTGGTGGTCAACATCGCCTTCGGCGTGATGACCCGTGCCGCGCCGCAGCTGAACATCTTCTCCATCGGCTTCCCGCTGACCCTGGTCCTGGGCATGTTCATCTTCTGGGTCGGCCTGGCCGATATATTGTCCCACTACCAGGCATTGGCCAGCGAAGCGCTGCAATGGCTGCGTGATCTGGCGAGGGCGCGCTGAGCATGGCAGAAAGCGAGAGCGGCCAGGACAAGACCGAAGAGCCCACCGACAAGCGCAAGCGCGATGCTCGCGAGAAAGGCGAGATCGCGCGTTCCAAGGAACTGAACACGGTGGCGGTGACCCTGGCCGGTGCCGGTGGCCTGCTGGCCTTCGGCGGCTACCTGGCCGAGACGCTGCTGGCGATGATGCGCATGAACTTCAGCCTGACCCGCGAAATCATTGTCGACGAGCGGGCCATGGGGGCTTTCCTGCTGGCCTCGGGCAAGATGGCGATATGGGCCGCGCAGCCAGTGATGCTGCTGCTGTTCGTGATTTCCTTCGTGGCCCCGATTGCCCTCAGTGGTTTCCTGTTCTCCGGCAGCCTGCTGCAGCCCAAGTTTAGCCGCATGAACCCGCTGTCGGGGATCAAGCGCATGTTCTCCATGCATGCCCTGACCGAACTGCTCAAGGCGCTGGCCAAGTTCTTCGTGATTCTGGTGGTGGCGGTGGTGGTATTGGCCAATGACCGCCAGGCCCTGCTGTCGATTGCCAACGAGCCGCTGGAGCAGGCGATCATCCATAGCCTGCAGGTGGTGGGTTGGAGTGCCTTGTGGATGTCGGCCGGGTTGCTGTTGATCGCCGCGGCGGACGTGCCGTTCCAGCTCTGGCAGACGCACAAGAAACTGAAGATGACCAAGCAGGAAATCAAGGACGAGTACAAGGACAGCGAGGGCAAGCCCGAGGTCAAACAGCGTATTCGCCAGTTGCAGCGCGAAGTGTCGCAGCGGCGCATGATGGCGGCGGTGCCGCAGGCCGACGTGATCATCACCAACCCCACGCACTATGCGGTGGCCCTGCAGTACGACCCGGAAAAGGGTGGCGCGGCGCCCCTGTTGCTGGCCAAGGGTACCGATTTCATTGCCTTGAAGATTCGCGAGATCGGCGCGGAGCACAAGATCCAGATCCTCGAATCGCCGGCCCTGGCGCGGGCGATCTATTACTCCACCGAGCTGGAGCAGGAAATTCCTGCCGGCTTGTACCTGGCGGTGGCGCAGGTGCTGGCCTATGTGTTCCAGATCCGCCAGTACCGCGCTGGCAAGGGCAAGCGGCCGGAGCCGTTGAAGGACGACCTGCCGATTCCGCCAGACCTGCGGCGTGACAGCTGACAGGTGCCCGCCTTGGAACAGTTGGTGCCTGTGAGATCGGGCGCCGCTCGCGCGGCGCATCGCGGATGAAATCCGCTCCTACATTTGTTGCAACGTGCCGAACCTGTTACGCCATGGCCGCCTGCCTTGGTGCCGGTCTTGAGCGTTGCAAACCCGCTGACAACCATGGCCTCACAGGCATGGTCACGTTGCAACAAACGTAGGAGCGGATTTCATCCGCGATGCGCCGCGCGGGCGGCGCTCGGTCTCACTGCCTCTAAATCCCTCAATCCGGACAAAGTTGGAAAGCTTCTTGCAAAGCCACGCCCAGGCGCCCCAGGGGCGTCAAAGTTTTGCATCAAGAGGACTCGTGGTGGATCGCACTCAGTTAATCAGCAACGCCCGTCACAACCTGGCCGGGCTCGGCCGGGGCAACCTGGGTGTGCCGCTGTTGCTGCTGGTGATGTTGGCAATGATGATGTTGCCGATACCGCCGTTCCTGCTCGACGTGTTCTTCACCTTCAACATCGCCCTGTCGATCGTGGTGCTGCTGGTGTGCGTGTACGCCTTGCGCCCGCTCGACTTCGCCGCGTTCCCCACCATCCTGCTGGTGGCCACGCTGCTGCGCCTGGCCCTGAACGTGGCCTCCACCCGCGTGGTGATGCTGCACGGCCAGGAGGGCCACGGCGCTGCCGGCAAGGTGATCCAGGCCTTCGGCGAGGTGGTGATCGGCGGTAACTATGTGGTCGGCGCCGTGGTGTTCGCCATCCTCATGATCATCAACTTCGTGGTGGTGACCAAGGGTGCCGGGCGAATCTCGGAAGTGAGCGCGCGATTCACCCTCGATGCCATGCCCGGCAAGCAGATGGCCATCGATGCCGACCTCAACGCCGGCCTGATCGACCAGGCCCAGGCCAAGCACCGCCGTGCCGAGGTGGCCCAGGAGGCCGAGTTCTACGGCTCGATGGACGGTGCCAGCAAATTCGTTCGCGGTGACGCCATCGCCGGCCTGCTGATCCTGTTCATCAACCTGATCGGCGGCATGCTGATCGGCATGCTGCAGCACGGCATGAGCTTCGGTGATGCCGGCAAGGTGTACGCCTTGCTGACCATTGGTGACGGTTTGGTGGCGCAGTTGCCGTCACTGCTGCTGTCTACCGCCGCCGCCATCATGGTCACCCGCGCCTCGGGCTCCGAGGACATGGGCAAGCTGATCAACCGGCAGATGTTCGATTCGCCCAAGGCCCTGGCGGTGTCCGGGGCGCTGATGATCGTCATGGGCCTGGTGCCGGGCATGCCGCATATCGCCTTCCTCAGCCTCGGCCTGCTGGCCGGCGGTGGCGCCTACCTGGTGTGGAAGAAACAACAGAAGGCCAAGCTCGAGGCGCAGAGAGAAGCCCAGCGCCAGCAGGACCTGCTGCCTTCGCCACAGCGTGCGCAGGAAACCAAGGAGCTGGGCTGGGACGACGTCACGCCCATCGACATGATCGGCCTGGAGGTCGGCTACCGGCTGATTCCGCTGGTCGACCGCAACCAGGGTGGCCAGTTGCTGGCGCGGATCAAGGGCGTGCGCAAGAAGCTCTCGCAAGACCTGGGCTTCCTCATGCCCACCGTGCACATCCGTGACAACCTCGACCTGCAGCCCAGCGCCTATCGCCTGACCCTGATGGGGGTGATCCTGGCCGAGGCGGAGATCTACCCGGACCGCGAGCTGGCCATCAACCCGGGCCAGGTGTTCGGTACCCTCAACGGCATCGCCGCGCGCGACCCGGCGTTTGGCCTGGAAGCGGTGTGGATCGACGTCGGCCAGCGCGCCCAGGCGCAGTCGCTGGGCTATACCGTGGTCGATGCCAGTACCGTGGTGGCTACCCACCTCAACCAGATCCTGCAGAAGCACTGCCACGAGCTGATCGGCCACGAAGAGGTCCAGCAATTGCTGCAGGTGCTGGCCAAGGCTTCGCCTAAACTTGCCGAAGAACTGGTGCCGGGTGTCATTTCCTTGTCGGGCCTGCTGAAAGTGCTGCAAGCGCTGTTGTCGGAGCAGGTGCCGGTGCGCGATATTCGCAGTATTGCCGAGGCGATCGCCAACAACGCCAGCAAGAGTCAAGATACCGCCGCGCTGGTGGCGGCGGTGCGCGTCGGATTGTGTCGCGCCATCGTGCAAAGCATTGTCGGCGTTGAGTCGGAGCTGCCAGTGATTACTCTGGAGCCAAGGTTGGAACAGATTTTGCTCAATAGTCTGCAAAGGGCCGGGCAAGGTCAGGAAGACGGTGTTCTTCTGGAACCGAGCATGGCCGAGAAGCTGCAGCGTTCGCTGATCGAAGCGGCCCAGCGCCAGGAAATGCAGGGCCAGCCGGCCATCCTCCTGGTTGCCGGCCCGATCCGCGCCATGCTGTCGCGTTTCGGTCGCCTGGCTGTACCGAATTTGCATGTTCTGGCGTATCAGGAAATACCGGACAACAAGCAAGTCACCATCGTTGCCACCGTGGGCCCTAACGGCTGAGGTAGTGGATAATGCAAGTTAAGCGATTTTTCGCCGCCGATATGCGTCAGGCCATGAAGCTGGTCCGTGATGAGCTGGGCGCTGATGCCGCCATCATCGGCAACCGCCGCATCGCCGGAGGTGTCGAACTGACGGCCGCGCTGGACTACAAGCTGTCCGCCCTGGCCCCGCGTGTGCCCAATGCCGAGCTGGAAGAAGAGCTGCGCAAGACCCATACGCGCATCGCCACTGCCCGCGCCGAGCTGGATCACCGCCCGGATAGCAGCGACAACAACCGGCAATTGTTCGCCGGGCAGCCGCTGACCGCCGCCGAACCGTTGATCGAACCGCACGTCGACGCCCCCGCGCCTGCGCCTGCAGCCCCGGCTGCGGCGCCGGTCGATGCGCGCCTGGTCGATGCCATGCGCTCCGAGCTGTCTGGCCTGCGCGAGCTGCTGGAAGTGCAGCTCGGCTCGTTGGCCTGGAACCAGCTGCAGGGCAGCAAGCCGCAGCAGGCCACGCTCTGGCGCCGCCTGCAGCGCATCGGCCTGTCTGGCCCGATCGCCCGTGAGCTGCTCGACCTGACCGCCGAAATCGACGAGCCACGCCAGGCCTGGCGCATGTTGCTGGCCCACCTGGCGCGGATGATCGAGATTCCCGAGATCGAACCGATCGAAGAGGGTGGAGTGATCGCCATGGTCGGCCCTGCCGGCATGGGCAAGACCACCACCTTGGCCAAGCTGGCCGCCCGTTACGTACTCAAGTACGGCGCCCACAACCTGGCGCTGGTGAGCATGGACAGCTTCCGCATCGGCGCCCAGGAGCAGCTCAAGACCCTGGGCCGCATCCTCAACGTACCGGTGACCTACGTCGACCCTGGCCAGTCACTGGCTGCGGCGCTGGAGCCACTGCTGCGCAAGCGCGTGGTGCTGATCGATACCGCTGGCCTGCAGGCCAGCGACCCGGCCCTGCGCATGCAACTGGAAACCCTGGCCGGGCGCGGCATTGCCGCGAAGAACTACCTGGTCCTGGCCACTACCAGCCAGAAGCAGGTGCTGACCGCCGCCTACCACAGCTACAAGCGCTGCGGTCTGGCGGGTTGCATCCTGACCAAACTCGATGAAACGGCAAGCCTTGGTGATGTCCTGAGCCTTGCCATCAGTCATGAACTGCCAGTGGCCTACCTGACCGATGGGCCGCGCATTCCTGACGATCTGCACCTGCCGCGAGGGCACCAGTTGGTGTCGCGCGCGGTCAATGTGCAGCAGCAGGACGAGCCCAGCGAAGAGGCCATGGCCGACATGTTCGCTGATCTCTATCACAACCCACGGCGAGCGGGTTGATGATGAAGTGTGTGCAAGGTAGCTATGCCAAGGGGTACGCAGAATTGCCCCACGTGTGGCCTGAGTCCCAGCGAGACAAGGTAAATAACAGACATGGGTAGCATGCATCCCGTACAGGTGATCGCCGTGACCGGTGGCAAAGGTGGCGTCGGCAAGACTAACGTTTCAGTGAACTTGTCTCTGGCGCTGGCCGAGCTTGGCCGCAGGGTCATGCTGCTCGACGCCGACCTGGGCCTGGCCAATGTCGACGTGTTGCTCGGCCTTACGCCCAAACGGACCCTGGCCGATGTCATCGAGGGGCGCTGCGAGCTGCGTGACGTGATGCTGCAGGGCCCTGGCGGTGTGCGCATCGTCCCGGCGGCCTCGGGCACCCAGAGCATGGTGCACCTGGCCCCGGCCCAGCATGCCGGCTTGATCCAGGCGTTCAGCGAAATCGGCGACAACCTCGACGTGCTGGTGATCGACACCGCTGCGGGTATCGGTGACTCGGTGGTCAGCTTCGTCCGCGCGGCCCAGGAAGTGCTGCTGGTGGTGTGTGACGAACCCACGTCCATCACCGATGCCTACGCCCTGATCAAGCTGCTCAACCGCGACTACGGCATGAACCGCTTCCGGGTGCTGGCCAACATGGCGCAGAGCCCGCAGGAAGGGCGCAACCTGTTTGCCAAGCTGACCAAGGTCACCGACCGCTTCCTCGACGTTGCCCTGCAGTACGTGGGCGCCGTGCCCTATGACGAATGTGTGCGCAAGGCCGTGCAGAAGCAGCGCGCCGTCTACGAAGCCTTCCCTCGCTCCAAGTGCGCGCTGGCATTCAAGGCGATTGCCCAGAAGGTCGACAGCTGGCCGCTGCCGGCCAACCCGCGCGGTCACCTGGAATTCTTTGTCGAGCGCCTGGTGCAACCCACCAGCGCGGGACCTGTGTTATGAACGCCAGTGGTTTCAAGATGTACAGCCGGGCGTCGAAAGACGCGCAGTACGAGCTGATCGAACGCTACGCCCCATTGGTCAAGCGCATCGCCTATCACCTGTTGGCGCGGCTGCCGGCCAACGTGCAGGTCGAGGACCTGATCCAGGCCGGCATGATCGGCCTGCTGGAAGTGGCCAACAAGTACGATGCCAGCAAGGGCGCCAGCTTTGAAACTTACGCTGGCATTCGTATTCGCGGCGCCATGCTTGACGAAGTGCGCAAGGGTGACTGGGCGCCACGTTCGGTGCACCGCAACACGCGCATGGTCAGTGACGCGATGCGTGCCGTGGAGGCCAGAACCGGGCGTGACGCTAAAGATCATGAAGTTGCTGCCGAACTCCAGTTGAGTCTCGATGATTACTACGGGATCTTGAACGATACCCTGGGCAGCCGCCTGTTCAGCTTCGACGACCTGCTGCAGGACGGCGAGCACGAAGGGCTGCATGAGGATGGTGCCAGTGGTCAGGTCGAGCCTGCGCGTGGCCTGGAGGACGAGCGCTTCCAGGCGGCCCTGACCGAGGCCATCGCCAACCTGCCGGAGCGTGAGCGCCTGGTGCTGGCGCTGTACTACGACGAAGAGCTGAACCTCAAGGAAATCGGTGAGGTGCTTGGGGTCAGCGAGTCGCGAGTCAGCCAGTTGCACAGCCAGTGTGCCGCGCGCCTGCGCAGCCGCCTGGGAGAATGGCGGGCGCGTTGAACCCGGTGTCGTTGCAGTCGTTTTCCACGTTGTACCCAATTGATTGAATGCGCGCTCGGGGCCGAGCGCGTTAGAGACTGCTTGGAGGTCTACTTGAACAAAGACATGAAAATCCTCATCGTTGACGACTTTTCGACGATGCGGCGGATCATCAAGAACCTGTTGCGTGACCTGGGCTTCACCAACACGGAGGAGGCTGATGACGGCATCACGGCACTGCCGATGCTGGAGAACGGCCACTACGATTTCCTGGTGACCGACTGGAACATGCCCGGCATGTCCGGCATCGACCTGCTGCGCAAAGTGCGTGCCAGCGACAAGCTGAAAGCCATGCCGGTACTGATGGTGACCGCCGAGGCCAAGCGCGACCAGATCATTGAAGCGGCCCAGGCCGGGGTCAATGGCTATGTGGTCAAGCCGTTTACCGCCCAGGTGCTCAAGGAAAAGATCGAGAAGATCTTCGAACGCGTCAACGGCTGAGTCTCGTCAGGGGGGCGCCATGGATTCATCACAAACGTCTTTGGGCGAGTTCGAGTCGACCCTGAAGAAGCATGCCCAGGAACTGGTCGCAAGCCTTGAGCACGGCCGGTTCGGCGAGGCGGTGCAGCTGATCCACGAGCTGAACCAGACCCGCGACCGTGGCCTGTACCAGGAAGTCGGCAAGCTCACCCGCGAGCTGCACAGTGCCATCGTCAGTTTCCAGATCGACCCGACCATGCCGCAGGCCGAGGAGGTGTCGCAGATAACCGACGCCACCGAGCGCCTGTCCTACGTGGTCAGGCTCACCGAGGGCGCGGCCAACCGCACCATGGACCTGGTCGAGGAAAGCACTCCGGTGCTCAATGACCTGGCCAGCGAGGCCGCAGCCCTGAGCAGCGACTGGCAACGTTTCATGCGCCGCGAAGTGGCTGCGCCGGAGTTCCGCGACCTGGTGAAGCGCGTTGACAGTTTCCTGACGCACAGCGCCGAAGGTAACCGCAAGGTCGCCGGCCACCTCAACGACATTCTGCTGGCGCAGGACTATCAGGACCTGACCGGCCAGGTGATCAAGCGCGTTACCGCGCTGGTGACCGAAGTGGAAAGCAACCTGCTCAAACTGGTGCTGATGGCCAGCCAGGTCGACCGCTTTGCCGGTATCCAGCATGACCACGATCAACTGCGTGCAGAAAAAGATCGAGAAAAACATCCGACTCGGGGTGAAGGTCCGCAGATTCATGCCGATAAGCGTGAAGACGTCGTGTCCGGTCAGGACGATGTCGATGATCTGCTGTCCAGCCTGGGTTTTTAAGGAGCACCTTTGATGAGCTTCGGCGCCGATGAAGAAATCCTCCAGGATTTCCTGGTAGAAGCCGGCGAAATTCTTGAGCAACTGTCCGAGCAACTGGTCGAGCTGGAAAGCCGGCCCGACGATGCCGACCTGCTCAATGCGATCTTTCGCGGTTTCCACACTGTAAAAGGGGGCGCCGGCTTCCTTCAGCTGAACGAGCTGGTGGAGTGCTGCCATATCGCCGAGAACGTATTCGACATCCTGCGCAAAGGTGAGCGCCGGGTCGATGCGGAACTGATGGACGTGGTGCTCGAGGCACTGGACACGGTCAACAGCATGTTTGGCCAGGTGCGCGAGCGTAGCGAAGTGACCCCGGCCACCCCCGAGCTGCTGGCAGCCTTGTCGCGCCTGGCCGAGCCGGGCGCTGCGCAAGAAGCCCAAGCGCCTGCTGCTGCAGCGCCGGAGCCGGTTGTCGAGGTTGCCGCCGAGGAGCAGGACATCACCGACAGCGAGTTCGAGCAGCTGCTCGATTCGCTCGATGCGGTCAAGGCGCAGGCGGCGGCCGACGAGCAGTTGCAGGGCGAGACCGTCAGCGGCGAAGGTGACGAGATCACCGACGCCGAGTTCGAATCGCTGCTCGACCAGTTGCACGGCAAAGGCCAGTTCAGTGCCGAGCTTGCCGTGCCACCGGTTGCCAGCGCGCCGGAAGCGGCCAGCGACGAAATCACCGACGCCGAATTCGAATCGCTGCTTGATCAGCTGCATGGCAAGGGCACCTTCCAGGCTGATGCCTTGCCGGCCGCCAAGGCCTCGGCGCCTGCCGCCGCGGAGCCTGGCACCAGCGCTGACGAAATCAGCGAGCACGAGTTCGAGGCGCTGCTTGACCAGTTGCACGGCAAGGGCAAGTTCAGCGGCGAAGTAGCCGCTGCCGAAGCCCCGGCCGCGGCCAAGGTGCAAGCGCCGGCTGCGCCCAAGGCCGACAGCCAGCCAGTGGCCAAGCCTGCTGCCGCCGCAGCTCCCGCACCGGCCAGCAAACCTGCTGCCGCGCCGCGCGCACCGGCCCCGGCTGCCGACAAGCACGGCGCCAGCGAAGCGGAAACCACCGTGCGGGTCGATACCGCGCGCCTGGACGAGATCATGAACATGGTCGGCGAACTGGTGCTGGTGCGTAACCGCCTGGTGCGCCTGGGCCTGAACAGCGGCGACGAGGCCATGTCCAAGGCCGTGTCCAACCTCGACGTGGTCACCGCCGACCTGCAGACCGCGGTGATGAAAACCCGCATGCAGCCGATCAAGAAAGTCTTCGGCCGCTTCCCGCGCCTGGTACGTGACCTGGCCCGCCAGTTGAAGAAAGAGATCAACCTGGAGCTGGTCGGTGAAGAAACCGACCTCGACAAGAACCTGGTCGAGGCCCTGGCCGACCCGTTGGTGCACCTGGTGCGCAACGCTGTCGACCATGGCGTGGAAATGCCTGACGAGCGTGAGGCTGCAGGCAAGCCGCGTACTGGCCGGGTGGTATTGTCGGCGGAACAGGAAGGCGACCACATCCTGCTGTCGATCTCTGACGACGGCAAGGGCATGGACCCCAACATCCTGCGCGCCAAGGCCGTGGAAAAGGGCCTGATGGACAAGGACGCCGCCGATCGCCTGAGCGAATCGGACTGCTACAACCTGATCTTCGCCCCGGGCTTCTCGACCAAGACCGAGATTTCCGACGTGTCCGGCCGTGGTGTCGGCATGGACGTGGTGAAGACCAAGATTTCCCAGCTCAACGGCTCGATCAACATCTTCTCGGCCAAGGGCCAGGGCTCGAAGATCGTCATCAAGGTGCCGCTGACCCTGGCAATCATGCCGACCCTGATGGTGATGCTGGGCAACCAGGCGTTCGCCTTCCCGCTGGTCAACGTCAACGAGATCTTCCACCTCGACCTGTCGCGCACCAACGTGGTCGACGGCCAGGAAGTGGTGATCGTGCGCGACAAGGCGTTGCCGCTGTTCTACCTCAAGCGCTGGCTGGTCCAGGGCCAGGTGCACGAAGAGCAGCACGAGGGCCATGTGGTGATCCTGTCGGTCGGGACCCAGCGCATCGGCTTTGTCGTCGATCAACTGGTTGGCCAGGAAGAAGTGGTAATCAAGCCGCTGGGCAAGATGCTGCAGGGCACCCCGGGCATGTCCGGGGCCACCATCACCGGCGACGGTCGCATCGCGTTGATTCTCGACGTCCCGAGCATGCTCAAGCGTTACGCCGCACGGCGTATTTGATTTCGGTGGCGCACCCTGGCGGGTTGCGCCACCTAACGGAGTGTTTATGGCAGTCAAGGTCCTGGTGGTGGATGATTCCGGTTTCTTCCGCCGCCGCGTCTCGGAAATCCTCTCGGCGGATCCGACGATCCAGGTGGTGGGTACCGCGACCAACGGCAGGGAAGCAATCGACCAGGCGCTGGCGCTCAAGCCCGATGTCATCACCATGGACTACGAAATGCCCATGATGGACGGCATCACCGCAGTGCGGCACATCATGCAGCGCTGCCCGACGCCGGTGTTGATGTTCTCCTCGCTGACCCATGAAGGCGCCCGCGTCACCCTCGACGCACTGGATGCCGGGGCGGTGGATTACCTGCCGAAAAACTTCGAGGACATCTCGCGCAACCCGGAAAAGGTCAAGCAGTTGCTGTGCGAGAAGGTGCATACCATTTCCCGCAGCAACCGCCGCTTTGGCAGCTACGCCAGCCCCGCGCCAGTGGCTACGGCGGCGCCTGCCAGCAGCTTCGCCAGCCCGGCCCCGGCACGTACGCCGGTAGCTACCCGTGCGGCAGCCCCGGCCGCCACGCCAACGCATGTGCCGGCGCCCAAGCGCAAGCCTTACAAGCTGGTGGCCATCGGCACCTCCACCGGTGGCCCGGTTGCCCTGCAGCGTGTGCTGACCCAGCTGCCAGCCAACTTCCCGGCACCGATCGTGCTGATCCAGCACATGCCGGCGGCGTTCACCAAGGCCTTTGCCGAACGCCTGGACAAGCTGTGCCGCATCAGTGTCAAGGAAGCCGAGGACGGCGACATGCTGCGCCCCGGCCTGGCCCTGCTGGCACCCGGTGGCAAGCAGATGATGATCGACGGCCGCGGCACGGTGAAGATCCTGCCCGGTGACGAGCGCCTGAACTACAAGCCGTGCGTAGACATCACCTTCGCCTCGGCGGCCAAGTCGTATGGCGACAAGGTGCTGTCGGTGGTGCTCACCGGCATGGGCGCCGATGGCCGTGAAGGCGCCCGCCTGCTCAAGCAGGGTGGCAGCACGGTGTGGGCCCAGGATGAAGCCAGCTGCGTGATCTATGGCATGCCCATGGCCATCGTCAAGGCCAACCTTGCCGACGCGGTGTACAGCCTGGACGATATCGGCAAGCACCTGGTGGAGGCGTGCGTCTGATGGACGTGCTCAGCCTGATCGGCCTGATCCTTGCGTTTGTCGCCATCGTTGGTGGCAACTTCCTCGAAGGCGGCCATGTTGGCGCGCTGATCAATGGCCCTGCGGCGCTGATCGTGCTCGGCGGTACCCTGGCGGCTGCCTTGCTGCAGTCGCCGCTGGCGTCGTTCAAGCGCGCCTTGCAGATTCTGCGCTGGATCCTGTTTCCGCCACGGGTTGACCTGGCCGGCGGCATCGACCGCGTCGTGAACTGGAGCCTGACGGCGCGCAAGGAGGGCCTGCTGGGCCTGGAAGGGGTGGCCGATGCCGAGCCCGACCCGTATGCCCGCAAAGGCTTGCAACTGCTGGTGGACGGCGCCGAGCCGGAGGCCATCCGCAGCATCCTCGAGGTGGATTTCCTGACCCAGGAAAGCCGTGATATCCAGGCCGCCAAAGTGTTCGAGAGCATGGGCGGCTACGCGCCGACCATTGGCATCATCGGCGCGGTGATGGGCCTGATCCACGTGATGGGCAACCTGGCTGACCCGTCGCAACTGGGCAACGGCATTGCCGTGGCCTTCGTTGCCACCATCTACGGTGTAGCCAGCGCCAACCTGGTGTTGCTGCCGATCGCCAACAAGCTCAAGGCCATTGTCATGCGGCAGTCGCGCTACCGCGAGATGTTGCTTGAAGGCCTGCTGTCGATTGCCGAAGGTGAGAACCCACGCTCTATCGAGCTGAAGCTGCAAGGCTTCATGGAGTAACCCATGCGTCGCCGTCGTCATGCCGAGGAACACGAAAACCACGAACGCTGGCTGGTGTCGTACGCCGACTTCATCACCTTGCTGTTCGCCTTCTTCGTGGTGATGTACTCGATTTCCTCAATTAACGAGGGCAAGTACAAGGTCATTTCCCAGGCCTTGCTCGGGGTGTTCAACGACCCCGAACGCAGCATGAAGCCGATCCCCATCGGCGACGAGCGGCCGCTGAGCGTGCGCCCGGCCGAGCCGCTGGTCAAGGACAGCGAGCAGACCGAGGCGGGCCTGGCAGCGAGCACTGCCGACCCGCTGAAAACCATCAGCGATGATGTACGCGATGCCTTTGGCGACCTGATCAGCAGCGACCAGATGACCGTGCGCGGCAATGAACTGTGGATCGAGATCGAGCTCAATTCTTCGTTGCTGTTCGGCAGCGGCGATGCCATGCCCAGCGACAAGGCATTCGCCATCATCGAGAAGGTGGCCGGTATTCTCAAACCGTTCGCCAACCCGGTGCACGTCGAAGGCTTCACCGACAATCTGCCGATCCGCACGGCGCAGTACCCGACCAACTGGGAGCTGTCGTCGGCGCGGGCGGCGAGCATCGTGCGCCTGCTGGCCATGGAAGGGGTCGACCCGGCACGCATGGCCTCGGTGGGCTATGGCGAGTACCAGCCGGTGGCCAGCAACGACACGGCCGAAGGCCGCGCGCGTAACCGCCGCGTGGTGCTGGTGATTTCACGCAACCTCGAAGTGCGCCGTAGCCTGACGGGTTCGGGTAGCGCCAATGCCAAGCCGGATGCGGCATTGCGTCGGGCTGGCACACAAAGTGCACCAGCAACGCCAGCAACGGTGGCGGGGCAGTGATCCGTCAATTCCCCGACGCAATAGTTGAATGTAGCGCGGTCCCCTGTGGGAGCGGGTTCACCCGCGAAGAAGGCGACACGGTACATGGCACCGGCTGCGCCGGTGTTCGCGGGTAAACCCGCTCCCACACTGATCGCGCGAGCTTTCAGATGTTCAGCAAGACAGTTGCCTCAGCAGTGTTCCTGCCAAATCAATAGATAGAGTTTGCTTGATGAGAGTCTGGGCAGTAGCCAATCAAAAAGGTGGCGTCGGCAAGACCACCACAACCATCGCCCTGGCCGGCCTGTTGGCCGAGGCCGGCAAGCGCGTGGTCGTCGTCGACCTCGACCCGCACGGCTCGATGACCAGTTACTTCGGGCATAACCCGGATGCCCTGGAGCACAGCTGCTACGACCTGTTCCTGCACAAGGGCACCGTGCCTGAAGGCCTGCCCGGGCAATTGCTGCTGCCCACCAGTGACGAGCGCATTTCACTGTTGCCCTCGAGCACCGCGCTGGCTGTGCTGGAGCGTCAGTCGCCGGGGCAGAATGGCCTGGGCCTGGTAATCGCCAAGAGTCTGGCGCAGCTGTGGCAGGATTTCGACTTCGCCCTGATTGACAGCCCGCCCTTGCTCGGCGTGCTGATGGTCAATGCCCTGGCCGCCAGCCAGCAGCTGGTGATCCCGGTGCAAACCGAGTTTCTCGCAGTCAAGGGCCTGGAGCGCATGGTCGGCACCCTGGCCATGGTCAACCGTTCCCGCAAGCAGGCGCTACCGTATCAGATCGTGCCGACCCTGTTCGACCGCCGTACCCAGGCCTCGCTGGGCACGCTCAAACAGCTGCGGGACAGTTACGGCCAGCATGTGTGGCAGGGCTATATCCCGGTGGACACACGGCTGCGCGATGCCAGTCGCAAGGGCGTCACGCCCTCGCAGTTCGACAGCAAGAGCCGTGGCCTGGTGGCCTATCGGGCGCTGCTCAAGCACCTGTTGACCTACAAGACTGCAGCGCAGGTGGCCTGATGACCCTGACCAGAACAACCAGCAGCCGGCCACAGATGGCCCTGCAGTCCTACCTTGACGGCCTGCTGCAGGACGCCACCGAGGCCGAAGACCTGCACGTGGCACCGGCAGTGGTGGACGAGTTCGCCGACGCGGTGCGCGAAGAACAGGCGCGCGACGCCCGGCAACAGGCCAGGCCGGCACCACGCGAGGCCGCCGCCAGCCCGGTGCCGCGGCCGTTCGCCGAGCCCGCGCCGGCGGTATTGCCCAGTGTGATTCCGGTTGAAGCCCCGGTGGTGTCGGTGGTCGAGCGCGAGGTCGTGGCCGAGGCCAGCATCCCGCTGCTGGTCGAGCCACCCGCCGTGGTGGCGCTGCCCCTGGTGGATGTGCACCTGCCGGCGCCCAATCTGCCCGTGCCGCCGGCAACCGTCGATGGCCGCCCGGCCTGGGCGGCCGAGCCATTCGAATGCCTGCTGTTCGATGTGGCCGGCCTGACCCTGGCGGTGCCACTGGTATGCCTGGGCTCGATCTATTCCCTGGCCGGCCAGGAGCTGACGCCGTTGTTCGGCCAGCCTGACTGGTTCCTGGGCATCCTGACCTGCCAGGCTGGCAACCTCAAGGTGCTGGACACGGCGCGTTGGGTCATGCCCGACCGCTACCGCGATGATTTTCGCCAGGGCCTGCAGTACGTGATTTCCGTGCAGGGTTATGAATGGGGGCTGGCCGTGCACCAGGTCAGCCGCTCGCTGCGCCTGGACCCGTCCGAAATCAAGTGGCGCAGCCAGCGTGGCCAGCGCCCGTGGCTGGCCGGCACGGTTATCGAACACATGTGTGCACTGCTCGACGTCGCCGCACTGGCCGAACTGATCGCCAGCGGTGCGGCCAAGCAACTGCACGCGAAACAGAAATGACACCGAACACACCGCCAATGGCGGATATTGAGGGTAGGGGAATGAAAAAGTCGTCTGCACAAGGTTCCGAAGATCCGATCCTGCAATGGGTTACCTTCCGTCTGGACAACGAGTCCTATGGCATCAACGTGATGCAGGTGCAGGAAGTGCTGCGCTACACCGAGATCGCCCCGGTGCCGGGTGCGCCAAGCTACGTGCTGGGCATCATCAACCTGCGCGGCAACGTGGTGACGGTGATCGACACCCGCCAGCGCTTTGGCCTGATGCCGACCGAAGTCACCGACAATACCCGCATCGTCATCATCGAGGCCGACAAGCAAGTGGTCGGCATCCTGGTCGACAGCGTGGCCGAGGTGGTGTACCTGCGCCAGTCCGAGATCGAGACCGCGCCGAACGTGGGCAACGAAGAGTCGGCCAAGTTCATCCAGGGCGTGTGCAACAAGAATGGCGAGCTGCTGATCCTGGTTGAACTGGACAAGATGATGACCGAGGAAGAGTGGTCCGAGCTGGAGAATATCTGAGTTGATCCTCGAGGTTGCTGTCATCTTCCTGGCGTTGGCCTGGGCTGTGAGCCTGTGGTTTTTCCTCAACTACAGCAAGCGCCAACGCGAGCTGGCCGCCCAGCAGGCGGTGGGTGATGCATTGCGTGACCAGCGCATCAAGGACCTGGCCAAGCGCCTGGATGACTACCAGAACGGTAGCGTGCGCATGGGCGAGGCGTTGCACGCATTGAGCGTGTTGGTGGCGCCGCTGCCGGACAGGATCCAGCAGCTGGAACAGCGCGACCCGGAAAACGTCACCTTCAGCCAGGCAGCCAAGCTGGTGGGCATGGGCGCCAGCGTGGCCGAGCTGACCGAGAGCTGCGGCCTGACCCAGGCCGAGGCCGAGCTGATGAGCAAGCTGCACCGCAACGGTTGATGAAACGGGCGACGCAAGTCGCCCTTTTTCAGGGGTGGCCCACGCCAGGTCGTTGCCGGTCCTTTGACGCCTGGGCAGTTGGCGAACGGTAGTGAATTACGGCCTGCTCCACGAATGATTGTCACCCACCTCGGCGAAGCGGTTGAGTGGTAGCAGCCTGCGTATTGCCGCCTGGCAGTGCGGCAGGTTGACGAACCGGTAGGCGTTGATCCGCGGCATGCCGTACAGGTTGACGATCTGCCGCAGGATACGCAGCGCCGGCAGGTGGCGATCGACCACATCGCTGAGCATGGCCGGGCCGGTCATGCGACTGAGGCGGTTGGCATATCGGTAGAAGTTCGCCGGGTCATCGGCCAGGCTGGGCCTGCTGTCGTAGAAGTCCTGGTTGAGCTGGTAGCGTGCAAGCATCTCTTCGGAGATGGCTTCCAGGGTCGGGTTGCCGGCGTGGCTGCCGATCAGGCTGGTGTTGTACAGGCAGTTCATGCCCATTTTCTCGTTGGACATCGGCGGTGCCAGCAGCAAGCCGTCGTGGGGGGTGCGCAGTTCGACCTGGTCGATGGTTTCGCCAGTGTCCAACAGGGTGTCGTCGACATCCATGTACAGGCCTCCTTCGTGATGCAGCATCGGGTAGCGCAGAACGTCGCTAGCTGAGGCATAGTTGCTGGCAATACCACCATTGCCATCCAGCGCGGCGTCGTACTGGACGTAGTACCTGCTTTGGCGAAATTCCCTGAAAAAGGCTTGTTCTTCCAGTGGCAGTACCTGCAGGTCAGGGGCTTGCTCAGCCAGCAGGCGCAGGTTTTCGGCATAGGCTTCGGGGGCGGCGCTGGAGAGGAACAGGCGCAGGGTATATTCGCTGTTTCCAAGCCTGGCAGCATTCCTGCCCAGGTTGGCCAGCAGTTCAGGAGCGATGACCTTGTTGCCTACCCAGAGGCAGCCAACCTGTTTGGGAATCGCCTGGCTTTCGGCGGCCAATGTCGGGACCTCCACTGGCAGCGTCAGATCAACCCCCAGCGCGCGCAGGCTACGGCTGCGCATGGCGTTGGTGACTGTGCGAGGGTTGCGCACAGGCTGCAGGTCGCTGCTTCCAGCCGTTGCAACGTAGCCGACTGGATCGACCTCATTCAGATCCTGCTCGCGAATGAATACATCGCGCTCCAGGTCGTAGACCACCCGATCGTTGTAGGTATCGATACAGGCATCGAGATTATCGACATCGCCGGTGTACACCGGCGTGCGGATGACCGAATCGGCAATGGCCTGGTCGCCTCCCGGTAGGGGCGCGATGGGCTCACGGGTATGGAAATAACGTGCCCCTTCAGGCTCAGGGAAGCGGGGCGGCGAGATTGGGCTCAAGGGGTAGCCGATCTGCTCGTTCAGTCGTACTGGCGGTGCGAAACCTTCGGATTTGAACTCGAACAGTGCCTTGGCCTTGTTGGCGCCGGTAATGGCCAGCGGTACGGCATTGAACAGGCCCCAGGTGATATTGCCGACACCGGCTTCCTTGTCCTTCAGCGACTTGCCGTTGATTGCCTGGTCCAGCCCCAGGCCGAGCTGCGCGATGCCCCCGGCTGCCAACAGCGGTGCCAGGCCTGGTACCACCAGGCACAACGGCGCTAGCAGATTGAGCGTAGTGGTCAGGTAACCGAGCCATCGGGCCTTGCTGACCTGGCTGTCGCGGGTAATGAGGAAATCGGCATCATCGTAACTACGCTGGCGCTGGCGTTCGGCCAATGCCTGGAACAGGTCGCCGGTTATCCTCGGGTTGTACTTGCGTGGCCGGTAGTTGACGTAGGTTCGTGGTGGCCAGGTGCCGTCGTCGTTGAAGTAGCCGTGCTCGGGTGGCAGCCGATGGCTGGCGGGGTATTCCCCCAGGCCTTCCAGGGCAGTGTCCAGGCCGCTGAAGTCGAGGCCTTGCGAGCAGTCGACGAGGCGAAAGTGCTGCTTCAGGGCCAACCGCCTGGCGGGCTCCTTGCATTGTTGTCCGACCCAGTCCTTCATGGCGATTTTGCTGGCAAATTCCAGCAGCGGCGAACTGTTGCCGGGAATGTATAACAGGGTCAGGTCGCTGGCCTTGTCATTCAGATACAGGATGTCGGTGGCGGCGTAGCCATAGATGCTCAGGGTGCTCAGGCGCAGGTTGTGGCCCCGCGGCATCAGCCCGGCGGCTTGCCATGCCAGCTTCCTGGCCTGTTCGCTGAGGCTGCCTTCAGCGACCTGCCTGTTGCAGGCGGCAATGAAGTTGAGCTTGCTGACCAGGCGGTGGGCGGGCAAATGGTCGCGCCAGTAGCGGTCGAGTTGCGCCTTGAACGGCGCATGGAAATCCAGATCGTGGATGAAGCGCTGAAAGTCTTCGACAGCGATCGGCAGGTGTGTCGAAGCGTCATAACGTTGTGGCCTGGTGCGGCGGAACAAGCCATTGAACACCGAATAGGCGGCGCCTTGGTGATTGATGCCAGGCGCAGGCAAGGTCTCGACCAACTGCAGCGGGCCATCGGGCAGCCTGCCGGCCCACGGCGCGCGAAGCAGGGCACCGAACAGGTCGTTGTCGGATTCTCCTTGCCAGTTGCTCAGCAATGCCTGCGGCAAGCTGAGGCACTGGGTGATGGCAGCCAGGTGGCCACCGCTGGCATCGGGGCAGTGATGCAAGGTCACGACATCGACCTGTTCGGGATCGACGTCATGGCCTCGCTGCCTGAGCCATTGGCGGATTGCCCGGTTGGCTTCGCGGTCCGGGCGGGGAATATGGGTGAGATGGTTGCGGACGTAATTCACGCCAGCAGTATTGATGCGGCTGGTGGGCATGGTATTCGCCTTGCTCGTTGGAAAGAATGGCAAGGCTGAACGGCTGGCGCGGGCAGTGGTGGTAGATAACTATCGCTGCTGATCCACCGGCAACAGGGCGGTTGACGGGGTGATGTCGCGGGGCGCGTCGGGTTCGTCGCTGAAGCCGGCGGGTACTTTGCCGCGTAACTGCCAGGCGAAGGCGATGATTTCGGCAATGGTCAGGTACAGTGCCTCGGGAATCTGCTCGCCCAGCTCCAGGCGCGCCAGCAACTGCACCAGTTCGGCGTTCTCGTAGATCGGCACTTCATGCTCGCGGGCAAGTGCCAGGATGGCCTCGGCCAGTGCGTCATCGCCCTTGGCGCTAAGGGTCGGCGCCTGCTCGCCGTCGTAGCTCAGGGCGATGGCCTGTCGGGTGTGCTTGTCTGTCATGCGTTTTCATCCACCCAGCGTTGTTCCACCCGGGTGCGCGGCCCTTGTGGCGGTGTGCCGGGGTGGCACGCCAGGTCGCCGACATCCACGCCTCGGGCCAGCAGGCGTTCGCGCAGGCTGGCAAGTTCGGTTTCGATCAGCCGCGCAGTCTGCTCGCGCTCCGCCCACAGCTGGCCGCTCAAGCGCCCCTGGCTCAATTGCGCTTGCACCTGCAGGGGGCCCAGAGGCGACAGGTCGAAGGCCAGTTCGATGCGCCACAGCGCTTGCAACGGGTCTTGTGCTTCGTGCTGGCGATCGGCTTGCTGTTGCGGGGTTTCCTCGCGCTGCAGCCGGACCTGCAGCGGAATGAACTCCTGGCCATGGCGGATTGGTACCTCGGTTTGCCAGGTGGTCTGCAAATTGCCGTTTTCCAGGGTGCCGGACTGCTGCAGGCTGCTCATGGCGTGGCTCTGCAGGCGAGATACCGCCGCTGCAGCCAGGCGCAGGAGTTGTTGCAGGTCGCCCTCGTGGTCCATGGCCGCGAGCAGCCGCGAAGGTAGCGGGAATGCCCCGGGCTGCGGCTTGGGGCTGACCCGCTCGAGCATGCCCAGTGCATTGCGGGCCAGCGCCGGCATGGTCACCGCCAGGCTGACCGGGGCCATGCTGGGCGCGCCTGGCAAGCTGGACGGTGCCTGGCTGATCAGCCGTAACAAGTTTGCCTTGAGGTCAGTGACAACGCTGGCTGCCGAGCCGCCCAACAACTTGGCTTCAAGAAACGCACCGCTATTGTTCAGGGCCTGGGCCAGCATCTTGGCATCACCCAGTTGCTTGGCCTCCGGCAGGCTGGCCAGCAGACGCTCGGCGCTGGCCCGCAGCTGGCCATCGGCTCCGGGATCGCGGGCCAGCTGCTGCAGGGCATCGAGCAGGCCGGGCAGCGAAGCCTGACGGTTCTGTTGGGTCTGCAACTGCTGGGCGATGCTGAGTTGGTCCTGCCGGCCACTGAGCGGTACGAAGCGCAGCGACTGGTCGCCCTGCACCTGTGCGCTGAGCAGGCTGCCGATGGCCAGCGGTCGGGGACTGTCGACGGCCAGGGTAGCCCCGGCCTGGGCGCTGTTGAGCAGGCTGACCAGTGCCCGGTAGACGGCCGGTTGGCCGGGTGCCTGGGGCAACAGCTGGTTGGTCAGTACCTTGCCTTGCAACAGCGTGCCCACCGCTACCTTGCTGGTGTCCAGGCGGGCAAGGGTGGTGACCTGGCTGGCGTTGGCCTGCTGCAGCATGATCGCCAGGCGGTTGCCTTCCGTCTGGCTGACGGTCACCTGGCTGCCCGGGGGCAAGGGTTGGCTGGCGCTGGCCTGCAATTGTGTCTGGTTGCCGTTGGCCTGCACCAGCCGCAGCACCAACTGGAAATCGCTGCCTGTCTGGCGCAACGAAATCACTTCGGCCTGGGCGGTCTGACCGGGGGGGATCAGACCGGGCTGTGGTTGGCTCAGGCGCAACAGTTCACCGGTCATGCCCGCCTTGATGGCCTGGGTGCTGATTGTGGTTTGTGCACCGAGACTATTGATTTCAGTCATGATTGTATACAACCTGTCGAACCCGACCTCTTGGCAGCGTGGCGGCGCGTGTAATAATGCCGGGCGCCCGTGGTTGCCAGTATAACGGCAGCGCTGGGGGCGACTTGAGACACAGGGCTGCAGGTTGGCGAGATCGGCCTGGAGCCCTACACAGAGATAAGGCGAAACCGTGACCCTTCACCTCCAAGCCGCGGGCCTGGCCTGCGAGCGCGACTGGCGCCTGCTGTTCGAGCACCTGGCCTTCGAACTGCGGCCCGGCGACATGCTGCAGATCAGTGGCCCCAACGGCAGCGGCAAGACCAGCCTGCTGCGCCTGCTGGCCGGGTTGATGCAGCCCACGGCCGGGCAGATCCTGCTGGGCGGCAAGCCGCTGTCCGAGCAGCGTCATGCCTTGGCCAGCATCCTGCTGTGGATCGGCCACGCCGCCGGTATCAAGGACTTGCTCAGCGCCGAGGAGAACCTCACCTGGCTGTGTGCGCTGCACCAGCCGGCCACTCGCGAGGCGATCTGGTCGGCACTGCAGGCCGTGGGCCTGCGCGGTTTCGAAGATGTGCCGTGCCACACCCTGTCCGCCGGCCAGCAGCGCCGTGTGGCGCTGGCCCGGTTGTATCTGGCCAGCCCGCCGTTGTGGATTCTCGACGAACCCTTCACCGCACTGGACAAGCAGGGCGTGGCGCAGCTTGAAGCACACCTGGCGGCCCACTGCGAGCAGGGCGGCACGGTGGTGCTGACCACCCACCACACGCTGCAACGCAAGCCCTCCGGTTACCGTGAACTGAACCTGGGGCAATGGTCGGCATGAGCGTATTCATCCTGTTGTTGCGCCGCGAGGCGCGGCTGCTGTTCCGTCGCCCGGCCGAGCTGGCCAACCCGCTGGTGTTCTTCGCCATCGTGGTGGCGTTGTTCCCGCTGGCGGTTGGCCCGGAAAGCCAATTGTTGCAAACCTTGTCGCCAGGCTTGGTCTGGGTGGCGGCACTCCTGGCGGTTCTGCTGTCGCTGGACGGCCTGTTCCGCAGTGATTTCGAGGACGGCTCGCTGGAACAATGGGTGCTGTCGCCGCATCCACTGGCGTTGCTGGTGCTGGCCAAGGTGCTGGCGCACTGGATCTTTTCCGGGCTGGCACTGGTATTGTTGGCGCCGCTGCTGGCGCTGATGCTGGGGCTACCGAGCCATTGCCTGCCGGTGCTGCTCGGCTCGCTGCTGCTGGGCACGCCGGTACTGAGCCTGCTGGGCGCCGTAGGCGCGGCGCTGACGGTAGGGCTGAAGCGCGGCGGTTTGCTGCTGGCATTGCTGATTCTGCCGTTGTATATCCCTGTATTGATCCTGGGCAGTGGTGCGTTGCAAGCGGCGTTGCAAAATATGCCGGCAACCGGCCACCTGCTCTGGCTGGCCAGCCTCACGGCCCTGGCCGTGACCCTGGCACCCTTTGCGATAGCGGCTGGCCTGAAGATCAGCGTCGGCGAATAACGAGTCCCGGGCTTTCAAGCCCGGCCAATACCTGGATGTACCCTGATGAAAATAAGCTGGACGTGGTTCCACAAGCTGGGCTCCCCCAAATGGTTCTATGCCATCAGCGGCCGCATGCTGCCGTGGCTTGCTGGCGCTGCCGTGCTCCTGCTGCTGGTCGGCATTACCTGGGGCCTGGCTTTCGCCCCCCAGGACTACCAGCAGGGCAACAGCTTCCGCATCATCTACATCCACGTGCCTGCGGCGATGCTGGCGCAATCCTGCTACGTGTTGCTGGCCGTGGCCGGGGTAGTGGGGCTGGTGTGGAAGATGAAACTGGCCGACGTCGCCCTGCAGTGCGCTGCGCCCATCGGTGCCTGGATGACTGTCGTGGCGCTGGTCACCGGCGCCATCTGGGGCAAGCCGACCTGGGGCAGCTGGTGGGTCTGGGATGCCCGGCTGACGTCCATGCTCATCCTGTTGTTCCTGTACTTCGGCATTATTGCGCTGGGCCAGGCGATCGGTAATCGTGACAGTGCAGCCAAGGCCTGTGCGGTGCTGGCGATTGTCGGTGTGGTGAACATCCCGATCATCAAGTATTCGGTGGAGTGGTGGAACACCCTGCACCAGGGCGCCACCTTCACTCTTACGGAAAAACCGGCAATGCCCGCCGAAATGTGGCTGCCGCTGCTGTGCACGGCGCTGGGCTTCTACTGCTTCTTTGGCGCAGTGCTGTTGCTGCGCATGCGCCTCGAAGTGCTCAAGCGCGAGGCGCGCGCCAGTTGGGTCAAGGAGGAAGTATTGAACAGCCTGGGGCGGAGGGCCGCACCATGAGTTTTGCCACTTTCGGTGACTTTCTCGCCATGGGCCACCATGGCCTGTACGTGTGGACGGCCTATGGCATCTGCCTGGCAGTGCTGGCGCTGAATGTTGCTGCACCCGTGCTGGCCCGCCGTCGCTACCTGCAAGATGAGGCGCGCCGTTTGCGCCGGGAGAACAACCAGTGAATCCGCAGCGCAAGAAACGCCTGTTGCTCATCGTCGGCCTGCTGGTCGGCGTCGGGGTTGCCGTCGGCTTTGCCCTGAGCGCATTGCAGCAGAACATCAACCTGTTCTATACCCCGACCCAGATCGCCAACGGCGAGGCACCGCTGGACACGCGCATTCGCGCTGGCGGCATGGTCGAGAAGGGCTCGGTGCAACGTTCCGCCGATTCGCTCGACGTGCGCTTCGTGGTCACCGACTTCAACAAGTCCGTACCGATCACCTACCGCGGCATCCTGCCGGACCTGTTCCGTGAAGGGCAGGGCATCGTTGCCCTCGGCAAGCTCAACGGCGCCGGCGTGGTGGTCGCCGACGAAGTGCTGGCCAAGCACGACGAGAAGTACATGCCGCCCGAAGTGACCAAGGCTCTGAAGGAAAGCGGCCAGGCGGCTGGCGGCACGGAGGCCAGGCCATGAACGCGGCGTTGGTGATACCCGAACTCGGCCAGTTGGCAATGATCCTGGCGATCTGCTTCGCCGCCGTGCAGGCCACGCTGCCGCTGCTGGGCGCGTGGCGTAACGACAGCCTGTGGATGAGCCTGGCACGCCCGGCGGCCTGGGGCCAGTTCGCGTTCCTGGCCTTTGCCTTCGCCTGCCTGACCCACGCGTTCATGACCGACAACTTCTCGGTCGCCTACGTGGCCAGCAACTCCAACAGCGCCTTGCCCTGGTACTACAAGTTCAGCGCCGTCTGGGGCGCCCATGAAGGCTCCTTGTTGCTCTGGGCGCTGATCCTCGGCGGCTGGACCTTTGCCGTGTCGATCTTCTCGCGCCAGCTGCCCCAGGTGATGCTGGCCCGTGTGCTGGCGGTGATGGGCATGATCAGCGTCGGCTTCCTGAGCTTCCTGATCGTCACCTCCAACCCGTTCCAGCGCCTGTTGCCGCAGGTACCAACCGATGGCCGCGACCTCAACCCGCTGCTGCAGGACTTTGGCCTGATTGTCCACCCGCCGATGCTGTACATGGGCTACGTCGGTTTCTCGGTGGCCTTCGCCTTCGCCATCGCCGCGCTGCTCGGCGGGCGCCTGGACGCCGCCTGGGCGCGCTGGTCGCGGCCGTGGACCATCGTCGCCTGGGCCTTCCTCGGCGTGGGTATCACTTTGGGCTCGTGGTGGGCCTACTACGAACTGGGCTGGGGTGGCTGGTGGTTCTGGGACCCGGTCGAGAACGCCTCGTTCATGCCCTGGCTGGTGGGCACCGCGTTGATCCACTCGCTGGCGGTGACGGAAAAGCGCGGGGTGTTCAAGAGCTGGACCGTGCTGCTGGCAATTGCCGCGTTCTCGCTGAGCCTGCTGGGCACCTTCCTGGTCCGCTCCGGCGTATTGACTTCGGTGCATGCGTTCGCCGCCGACCCGGCGCGTGGTGTGTTCATCCTGATCTTCCTGCTGTTCGTGGTCGGCGGTTCGCTGACCTTGTTCGCCGTGCGTGCGCCGGTGGTCAAGAGCCAGGTCGGCTTTGCCCTGTGGTCGCGGGAAACGTTGCTGCTGGCCAACAACCTGATTTTGGTGGTGGCGGCTTCGATGATCCTGCTCGGCACCTTGTACCCGTTGGTGCTCGACGCCCTGAGCGGGGCCAAGCTGTCGGTCGGCCCGCCGTACTTCGATGCCTTGTTCCTGCCGTTGATGGCGCTGCTGATGGTGGTGCTGGGCGTGGGCGTGGTGGTGCGCTGGAAAGACACCCCGGGCAAGTGGCTGGCGAGCATGATGACCCCGGTACTGATCGGCAGTGCGCTGCTGGCGCCGGTCGCCGGCTTCATCGTCGATGATTTCGACTGGCCAGCGCTGAGCGCCTTCGCCCTGGCTGCCTGGGTGGTGCTCGGCGGGCTGCGCGACATCTTCGACAAGACCCGCCACAAAGGCCTGATCAAAGGCGTGCCGGGCCTTTCGCGCAGCTACTGGGGCATGCAGCTGGCGCACCTGGGGCTGGCGGTGTGCGCGTTGGGCGTGGTGCTGTCGAGCAACAACAGTGCCGAACGCGACCTGCGCATGGCCCCGGGCGAGAGCGTCGAGCTGGGCGGTTATCACTTCCTGTTCGAAGGCGCCAGGCACTTCGAAGGGCCGAACTTCATCTCCGACAAGGGCACCATCGTGGTCAGCCGCGATGGCCGTGAAGTGACCACCTTGCACCCGGAAAAGCGCCTGTACACCGTGCAGCAGTCGATGATGACCGAAGCCGGCATCGACGCCGGCTTTACCCGCGACCTGTATGTCGCCCTCGGCGAGCCGCTGGAAAACGGCGCCTGGGCAGTACGCGTGCATATCAAGCCTTATGTCCGCTGGATCTGGCTGGGCGGTCTGCTGACCGGCCTGGGCGGGTTGCTGGCGGCCCTCGACCGGCGCTACCGCGTCAAGGTCAAGACCCGGGTGCGTGAAGCCCTGGGCGTGTCTGGAGCAGCTGCATGAAGCGTTGGATCATGGTGGTGCCATTGGTGGTGTTCCTGCTGATGGCAGTTGTCCTCTACAAAGGGCTGTTCCTCAAGCCCGACGAGCTGCCGTCGGCAATGATCGGCAAGCCGTTCCCGGCCTTTTCCCTGGCCTCGACCCAGGGTGACCGTACCCTGACCCAGGCCGACTTGCAGGGCCGCCCGGCGCTGGTCAACGTGTGGGCCACCTGGTGCCCGTCGTGCAAGGTCGAGCACCCGTACCTCAACCAGCTCGCCGAGCAGGGCGTGGTGATCCACGGCATCAACTACAAGGACGACAACGCCGCCGCGCAGAAGTGGCTGGCCGAATTCCACAACCCGTACCAGCTGGATATCCGTGATGAACAGGGCAGCCTGGGCCTGGACCTGGGCGTGTACGGCGCACCGGAAACCTTCCTGATCGACGCCAAGGGCATCATCCGCTACAAGCACGTCGGTATCGTCGATGCCAGCGTCTGGCGCGAACAGCTGGCTCCGCTGTACCAGGGCCTGGTCGACGAGGCCAGGCCATGAAGCGCTGGTTGGCAGCGGCCGTGCTGGGCATGAGCCTGGCCGGTGTGGCCAAGGCGGCCATCGATACCTACCAGTTCCGCGATGACGCCGAACGTGAGCGCTACCAGCAGCTGACCAAGGAACTGCGTTGCCCCAAGTGCCAGAACCAGGACATCGCCGACTCCAACGCACCGATCGCCGCCGACCTGCGTCGCGAAATCTTCCGCATGCTCGGTGAAGGCAAGAGCAACCAGCAGATCGTCGACTTCATGGTCGACCGCTATGGTGACTTCGTACGCTACAAGCCGGCACTCAGTGGCCGCACCTGGTTGCTGTGGTTCGGCCCGGGCATTCTGCTGGTCGGTGGCTTCGTGGTGCTGGCGCTGATCGTGCGCCGTCGCCGCGGTTCGGCCAGCGAGGCTGCGCAGGAGTTGTCCTTCGAAGAACGCGAGCGTCTCGCCAAACTGCTGGAAAAAGAACAGACCCATGACTGAATTCTGGCTTAGTGCGGGCCTGCTGCTGCTCGCTGCCATCGGCTTTCTGCTGATCCCGATCCTGCGTGGCCGTCGCCAGCAGCAGGAAGAAGACCGCACCGCCCTGAACGTGGCGCTGTACCAGGAGCGTATCGACGAACTGACGGCGCAGCAGGCCGCTGGCGTGCTCGACGACGCGCAGATGGCCAAGGGCCGCGACGAAGCCGCCCGCGAGCTGCTGGCGGATACCGAAGGTGCCGAACCGGCGCGTCAGGGCCATCTGGGCAAGGCTTTGCCAGTGCTGGCCGCGGTACTGGTGCCGCTGTTGGCGCTGGGGCTGTACCTGCATTTTGGCGCGGCGGACAAGGTGGCGCTGACCCAGGAATTCGCCGAGGCGCCCAAGTCGATGGAAGAGATGACGACACGCCTGGAGCGGGTGGTGCAGGCCCAGCCGGATTCCGCCGAGGCGGTGTACTTCCTGGGGCGTGCCTACATGGCCGAACAGCGCCCGGCCGATGCCGCGCGCACCTTCGAGCGCGCCGTGGCCCTGGCCGGGCGCCAGCCTGAATTGCTCGGGCAGTGGGCCCAGGCGTTGTACTTCGCTGCTGGCAAGCAATGGAGCCCGCAATTGCAGGCGCTGACGGACGAAGCACTGAAAGCCGACCCCAACGAAGTGACCAGCCTGGGGCTGCGTGGTATCGCTGCGTTCGAGGGCGAGCGTTACCAGGAAGCGATCGATTACTGGAAGCGCTTGCTGGCCCAACTGCCGGAAGGCGACGCATCGCGTGACGCACTGCAGGGCGGCATCGACCGCGCTGCCGAGCGCCTGGGTGGCTCGCCGGACCAGGCCGCACAACCCGCGCCGGTGGTGGCGCGCCTGAAGGTGCGGGTGGAGTTGGCTGCGGCGTTGAAAGACAAGGTTCGCGCGAACGACACGGTGTTCATCTTCGCCCGCGCCAGCAACGGGCCGCCGATGCCGTTGGCGGCCAAGCGGGTGACGGTGGCGCAGTTGCCGATCGAGGTGGAATTGTCCGATGCTGACGCGATGATGCCGCAGATGAAACTGTCCGACTTTGCCGAAGTCCAACTGGTTGCACGCGTGTCGCGCGCTGGCCAGCCTACCCATGGCGAGTGGATTGGCCAGGGCGCGCCACTGCCCAGCGCCACGCAGGCCACCCAGCACCTGACCATCGACAGCCCCGACCCGTAAGAGAGCAATGCCATGCACAGCACCGTCCGCCTGACCCTGATCACCCTGGCCCTGGGTTTGTCTGCGTGTACGGTGCATGAGCCGTACGAGCGGCCGGAGCCGCCGATCGAGCGGTTGCCGCAGGAGCCGGTGGTCAAGCCGGTGCCGGGTGGGCAACCGTCCACTGCGCCGAGCAAGCCGGCGGCCATTCCCAAGCCGATGCCGCGTACTTCGGCCAGCTTCGCGCCGCCGCCTGGCGGGGCGAGCCACTGGGACCCGAAACTGGGTGTATACGTTCTTGAGAAGCAACCCAATACCTTCTACCGCCAGCGTACCTACTATCGCTTCGATAACGGCTGGAGTTGGTCGCTGAGCCCGAATGGGCCTTGGCAGGAAACGGACAGCAGTGGCGTACCGGGTGGTTTGGGGCGCGCATTCGCCCAGTAGTTGCAGCGTTAACGTTGCTTTCTTTTGCTTTTGCTTTTGCTTTTGCTTTTGCTTTTGCTTTTGCTTTTTGCTCTAGCTTCTAAGCGCGCGATAGTTCAGGCGCCGCCGAATGCGACTTCAGGAGGCCGAGCGAAGGGCTTGCGGAGGGAGGTGACGGGCATGGATGCCCGTCAAGCGCTGAGGCCCCATGGATGGGGCCTGCAGCGCGTCCTCCCGGGAGCGAGCCCGTAGCGAGGGGACCCGGAGCGCAGCGTAGGGGCCGGATGATGGGAGCCAGCGTTTTTTGGTTACTTTTTGTCGCGTTTGACAAAAAGTGACCCGCCGTAAGGGCGGAAAGGTGACTAAGCGCCACCTTTGAAAATGAATGTTGACCTTGTTGTTGAAGCCTACGCCTGAAAGCGAAAAGCGAAAAGCGAAAAGCTTGAAGCGGGATAGCGCTGGTTTTTATCGCGCGCAAAGTCCATTGGCGATGGCGACGCTGACTCACCTTTTCGCCCTTACGGCGAGTCACTTTTTGCCAAACGCGGCAAAAAGTAACCAAAAAACGCTGCGCTCCCATCATCCGGCCCCTACGCTGCGCTACGGGGTTCCCTCACTCCGGCCTCGCTCCCGGGAGGACGCGCTGCAGGCCCCATCCATGGGGCCTCAGCGCTTGACGGGCATCCATGCCCGTCACCTCCCTCCGCAAGGCCTGCGTTCGGCCTCCTGAAGTCGCGAAGATCAAGATCAAGATCAAGATCAAGATCAAGATCAAGATCAAGATCAAGATCAGGAGCAGGAGCAGGAGCAGGAGCAGGAGCAGGAGCAGGAGCAGGAGCAGGAGCAGGAGCAGGAGCAGGAGCAGGAGCAGGAGCAGGAGCAGGAGCAGGAGCAGGAGCAGGAAGACACGCTGAGCAGAACAGTGCAGTTTTGCCTCGTTATTTCGGTTGACTGTACTGCTCGGTGATTCCGCATAATGCCACCTCGAACTGATCCGGAGGTGGCATGCGCTAGACAGGCCCTAGAAACCGTCGACGATTACCTGCCCCCGCTGGAGCAGGCTGGCTACCAGCTGATTCTTGCCCCCTCACCGTAACTGCGCGCCGGGGCGATTCAACCCACGCCGATGAAATCGAGGCCGTACTCAACCCCGGCCCGCTGGGCCTGACTGCCGCTGAAATTCCTGACTCCGTGGCCCTGGTGCTGCGCAACCTGCGGGCGTTCTTTGCCGGTGAGCCGATGCCAACCCCCGTTCTACCTTGACCCATTCGATACCCCTCCGGCACTGCCCGGCCATAAGGAGCGTTTGCATGCAATTCGAGATCTTCCAGATCGATGCTTTTTCCGCCGAACCCTTCGGTGGCAACCCGGCAGCGGTGATTCCGCTGGACACCTGGCTAGCGGATGACCTGCTGCAGCGCATCGCCGAAGAAAACAACCTGTCTGAAACCGCCTATTTCGTACGCAACGGTGACACGTTCGACCTGCGCTGGTTCACCCCCAGTGTCGAAGTAGACCTCTGCGGCCATGCCACCCTGGCGTCGGCCTACGTGCTGTTCGAGCAACTGGGCGAGCAAGCCGAGGTGCTGCGTTTCAATACCCGTAGCGGTGAACTGCGTGTCAGCCGCGGGGCCGAAGGCCTGCTGGCGATGGACTTCCCGGCCAAGCAACCGGTGGCGGTCGACCTGCCGGTCGGGCTGCTGGAGGCGCTGGGGCTGAACAGTGCCAGAGCGGTGTATCGCTCGGATGATTACGTGGTGGTGATCGACGACCTGGCGGTGCTTGCCTCGCTGAAGCCCGATTTCGTTGCTCTGTCGGCATTCGACGTACGCGGCATCGCGGTAACGGCTGCAGGCCGCGATCATGATTTCGTCACCCGCTGGTTCGGCCCTCGGGTTGGGGTCAACGAAGACCCGGTCACCGGCTCTGCGCATACCTCGCTGGCACCGCTGTGGTCCGCCATGCTCGGCAAGCGCGCATTAACCTGCGAACAAGGCGGGGCGCGCAAAGGGCAGCTGCATTGTGAAGTGCCAGGCAATGGCCGAGTGATCATCAGTGGCCGCGCTGCCCTGTATCTGCGTGGGTTGGTGTACTGCTGATCAGGGCGATGTACTTCGTGGTAGGCAAGTAGACCGCCCGATCGTCTCGAACCGGGTGTCACTGGTCCGCGGCAATGTACTGGAAGGTTGCGCTGCCCGTCGGTGTAGTGGGCAGCGTGACCTTGATGATCGGCAGATTGATGTTGGTTCGGGTGAGGAAGCGCTGCTTGCTCTTGCGTGCCGGGTCCAGCCCCGCTGCCGATCCATAGAAGAAGGCCTGAATCGGCAGAACACTGCCTTGGCCCGGTGACCACACCCTCAACAACATTTCGTTGTGTTCTCCGAAGTATTCCTTATTCGACCATTTTGCTTGCATGGCTGCATAGAAGTTGGGGCCGGCATGATGATTGAGTTCGTCACGCACGTCGAAGCCACAGATCTTGTTGCCTGATGTGCCTGGCGGGTATTTGGCCACCCACTGGGCGCCCGTGGTGATGTTCTGCTGGTGGCAAGGCTCGCTGCCAGGCACCTGGGGGTAGGCGCCACACCCGTATCGTTCAGTGCGGCGGTCAGTCCAGCCATCCATCGGGAAATGACACAGAACAGGGATGTCGTCCTTATCTGATGGTTTGCCGAGGATCGGGTAGAAGATGAAACCGTTGGGATTGCTTGTTGACCAGGCAAAGCTTTTGAAATTGTTGTCCTTGCGCAAGTAGGAAAACGACACGCTGCCCTTCTTTTGGGCTGTGGGGCTAGGGTCCCAGGTGTCGTAGGTATCGCTGTAGGTCGTGACGCGTAGGATGACCCCCGAGCAGAGGAACGCCGGCCTGCTGTCACTGTCACAGTTCCTGCGGGTATCGTTGTAACGCTTGGTCAAGGCCTCCGCCGTGGCTGGGCCATCGACCACGGTGATGGTGGGCGTATGGGGTTTGGAGGGTGGCGTTGTGGTTTCCTGATTGGCGCAGGCAACCAGCAGCAAAGGTGCGAACAGCAGCAGTAATCGGTTCATCCGGTAGACCTCGGGCGTGTGCTCACTCGCTTCGGCGTGTGCGGCGACGGCATCGGTAAGGGGATCAAGAGTGGTGTGTGCCCGGGCTGGTGTCAGCATATGAGGGCTGGTGAAGGTGGACAACTGGCAGAAATGACAGGTACGACCCGCCAAAAAAACGAGGGGAGCCGGGCGGGCTCTCCTCGTTGTCGCGGGGTGGTTAAGTCAGGCTCAGCTGTCGTAGCCGCGGCTGTCGATAGTGACTTGCGTTTTATCGTTTATGACAGTACCGAACGTGTTTTTCGCAGACCATACGGCGTGGATATGGCAAAGGTCCAGGGGGTGTGCCAGCTTGGTTGCATCGAGCTGGAATTCTGTGGTGGTGTTCTCGTCGTCAGGCCCTACGGTTGCCTCCATCGTGATCCTGGTTTCTTCGATCGGTGTTTCGCTATCATCGTCGTGCTTGTCACCCATGTACTGTACGAGGTCGATCTTGATTGTGTCGCCGGTTTTTTTGTTGATGTAATGCGGTGTCACGAACTTGACGCCCGCCTTGATCTGTTCAGGCCCGATAGAGTTTCTGTCGTTCAGTGGAGTGAAACTGCCTTCTGGCAGGGTGCCTTCGCCTGGCAGCTCGTCCGAACCAGAGACCTGGACGGGTTGCAGCGGTGAATACGAGGTGTTCTCCGTGCCGCCGGCCACGGTGCGGGTCACGGTGTATTTCAGAGTCTTCTCGCCCGAGCCTTCACCGCGGATCTGTTCTTTGGTGAGGGTTAGTACCAAGTCGACCTTGTTGGCCACATCAGTTGCGGTGATGGTGCGTACGGGGAGATCTGTTTTACCGTAAGTGACTTTCAACACGTCATTGAGGTTGAACAGATCCTCAGTCGGCATCAGCCGTTGGAACCAGCGAACGATGATGGTTGCATCCTTGTCGAAGTCATCCACCGGGATCTCGTTTTCCTTGCCACTGGCCGACGTCAGCAAGGCAGGGTGCATGTTGGGGTGTATCGGCTTTTCGGGGTCGGGGTCGCCACCGGCCTGGAACAGGTTGATATCTACAACGGTCGCAGGAGAGGTACCGGCCACCAGTGTATTGCGTACGATGCGGTACAGCACATCGATTCGGGCGACCATGTTGGCACCGCCGGTTGCGGCTTTCCAGGTGTCGTAGAGCGCGGCATAGTCGGCTTGAACCGTGTGTGCCTCCTCCTCGGTATCCTCCGGAATTGGAACCAGGGTATGTACCCGCCCACCCCATACCAACTGGATCTGGTCACCCTTCTGGATACCCGGTGTGCCGGTGAAGGCAGGGATGATTACTTCTGCCGGGCCGCGGGCATCGGTTTCGTTGATGATACCGTCGTCCTCGAAGGAGGGTACTTGCGGGGCCTCCAGTCCCGTCAGTTCGCCTTTGAGCAGTACCCGCAGATCGAGCGGAATGGTCAGCAATGAAAGGTTGCCGGCACGGTCGGTAATCTCATAGGAGAATGCCAACGGGCCATCGCCTGCGGCTTCGATATCCTCACGGACGAAGGGCAGTTCAACGTCTTCATCGGAGGCTTCGATGTTGATGACTTTACTGTTTGGTGCTTTTTCACCGTTGATCAAACCCTGGATGATGTCGCCAGGCTGTACACCCTCATAGCTGGGCACGAAGCTTTCAAGATAGAAGGTGCCATCCTCACTTTCTTTGAGCTTGTCCGCGGTGAGACCATTGTCGATGATGTCCTGGTCGACGCTCAGGCGACCCAGGAACGGGCGCCCCGGGGCGGTCAGGTCGACCTCGAACTGCTGCGCCGGGCCGCGTTCTAGGCCGCCACCCTCGTAGTACTTCACCTGGTACGTGATGCTGTGACGACCTTCCGGTCGGGCAATGGCTGGCAATTCGATCGAGAAAGTATCACCGGGTTTGAACCCGCTGAAGGTAACCGGGCTGCCAATCCCGCTCCCATCGACCAGCAGTTGCACGGTGTCTTGATCTGGTTGGCGTATCTTGCTGGGTACCGGGAACGTCAGCGTCAGGGCGTCGCTTTTGACGCTCTCCAACAGCAGGTTGTCTTCTTCTCCGTCCGGTGGTAGGGGAGCCAGGGCATCGGGTGGAAATACCAGTGGGTCGGTGAAGGCCCACGTACCCGGCGCAGTAACCAGGCTCGCCTTGTAAGTCAGTGGGCCCTTGATCAGTGTATGTCGCGCGATGGAATTGGCAGGGACCTGGCTGTCGCTGACCACATCGATGAAATTGGCAGAGACACGGCTGTCGTTGACCACGTCGATGAAATTGCTCATGGCTATGTTCCATAGGCTGAAGGAAATAGGGGTTGTCCGCTGGCGATGCCAGGCCTCGTCAGGCCTGGCATCGCCAGGGGTGCTACGGGTGTAGCCGGCTGTTTAGCTAGCCATTGCAGCCGATGCGATCGCAGGTACATGTTCGATAAAAACCGCCCGGTTGTAACCTGACAGTTTTACTAGGTAGCGGCGGGGGTATTGGCGGGGAAGAGCGGGAAGGGACGCAGGGCGGTGGATGCCGCACGGTGCCTCGGGCACCGCGCGGCAAGGCTTCAGAACGACCAGCGCAGGGCCAGCGAGGCGGCGGTGTCGGAGAAATTCTCAGTGCCTACCTGCTGCGCCAGCGTAGCCGTGACGGTCAGGTCGCGATTGACCCGGCCTTCGGCACCAGCCTTGAATTCGGCGATGTTGCGAGTGCCAACCTGGCTGACGCTGGCACCGTCGAGGGTAACCCCGGCCTGGCGGCTGTTGTGGATCCAGTTGGCTTCGACAAAGGGCTTGAAGCTGTCGGCCAGGGTATCGTCACCGCTGTAGTTCAGCTTGAGGAATGCCCGGGCACCGACGCTTACGCTCAAGGTATCGCTGCCGTCGCTGGAGACGATGGTGCCGTTGTCTTCACGGTGATCGTCGGGCGTCACGCCAGACCAGAATACCTTGGCCTTGGGTTGCAGGTACCAGGCGCTGCCGTTGTCGAGGGCGTTGCGAAACACATAGCCGGCTTCGAGCGAGGTGGACACGCCACTGGCGCTATAGGTTTCCTTGGCGACATCTTCGCCGGTTACCTGGGCATCGAACCAGCTGTATTGCAATACCGCATCGGTATACAGCCCCTGCTCGCTGTTGCCGTCGGCGTACCAGGTGCCATAGACACCGGTGGTGTAGCCTTTGACCTGGCTGCCGGCATGGTGGTTGGTAAGCTGCGAGGTAGTGGTACCGTGGCTGTAGCCATAGCCGGCGAAGGCCCCGGCGCGCCAGGCGCCGCCGTCGCGGGTAATGCCGCCAGCCAAGTCGGCGCCCAGCAGCAGGGCATAGCGGTTGGTGTGGGTGTTGAGCTGCCCGGAGTTGTCGGTGGCGCGCTGGTGGCCGCCGCTGTTTTTCATCCACAGGTTGGTCGATCTGCCATTGGCCGCGACGGTGTCGGCGCGCTCGGTCTCGCCGCTGCGTTCGCTGACACTGGCGTCGAACAGGGTATTCATGGCGTATAGGTTGGCAGCGTAGGCGCCACCTTCGGGGCGTACCACCAGGGTCGGCGCAGGGCCTGGGCCTGGGCCCGGGTCAGGGTCAGGGTCAGGGTTGCCCGGGTCGCTCAGCTCGTTGCTCAGATACCAGTTGCCGCTGTTGGCGCCTTCGCCACGCATCAGGTGGTAGTCGTAGGCGCCGGCGACGATACGGCCCGATTGCTGGAATTCCCCGGCCGAGTTACCCCCCACGGTGATCAGCTCGATGCCGTTGAGGGTCTTGGCGCCGCTGCCACCCAGGTTGTTGACGCGTACCGAGGTGCTGCCACTGGTGTCGCCTTTGACAATCAGTTTGTCGGTGAGCGAATCGTCGCCGCCGAGTACCGAGTTGAACACCAAGGTACCGCCATTGCCGGCATAGTTGCCTTCCACAGTCAGGGTACGGCCGGCGGCGTCGTCGGAAAAGGCTACGGTACCCGCATTGTTCAATTGCCCGATGCTGGAGTCGCCGTTGATGATCCACGCGGCGCTGTCGGCTACGGCAACGTTGTCGACGCCTTGCATCGAGCCCCGCAGGACGGCGCGGTCGAGCAAGTTTACCTCGGTGTGGGCGGTGTCTTCGGAGGTGATATTGCCGGTGATGTCGCTCGCTTCGATGGTCAGGGAGGCTTGGGCGTCATCGTGTACCTCCAGCAGGTTGCCATTGCCAGCGCTGACCACCGTGCCGTCGCGCAGGGTGATGTGGGCGATGGGTGGGGCATCTTCGCCGGGGTACAGGTTGCCCATGTAGATTGCACTGCCATTGCCCGACACCAGTTGGCTGCCGGCGATGTCGAGCACTGCAGTGAGGTCTGCGCTGGAGCCACTGATATCGGAATTGATGGCGATGGCATGGCGTTCGCCGTCGAGCACCGAGCCGCTGATTGTGGCGTTGCCGCCGAGCATCAGCAGTGCCACTCCGGAGGAAAATTCCGCACCCGCCGAGGTATTACCGGTTTCCTTTGCCGTGACGCGGCTACCGGTCAGGCTCAGGGTGCTCTGGTTGTTGAGGATGGCGCGCCCGTCTGCACGGATCGTGGCACCTTGCGCAGTCAGGCTGCTGCCATTCACCAGGGCGATGGCCGAGCTCAGGCCAGACCCCGTACCATCGGCCTCGCTGCCCGGTTTGAGGATCAGGCTGGCGCCGTCGCGCACCTCCCAGAACTCGGCGGGGGTGCCCGCTTCGACAGTGGCGCTTTGCCCGGGGCCGACAAGAACGGCGGCGTGGCTGGCCAATGGGCTACAACTGAGCAGCAGCAGGCAGGCATAGCGTGAGGGGCTATGGGTAGTCAGGCGGGAAAGTCGTTTCATCGTTGACTCCGGAATGGGTTTTTACAGAAGCGAGAAGACTGGATGCGCGGAGGATGAAGGGATGATGGGAATTTTCCTGTAGGAAAAGTCCGATCAGATCAAGGAAAAATCAGAAGTTGGCCTTGGCTCACGGACGTCGCGCTCAGGCTCGCTGTCAAGCTTGAGTGACTGCTGGCGGAATGTAACCTAGTAAAAATGCTAGTTTTTACCGGGAAACCCAAGTGCAGAATATTGCGCTGCTGGGCCCGGCATTGCACCGGGCGCAGCAGCCAGGCCTTCAGAGTTGTTGGCGAAGGATTCTGGAGAACCTGAACTGTTCTCCGTTGCCGCGATAGATGCTGTAGTTGATCAAGACCACTCTATGTCTGTTCTCATCGATGACGCTTCTGGGGACCTGGAAGTATTTTGGCTCATTTGGCACCAGCAACTCTTCCGTCGATTGCCAAGGGGTCGGATTTACCCCGTACAAGCGCACCCGTCCGGTGTGGTGTTTCTCTTGGTCCGGCGAAAGAATGGACACTGCGGCGGTAGGCTTTTCCGGTTGAGGGAAATACCATGGCGGGGGCAGTTCCATTCCTTGGCTATCGATCTTCAGGGTGTAGTCTGGCGAAGGGGTGACCCCGTTTACCGTGTAGCTGATCAGTACCGAGCGGCCAATGGCATCGATCACTTCGAGACGGGGTACACGGAAGATAAGCGTCTGTATCGCCTCGACCGGCAGTGTATCGCTCCAGTCAAAGTAAGGACCGTTCCATGTCAGTTTGATGCTCTGGCCAATCGTCATACCTGTGAAAGGCACTACGTGAACCTCCAGGAATTCGCCTTCATACATGGTGTCATGAAAGTTCAGGAATTTATTGGGTGCGTCTGGGATCACCGGTTGCTTGGGCGAAATGGCAGAACCTTCCACGCGGAACGGCAGCGGTGTGGACGCCCCTTTTCCAACAACCGAGTAGGTGACCACAACGTCCTTGTCTCGATTACCGGCGATAAAGGTGCCTGCTATCGCCGCTGTCTGCTCGCCAATCGCACTGACCCGGATGGTGCCGCCGGTGGGCAGCGGGGCGTTCCATTCCCAGTTGATAGAATCCAGCAGCTCCATGCCGGGGTAGTTGATGCGCAGGATGGTTGAGGGGCGATCGGCATCGAGCTTGCCGCCCTGCACACCGTCGACGCTGGCGATCGGCAGCGGCTGTGTACTGGCTGCCCTGACCAGAAGTGACAATTCCACCGAAGGTGGCAGCGTGCTCTCGGCGTTGCTGACGATGTAATAGGCCTTGACTTTGCCTCCGGCGATCAACCTGATGCGATCTGCAGGTATCAGGAACAACAGAGGCCTCGTATTATCGAGAACCTCCTGTGAATCAGTGTGAGGTACTGATTCCTCATCTGACGTCGTGCCATTCCAGTAAATCGTAATGCGGGCATTGTTTTCGATAGCGCGCGAGACGGGCACGATGAACCTTGCGCCGTCGGGTACCGCGGCCGGATCGAGTTCTCCTGTCGGGGCCTCGGGTACTTCCGGCTTTGCGAGCCTCACAGGTTCGCCACGCACGGGAAGTGAGGGGGTCATTTTCGACGGCCGGCGCTCATCGACGACATAACGTGCCTGCGCGGATCCTTGGCCCAACAGGATGACCTTCGAGTTGGGAACCTTGAACTCCAGGAATATAGGCACCGGGTCGGGGACTTCCATTTCCTTTTCATGATCGATGCGCTCGTTGGCGGCCGTCAGACCGCGCCATTCCAACTTTACATTCTGGCCGGACAGAATGCCGTCATAACGGGGCACCCAGACGATGGCGTCATCCGCGCCCAGAATGGCCAGGTCGATTTCGGTCACCGGTTTGCCGTTCATTATCACAGACGGTGCTTCTGGTGCGTTGGGGACTTCGATCTCCACATCCGTGTGCTTGTAAGGAGCCCACCTGGAGCGGTTGTTCACTCTGTCGCGAATTTCATAGGTCACCGGCACCCGGCCTCCACCTACCTTTTCGAGCATGGCGCGGTCAATCTTGACCTCTTGCTGTTTACCTATTTCCATCGATGGCAAGGGGGGCAGTGTGACTTTTTCGCCGCCCCAGGAGACCGTCAGAACATCGTCATAGTCCATGTGATCCCAAACTGGAACATAAACCGTGGCAAACTCGGCGTTAGCCGACACCGGGTCGGGTACCACGAAGGCAGGGGCCAGGTTCTCGTTGAGTTCGGGGGTGTCGGGGTATGGGTCTCGTCCACCGGGGACGGTGCGCTTGATCTCGACCGACGTTTCTTCAGAAGAGATTTGCCCTCCACCGATGAACAGGGTAAAGATGTACTTAACCTTATAGACACGGTCCTCGAGCTGTCTGAGCTCGCTGTTGGCAACCTTTATGTTCAGTACGCTGGGGTCGCCATCGTTCGCTATGTAGTACCCGACCCGGGTGTTGTCGAAAAAAACCTCTACGATGTCACCTTCATTGATTTTGGTATAAGGGCCAACCGTGACATAGATGGAACCCTCCGGGTCGTCCTCAATATCGACATAGCCAAGGCCACCATCCTCTGCTGCGGGAATGGACGGCCGAGGTAAATTAGCGGTGTCGTTGACACGTTCAGATGCGTTGTCGGGCATGTTCATAGGGCTTGCTCCAGGTGGCTGCGGGTGAGCTGCCAGCGTATGATCGGGTCGTTTCACCCACAACTGACATAACTACCAGGTGACAGGGCTTGATGCCTGTGCCCCCTGGTGCTGGCTATTGTTTGAGACCTACGACTTCGTAGGACGTGATGAATGAGGCGCACATTCCCACAGTCGAGGCGTTGTGCAGTTCCAGCGCCATGTGCTTGCCGAGACCGCACTCCTTGGTCGTCCAGTGATAAGCATGAGCGAATGGCCAGCGGCCGCCGAAGGCCGCCTTCAACTCATGCGCCTCTTGTTCGCTGGGCAAACGCGCGCCTTGGGCAGCGACGGCGCTCGACGCGTTGTTCCAGTTCGATCTGGGAAACTTGTAGACTTTCAGCACATTACTCACATTGACCGTGTACGCGCGGGTCTGGCCAGTGGCGTCGGTCACGCTGATTTGCGCAGTGCCGTTGCCTTTGGCGGTGACCAGGCCGTACGGGTCCACGGCTGCGACGCCGGGGTTGCTGCTGGCATAGGTGTAGGGCATCTTGCCGCCGCTGGCATGGCGTTCGACTGCATTGCTGCCCGGGGTGTAGACCGGTGCGACGCCAGGGTGGTCAGGAATGAGATAGGTCTTGCCGGCCAGGGCTACCGCCGTGGCGTCGAGGCCAAGCGGTGGGTCGATGTTATCCGCAGCGATGTAGTCGAAACGGGCCTGTTCGGCAGTGTTCGTGGGCAGGGTGATCTTGATCAGGGGCAGGTCGATGTTGGCCTTGTGGCGGAAGGTCAGGCGATCCTGCCAAGCGTCCTTCAGGCCCGCCGGGCTAGTATAGAAAAATGCCTGGATGGGTAGCTGGGCGGGAATGTTCTGCTCCCAGAGGCCATGCACCAGCTCGTTATGTTCGGTGAAGCGTTTGTCGCTCGGGTTGCCACTGCTCTTGGCCAGCAGGCTCTGGTAGAACGCCGGGCCGGCCAGATGGTTCTGGCTGTCGCGTACGTTGAAGGCACAGATCTTCGAGTTGTCGCCCCCTTGCTGGGTGTACAGCGTGGTCCATTGGGTTGCGCTGGTGATGCCCTGCAGCTCACAGGAAACGCTGGTCGGGTTGCTACCATATTGCCCGCAGCGGTTGCCGACGCGGTTGTCGGTCCAGCCATCGATGGGGTAGGAACACAACACATTGATGTCGATCTTGTCTGGTGGCGAGGCGAAAATCGGATACAGCACCATGCCGTTCTCGCCGCCCCACGGCATGCGCGCGAATTTGCTGTCCTGGCGCAGGTAGGAGAATGATACAGCACCGAGCTCCACGGCTGTCGGGCTTGGGTTCCAGGCGTCGTAGCGGGGCGAGTAGGTGGTAGTGCGCAGGATCACGCCGTTGCAAAGAAACGCTGGCCGGCTCGCACTGCCGCAGTCTTGCGCAGTGTCGCTGTAGCGCTTGGTCAATGCTTCGGCGGTTGCCGGGCCGTCGACGACAGTAAGCTGCGGCCCGGGTGGGGCCGGAATGGGGACGGGTGGCTGAGTTTGGCTGGAGCAGGCAGATAACAGCAAGGCCAGGGCTACTGCCCAGCCAACGGTAGGGGTTGTCATCGCGAGGTCCTTGTATGGCTGCGGTTGCGTGGAAAGCATTGCGGGGTTGGGCCAGGGCGCCTGGCAAAGCTCAGGCCCCTGGCCTGGCCAGCTGGCGTCATAGAGGCGGCACTTGCAGCTTTTCGATGTACAGCACCTCGGACACGAGCCTTCGCGGCTGCCCGCTACGCAGTACGGCATAGTTCAGCCATACAGGCTTGCCGCGATTCTCTACGAACCATGAGTGGTAGATTTTGATCCGAACGGTTTCAATCCGTGTGACAGTGAATTCCCTGGTATCGACAAAGTTGATTGGCGAGCTATACAGCCGAGCGCGCACTATGTCTCCTTCTCTCATGTGGAGGTAGCCGATCTGTAGTGTGTCGCTATCGCGTGGCAGGCTGGGCCGTGGCAGTGGCAGTAGCTGCGATTCCACCCTGATTTCACGGCTCTGGGAAATCTGCCAATCACTTCCCCCGGGCTTGCGCAGTGCGAAGTTCAGGTTCATGAGATTACCGGCAACGCCATAGAGCATGAACTTGGGCATCGCCACTATCAGCGGGCTGGGCGGATTGGCAATAGGGACTTCGGGCGCGTCGTAGATGACCTCGCCGATACGTCCGCGCACCCGGACGAAATCGCCTGTGGACATGCCCGTCGAAATCGGCACTCGGCAGGCCAGGGTTTCCCCGGGAATTTCGTAAAGCCTGTCGAGGGACAGGAATTGGTGCCCAGGATGGTCGCGGTCTGGTTCAGCTTGCGGCAGGCTGGGTGCCTCCCATGCTTTGTGTTTAGGGTTGGACATGGCGTTCTCCTGTTGTGGGTTTTCTCCGCCATGGTGCATAGCAATGCGCGCTGTGTAACCTGGCAGAAATGTCAGGTCGGCAGCAGGGCTGCGCTTGCAGGGCAAGGTTTTCCGCTGTCGTCGCAGCGTCGCGATCAAGGATCACGGCAATGCTCGATGCGCCGCACACCACGCCATGCGCACTTGCCAAACCCGCGCATTCCTGAGAAAACCACGCCCCCGAATCACAGCTTGGAGCCTGCCCATGAGCAGCGAATTGCAGATCACCGACCTCGTCGAAGGCGACGGCAAAGCCGCCGTCAAAGGCGCCCTGATCACCACCCAGTACACCGGCTGGCTGGCCGATGGCAGCGAGTTCGACTCGTCCTGGTCGCGCGGCAAGCCGTTCCAGTGCGTGATCGGCACCGGCCGAGTGATCAAGGGCTGGGACCAGGGGCTGATAGGCATGCGCGTGGGGGGCAAGCGCAGGCTGCAGGTACCGGCACAGCTGGGCTACGGCGAACGCAGCGTGGGGGCGATCCCGCCGAATTCCGACCTGACCTTCGAGATCGAATTGCTGGAAGTGCTGACGCGGGATGACTGAGAGCGCCGTGCCAGCCGGATTGCGTCTGGTTCGAGGCCGATGCCGTCGAGATGAAGGCCGCCCTGCCGGTGCCGAAGCCGGTACAGGCATCTATAATTGCTGGCCCACCCTCAGCTGAAGGAGCCAGCCATGCCCCTGGAAAAACACGGCACCTGCCTGTGCGGCGCCACCCGGGTTACGGCTATGGTCGATAACACCCACATCAGCGCCTGCCACTGCAGCATGTGCCGCAAGTGGACCGGCGGCCCGTTGCTGGTGGTGCATTGCAGCCAGCCACCGCTAATCGAAGGGCGTGCGCCCAGCGTTTACGATTCGTCCGATTGGGCCCAGCGCGGTTTTTGCGGCCAGTGCGGCACACACCTGTATTACCGGCTCAAGGCCAATGATTTCCATGCCGTGCCGGTCGGCCTGCTTGACGGTGACCAGGAATGGGCGTTCGACCTGCAGATCTTTGTCGAACAAAAACCCGCCTGGTATTGCTTCGCCAACCAGACCAGGGAGCTGACCGGGCAGCAAGCCTTCGACCAGCTCGGTTGATCCAGGCCGCGGACCTGATGATGGTGGCCGAATAGCCGGCAGCACTGGCGCGAGCAGATCGCGAGCACCGTTGCTGTCGGCGCACTTTTGCAACCCCAGGTTCTTTTGTCCTACACAATTTGGCAACAGCCATTGCCTAGCATGGTTTTGCCAGGGAGCGGCATCCACCGTCAGGGAGGAACCAAACGGGTTCAGGGCACTCTGACCCTCACTCGTTGCCAAGGATGGCATCCACTCCAAAGGATGTCTCGCAGCTGGCGGGCAATGTGGCGGGTAACCCGATTGTCTTCGCCACACGAGCCTGCCCTTGATGAAGTTGCCAATATTCTCATGCCGTCGTCGTCACCTGCTGCTGAGCCTGGTGCTCGCCGCCGTTGTGGTGCCGCTGGTGCTGGAGGCTGTCGAAAGCCGGGTGCAACCGGCGGATGGCACGCAAACCCTGGTGTTCCTGCGCCACGCCGAGAAGCCGGAAGAAGGCTTGGGCCAATTGAACTGCCAGGGCCTCAACCGAGCGCTGGATCTGGCCAGGGTGCTGCCCGAGCGCTTCGGCAAAGCCGATTACGTGTTCGCCGCCAACCCGTCGCGGCATGTCGAGGAAGGCAGCAAGGAGCAAAGCTACAGCTACATTCGCCCGCTGATGACCATTACCCCCAGCGCCATTCGCCTGGGCCTGCCGGTGAACATCGATTATGGCGCCAATGACACCGAAGCGCTGGCTGACGAGCTGTTGCGCGACAAGTACCGCAACGCGACCGTCTACACCGCCTGGTCGCACGGCTACCTCCCCGAACTGATCAACACTGTGGCCGGCAAGGCCCTGGGCGACCAGCGGGTGATCACCACGGACTGGAACGGTGACGATTTCGATACCCTCTACGTGCTCAAGCTGACCTGGCGCGACGGCAAGGCCAGCCTGCTCAGCCGCAACGTGCGCCAGGGGCTGGATGGTCGGGCTCGTGGCTGCCCGACCTGATCCGCAGGTGATGGATTGACCGTACCAGGAATCAACGACCGCAGCGCATCGGCCAACCCAGCACCTTCTTCGTCCGCGGCGTGGCATAGGTACGCACCTTGGAGGTACTCAGGCCCATGCGCGCCAGCGCTTCGGCAACGGTGACCGCCGCGCTGACGCCATCCACCACCGGCACGCCCGTGCGCAGGCGAATCTGCTCGTCCAGCCCGGCCATGCCGCCGCAACCCAGGCAGATCACCTCGGCCTTGTCGTCATGTACGGCGCGTTCGGCCTGCTCGACAATCGCCTCCACGGCGCGCTGCGGGTCGGCTTCCAGTTCCAGCACCGCCAGGCCACTGGCGCGCACCGAGGCGCAGCGCTCATACAGGCCGGACAGCTTCAGGCGGTCCTCGATCAGTGGCACGGTGCGGTCCAGGGTGGTGACCACCGAGTAGGCGTGGCCCAGATACATGGCGGTGCTGGCGGCGGCGTCGGTGATGTCCACCACTGGTACGTTCAGCAACTCCTGCAGGCCTTCGCGGCCATGCTCGCCGTAGCCGGCCTGGATCACCGCATCGTACGGGCCTTCGTAGGCCAGCACCCGGTCCATCACGGCGATGGCGGCCAGGTAGCTCTCAAAATTGCCTTCCACCGATTCGGCGCCGAACCACGGGGTCAGGCCGATGATTTCGGTACCGGGCGCGGCCACGCTGCGGGCCTGTTCGGCGATGGCCTCGGTGATGGCCGCGGTGGTGTTGACGTTGGCAATCAGGATACGCATGTGGAGTCCTCCCCGGTCAGTGGCTACTGTGGTCGACGGCAATGCATTCGCCGCTGACCTCGTGGTACTGGCGGTTGCGTGGCGCGATCAGCAGGTAGACCGCAGCGGCGATGCCGGCGCCGACCAGCCAGGAGAACGGCGCGATGCCATGGAAGTTCGGTACCAGGGCCAGGACGATGGCCAGCAGTGCGGCCGGCACGAAGGCGGCCACGGCGCGCAGGTTGATGCCCTTGCTGTAGTGGTAGGCCCCGGCCGGGTGCTCGGTGTATAGCTCCGGCACGTTGATGCGGCCTTTGCGCAGCAACCAGTAGTCGGCCATGATCACCCCGTACAGCGGGCCGAGCAGCGCGCCCAGGCCGGACAGGAAGTACACGATCACCAGCGGGCTGTTGTACAGGTTCCACGGCAGGATCAGCACCGCCAGGGTGGCGCTGATCAGGCCGGCACGGCGGAAGTTCAGGTGGCGTGGCGCCAGGTTGCTGAGCACGAAAGCCGGTGCGACGAAGTTGGCCATGATGTTCACTGCTACGGTGACGATCAGGAAGGCCAGGCAGCCAAGCACCAGGAACGGCGTGCTGGGGATGCTGGCGACGATCTGCGTCGGGCTGTCGATGACCTGGCCATTGATCTGGAACTGCGCGCCGCACAGCACCACGGTGATCATGGCGAAGACCAGGATGTTCACCGGCAGGCCCCAGAAGTTGCCCACGCGAATGGTCTTGCAGCAGGGCGAAGAGCGGGCGAAATCGCAGAAGTTCAGCACCAGGGTGCCATAGATGGCCAGCCACAGGGCGCCGCCGGCAAAGATGTTGCGCCACATCTCGTAGCCGCTCAGCGGCGCGGCCACCGACCAGGCGATGCGGGCGTCGGCCTGGACGTACATGAACACCGCCAGGGCGGCAACCGTCAGCAGGATCACCGGGCCGGCGAAGGCCTCGTAGCGGCGCACCATCTCCATGCCGTAGGCCAGGATCACCAGCTGCACCAGCCAGATCGACACGAAGCACACCCAGCCCAGGCTCGACAGGCCGAGGATGCTGTCGTGGTCGTAGGCGGCCAGGTGCGGCCACACGGCAGTGAGCAGCACCCGCAACACCACCGATGCCAGGTAGGTCTGGATGCCGAACCAGGCGATGGCGATGATCGCGCGGATCAGCGCCGGGATCTGCGCGCCGTGAATGCCGAAGGCGATGCGGCTGATGACCGGGAACGGCACGCCGGTTTTCTGCCCCATGTAGCCGGACAGGTTCATGAAGAAGTACACCAGCGCTGCGCCGATGGCCAGCGACAGCAGTATCTGCCAGCCACCCAGGCCGAGGGCGAACAAGCCCATGGCGAACGAGTAGTTGGCAATGTTGTGCACATCGTTGGTCCACAGCGCAAAGATGCTGTAGCGGCCCCAGCGGCGGCCGTGCAGGCGCGTCGGGGCGAGGTCGCGATTATGCAGGCGTGGGCTCAGGGCAAGTGCCGGCTGGCTGTCGGCAAGTGGCGAGGCGGGGTGGGTGCTGGCGACGGATAGTTCAGGGGCAAGGTCGAGGCTGGTACTCATTCCGGCGGGCTCCTGATGCACGTGGACTGCGATGAGCGGGCATGCGCACGGGCTCGCCATCTCGTCGGTGCAGCGTTGGCATCACTGGGTTCAGGGTGCGGCGGCCGCTGTTGGAGCGGCGCCGCGGGTTCTTGTGTATTTATGTTTCGTTTAACTTGTATACAAAACACGAACACACAAAAGCGAGTTCCGTGCCAAAGGAAAACCAACCAGGAAGATGCCGTCATCTTTAATCTGTGGTTATTACCGGTAACTTTATGAAATACAGAAAATATAATTTGACCGATCGAACAGCTTTATATTTTTCAAGCGCCTATTATTTGATCGTTTGGTCAAGCTTTTAAGTGGGCGTGGTGTAACGCATTGGGGCGTTAAAATGGAAAGTGCACACAAAAATGGCACTTATGGTGACATTATTGTGTACAAAAAATAGTCAGATTTTTCTGAGCCGGCCTCTTCGCGGGCACAGACTCAATCCATGGGTGGCAACCGCCGCTTCACCGGGCTTTTCTTGATGATTGCAGTATTGGTCTCGGCCACCGTATAGAGGCGGTCGAGCAGGGTGTCCAACTGTTCCATCGAGCGCACATGCAGCCGGGCAATGAAACAGTCGTCGCCGACCACCTTGTCGCACTCGGTGAACTCGGGGATGGCGATGATCTGCCGCTCCACCTCCTGCAACTGCCCGGGCAGCGGGCGGATGCGCACGATCGCCTGCAGCTGGTAGCCAAACGCGCGGGGGTCGACGTCTACGGTGTAACCACGCAACACGCCGCGTTCCTCCAGGCGGCGCAGGCGTTCACTGACGCTGGGCGCTGACAACCCGCTGATCTGTGCCAAGGCCTTGAGCGAACGGCGTGAGTCTTCCATCAGTGCATTGATCAGCAATTGGTCGATGGCATCGGTCATGGTCACCTCGTAAGGTCGTTTGGATGATTTGCCTTGATAGTAAAGGTAGCTCGGCAAATCTACCTTCGATATCCGCTGGAAGGCCTCCCGGAAACATTTGCATACTGTTGCCGTCATCGACAGGAGGTGTGAAATGGATAGTTCGTTGCGCCGTGGTTCGCTGGAAATGGTCGCCGCCATGCTGATTTCCGGGACCATCGGCTGGTTCGTGCTGGTGTCTGGCCAGCCGGTGCTCGAGGTGGTGTTCTGGCGTTGCGTGTTCGGTGCCGTGACCTTGCTGGCCATTTGCGCAGGCTTTGGCTTCTTGCGGCCGGGCGTAATCAGCCGCACGGCATTTCTGCTGGCGATTGCCAGCGGTGTGGCCATCGTCGGCAACTGGGTGCTGTTGTTCGCGTCCTACTCGCGGGCATCGATTGCCATCGGCACGGCGGTATACAACGTGCAGCCGTTCATGCTGGTGGGGCTGGCGGCAGTGTTCCTGGGCGAAAGGATCACCCTGGCCAAGGTCACCTGGCTGAGCGTGGCGTTCCTCGGCATGCTGGCGATCGTCAGTGCCCATGGCACCGGGCAGGGTGGAGGTGGCGACTATTTGCTGGGTATTGCCCTGGCGCTGGGGGCGGCCTTCCTGTACGCCATCGCAGCACTGATCATCAAGCGCCTGAGCGGCACGCCGCCGCACCTGATCGCGTTGATCCAGGTGGCTACCGGTGTGCTGTTGCTGGCGCCCTGGGTCAAGCTGGGCGGGTTACCGGGTCAATTGCCGGCGCTGGCCAGCCTGGTGACCTTGGGCATGGTGCACACGGGCCTGATGTATGTGCTGCTGTACAGCGCCATCCAGCGTTTGCCCACGGCATTGACCGGGGCGCTGTCGTTCATCTACCCGATTGCAGCGATATTGGTCGACTGGGTGGCCTTTGGGCATCGTCTGGCGCCGCTGCAGTGGCTGGGGGTGGCGCTGATCCTGCTGGCGGCGGCGGGGATGCAGCAGGGCTGGTGGTTCCGGCCCAGGGTGATGGCGGTCAAGGACCACTGAGGCCGCTTTGCGGCTTGCCGGCGATAGGGCGCAAAGCGCCCTCAGGGGGTAGAATGCCGCTTTTGCCAGCTTGCGATCCCTGATGACTTCGCCAATCCAGACTCTTGAGCAACACCTGCTCACCGCCCTCGACCCTGCTCCGCAGGAAACCCGCCGCCTGTTCCACGGTCGTGGCCGTTGCTGGGCGGGCCTGGAGCAGGTCACCGTCGACTGGTTGCAAGGTGTACTGTCAGTGGCCCTGTTCCGCGAGCCGCCCGAAGGTCAACTGGCCGAACTGGAAGCCATGCTGCGCAGCCTCGCCGAGCGCCCACAGTGGACCGGCCAGGCCATCCTCATGCAGCACCGTTACCTGCCCGACAGCCCGGGCCAGTGGCTGCTGGGCGAGCCATGCCAGCAACGCGAAGTGGTCGAAGACGGCCTGACCTACCTGCTCGACCTGGGCGTGCGGCAGAACAACGGCCTGTTCCTCGACATGCGCTATGGCCGGCGTTGGGTGCGCGAGCAGGCGGCGGGCAAGCGCGTGCTGAACCTGTTCGCCTATACCTGCGGTTTCTCGGTAGCGGCAATTGCCGGGGGCGCAGAGCAGGTGGTGAACCTGGACATGGCCAAGTCGGCACTGTCGCGCGGGCGCGACAACCATCGGCTGAATGGCCATGACGCGTCGCGCGTGGCGTACCTGGGGCACGAGCTGTTCAAGTCGTGGGGCAAGGTGCGCAAGTACGGGCCTTATGACCTGATCATCATCGACCCGCCGACCTTCCAGCGCGGCAGCTTCGTGCTGACCCAGGACTACGCGAAGATCCTGCGGCGCTTGCCGGAGCTGTTGAGCCAGGGCGGCACGGTGCTGGCGTGCGTGAACGACCCGGGAATCGGGCCGGAGTTTCTGATCGAGGGCATGGCGCAGCAGGCGCCGTCGCTGGCGTTTGTCGAGCGGCTGGAGAACCCGCCCGAGTTTCCCGATGCGGACCCGGCGGGCGGGCTGAAGGCCTTGGTGTTCCGCCAGGGCTGAGGTTGCCTGCACTGGCCGGCGACAGGGCCGGCCAGGCCTGCAGCAATTACTGATTGGTGTAGATCTGGTCGAACACCCCACCATCATTGAAGTGGGTCTTCTGCACGGTGCGCCAGTCGCCGAAAGTCTTCTCCACCGACAGGAAGTCCACTTTCGGGAAGCGGTCGGTGTACTTGGCCAGTACCGTTGCATCGCGCGGGCGCAGGTAGTTCTGCGCGGCAATTTCCTGTGCCGCTGGCGACCACAGGTACTTCAGGTATTCCTCGGCCACTGCCTGGGTGCCTTTGCGCGCCACTACCTTGTCGACCACACTCACCGGCGGCTCGGCCTCGGCCGACACGCTCGGGTAGACCACTTCGAACTGGTCGCGGCCGAATTCGCGGGCGATCATCTCGGCTTCGTTCTCGAAGGTCACCAGCACGTCACCGATCTGGTTGGTCATGAACGTGGTGGTCGCGGCGCGGCCACCAGTGTCGAGCACAGGCGCCTGCTTGAACAGCTTGGCGACGAATGCCTTGGCTTTGTTCTCATCGCCACCCTGCTTGAGCACATAGCCCCAGGCCGACAGGTAGGTGTAGCGGCCGTTCCCCGAAGTTTTCGGGTTGGGCACGATTACCTGCACGCCATCCTTGAGCAGGTCGGGCCAGTCTTTCAGAGCTTTCGGGTTGCCTTTGCGCACGATGAACACGGTGGCCGAGGTGAACGGCGCGCTGTTGTTGGGCAGGCGGCTTGCCCAGTTGTCCGGCACCAGCTTGCCGTTGTCGGCCAGCGCGTTGATGTCGGTGGCCATGTTCATGGTGATGACGTCGGCCGGCAGGCCGTCGATCACCGCACGCGCCTGTTTGCTCGAGCCGCCGAAGGACATCTGCACGTTGACCTTTTCGTTGTGCTCGGCTTCCCAGTGCTTCTGGAAGGCCGGGTTGTAGTCCTTGTAGAAGTCGCGCATCACGTCGTAGGAAACGTTGAGCAGGGTGGGGGCGGCCTGGGCCAGGTTGCCCAGGGCAAGGCCTGCGGCGAGCAGCGAGGCGGTGAAGAGCTTTTTCACGTTGCTTCCTTGTTATCGAGAAGGTATTGGCAATTTGCCTGCGACTATAGCGGGCAGGTCCGTGGCGGTTAAAGAACAAAAAACACTTTGGTTATGCCGCAGTATCACGGCCTGGGAAACAGCGCATTGCCACACCGGGAACAGAACGCTGCCGCAGGTTCATGGTTCTTCTTGCTGCAGGTGGGACAGTCATGTTGCAACTGCTCGCCGCGCATGGCATTGGCCAGCTCGGCGGTGAATATCCCGGTCGGCACGGCAATGATCGAATAACCGATGATCATCACCAGCGACGAGATCACCTGCCCCAGCGGTGTCTTCGGCACGATATCGCCGAAGCCCACGGTGGTCAGGGTGACGATGGCCCAGTAGATCCCTTTGGGAATGCTGGTGAAGCCGTGCTGCGGCCCTTCGATCACGTACATCAGGGTGCCGAACACGGTCACCAGGGTGGAGACGGTGACCAGGAACACGATGATCTTCTGCTTGCTGCCGCGCAGTGCGTCTATCAGGTAATGGGCCTGCTTGAGGTACGGACTGAGCTTGAGCACTCGGAAGATCCGCAGCATTCGGATGACGCGGATGATCAGCAGGTACTGGGCGTCGCTGTAGTACAGCGCGATGATCCCCGGCACGATCGCCAGCAGATCGACCAGGCCGTAGAAGCTGAAGGCATAGCGCAGCGGCTTGGGCGAGCAATACAGGCGGGTGAGGTACTCGGCCAGGAAGATCGCGGTGAAGCCCCATTCGATAGCGGCCAGCAGGCCGGCGTAGCCCTGGTGAATTGCGTCGATGCTGTCGAGGATGACGGTGACCAGGCTGGCCAGGATGATCAGCAGGAGGATCTTGTCGAAGCGTCTTCCAGCCACGGTGTCGGTCTGGAAGACGATGACGAAGAGCCGCTCACGCAGGCTCGCGGGGTTGTTCATGGGCTCGTTCCACAATGGCGATGGGCTGAGCCTAGGGGTTGCCTTTCAGCTGTGCAAGCGGCTGGCGTTGCGTTGCCTGGGCTGGGCCAGGTGGCTGCCCAGGTGCATCAGCCAGCAGGCGGCGACGAAGGGCGCGGTCAGGCCGGGTACCGGCAGCCATTTGCACAGGGAGTGCATCAGCAGGGCGAGGACGATGGCCAGCAACGTCACCCTGGGCTTCTCACCTTGCCTGCTGAAGGCCAGCGCCGCCAATGCCGCGTTGAAGCCGTGCAGGCCCAGCCACGCAGCCTGTGCCTGATCGGTCAGCAACGCCAGGCCGCCGCCGAGGGCCGAGCCGATCACGGCCCACAGCGCGGCATAGGGGTTGGCAATCGACATGCCGACGATGATCAGCAGGCCGGCCAGCGGCTGGTCGAGCAGGAAGATCTGCCCGACCCCGCGCGCCAGGGCGTACAGCGGGTCGGCTTCGACGAAGCCGGCGGGCGAGGGCGTCGCGATCAGCAGGGTGGCCCAGCCGAGCAGCACGAAGGGTGCGGTGTAGGCAACCAGCAGTTTGCCGCCACGCTTGCGCCACTGGTGGGTGATGATGCTGGACAGGCCGCCGGCGGCGATGATCAACGGTGGCAGGATCGCCGACCAGGGCAGCACGGCACTGATCAGGATGCCGATCAGCACGCCGTTGTAGCTGTACAAGCCGGCCTGGCGATCGGCGCGGTCGTAGCCGCGGGCCTGGGCGGTGAGCAGGCCGGCGAGAGAGCCGAGCAGGGCGCCACCAACCAGGTTGGGCGCAGTGAGCAGGATAGCCAGCAGGCAGCACAGGCCGCACAGAGGGTTGCGCAGTAGCAGCACCTGGCTGAAGCCGTTGAGCAGCGCCGTGGCCCAGTCGGGGCACGGGTTGACGAAATTCTTGGTGTACATCGGGGCAGTCAGTGAGGTTGATGGGAGAGCGGTGGGCCTCTTTTGGGCCTCGGGTTTTCCGCAGTTGTGTGCGACACCACCGACCCTGTGGGAGCGGGCGTGCCCGCGAATGCGTCAGCTCAGGCAACATCGTTGTCCCTGCTGGCCTCTTCGCGGGCACGCCCGCTCCCACAGGAGAGATGCGGTGATTCAGATCAAGGTTTCGATCCGCAGCGTATTAGTCGACCCCGGCTTGCCGAACGGCACACCGGCGGTGATCAGCAACGTGTCGCCACGGCTGGCCATGCCTTGCGCCTGGGCGATCTCCAGTGCGGTGGACACCACCTCGTCGACCTGACGCAGGCGGTCGTTGACCACCGAGTGCACGCCCCAGGCCACGCTCAGGCGGCGTGCGGTCTTCAGGTTCGGCGTCAGGTTGAGGATCGGTGCCCGTGGCCGTTCGCGTGCGGCGCGCAGGGTCGACGTCCCGGACTCGCTGTAGTTGACCAGCACCGCCACCGGCAGGATGCCGCTGATCCGGCGGATCGCGCAGCTGATGGCGTCCGACACGGTGGCCTCGGCCTTCGGCCGGCCCACGTCGAGCTGGGCCTGGTAGTCCGGGCCGTTTTCCACCTGGCGGATGATCTTGCTCATCATCTGCACGGCTTCCAGCGGGTAGTCACCCGAGGCGGTCTCGGCCGACAGCATCACCGCATCGGCACCCTCGGCCACGGCATTGGCCACGTCGGTGACTTCGGCGCGGGTCGGCGCCGGCGAGAAACGCATGGATTCGAGCATCTGCGTGGCCACTACCACCGGTTTGCCCAGCTGGCGACAAGTGCCGATGATGCGCTTCTGGATCTGCGGCACGCTTTCCGCTGGCACTTCCACGCCGAGGTCGCCCCGGGCCACCATGATCGCGTCCGACAGCTCGGCGATGGCTTGCAGTTGCTCGACTGCCGAGGGCTTTTCGATCTTCGCCATCAGGTAGGCGCGGTCACCAATCAGTTGGCGTGCTTCCGTGATGTCTTCCGGGCGCTGGACGAACGACAGGGCCACCCAATCCACGCCCAGTTCCAGGCCGAAGGCCAGGTCGCGGCGGTCTTTCTCGGTGAGCGGTGAGAGGTCGAGTACCGCTTGCGGCACGTTGACCCCTTTGCGGTCGGACAGCTCGCCACCGGCCAGCACTTCGGTGTCGATCGCGTCACTGTGCCTGGCGGTGACGCGCAGGCGCAGCTTGCCGTCGTCGAGCAGCAGGTCCATGCCTGGCTCGAGGGCGGCAATGATTTCGGGGTGCGGCAGGTTGACCCGGTGGCTGTCGCCCGGGGTCTTGTCCAGGTCCAGGCGCAGGGCCTGGCCGCGCTGCAGCTGGACCTTGCCTTCGGCAAAGCGGCCGACCCGCAGCTTCGGCCCTTGCAGGTCCATGAGAATGCCCAGCGGGTAGTTCAGTTGCTGCTCGACCTCGCGAATCCACTGGTAGCGCAGGGCGTGGTCGGCGTGTTCGCCGTGGCTGAAGTTGAGGCGGAAGATGTTCACCCCGGCTTCGACCAGTTGGCGGATGTCGTCGATGCCTTTGATCGCAGGGCCGAGGGTGGCGAGGATCTTCACTTTTTTATCAGGCGTCATGATTGGGCTGTCTCGAGAATCAGGATGGCGCGGAAGTCGTTGACGTTGGTGCGGGTTGGCTCAGTGACGATCAGCGCATCCAGCGCGGCGAAGTAGCCATAGCCGTTGTTGTTGTCCAGCTCGTCGCTGGCTGACAGGCCCAGCGCTTCGGCGCGGGCGTAGCTGCCCGGGGTCATGAAGGCGCCGGCGTTATCTTCCGAACCATCGATGCCATCGGTGTCACCGGCCAGGGCATACACGCCTGGCAGGCCCTTGAGGCTCTCGGTGAGGCTGAGCAGGAACTCGGCGTTGCGCCCGCCACGACCATTGCCGCGTACGGTGACGGTGGTTTCGCCGCCGGACAGGATCACGCACGGCGCCTTCAGCGGCTGGCCATGCTGGACGACCTGCCGGGCGATGCCGGCGTGCACCTTGGCCACTTCGCGCGACTCGCCTTCCAGGTCGCCGAGGATCAGCGGGCTGAACCCGGCCTGGCGTGCTCTGACCGCAGCGGCCTCGAGCGACTGCTGGGGTTTGGCGATCAGCTGGAAGTGGCTGCGGGCCAGGGCCGGGTCATCGGCCTTGACGGTTTCCGAGGCTGGGTTGTTGAGCCAGTCGATGACCGCTTTGGGGGCCTCGATGTTGTAGCGCTTGAGGATGGCCAGGGCATCGGCCGAGGTGCTTGGGTCGGCCACGGTGGGGCCGGAGGCGATCACCGTGGCGAGGTCGCCCGGAACATCGGAAATGGCATAGGTGTAGACCGTGGCCGGCCAGCAGGCCTTGGCCAGGCGGCCGCCCTTGATCGCCGAGAGGTGCTTGCGCACGCAGTTCATCTCGCCGATGGTGGCGCCGGACTTGAGCAGCGCCTTGTTGATCTGCTGCTTGTCGGCCAGGGTCAGGCCCTCGGCAGGCAGGGCCAGCAACGCCGAACCACCGCCAGACAGCAGGAAGATGACGCGGTCGTCTTTGCTGAGGTTGCTGACCAGGTCCAGCACGCGCTTGGCCACGGCCAGGCCGGCGGCATCGGGGACCGGGTGGGCGGCTTCGACCACTTCGATCTTCTGGCAGTTGGCGCCATGGCCGTAACGGGTGACGACCAGGCCGGAGACTTCGCCCTGCCAGCTTTTCTCGACCACTTCGGCCATGGCGGCGGCGGCCTTGCCGGCGCCGATGACGATGACCCGGCCGCTACGGTCGGCGGGCAGGTAGGGTTCGAGGACTTGGCGCGGGTGGGCGGCGGCGATGGCTGTGTCGAACAGCTCGCGGAGAAGTTTTTGCGGATCGACCGACATGGCAGGCTCCCAGTATATTGTTGTTCTGCACAATCAAGAACGCCCCTGGAACTGCCTCCGTGCAGGCCGAACCAGGGGCGGGTGTTGCTCGGGGTCACCGCTGAGACTGTGGTCGCAGGTTCAGCGGTGTTGGCCGCATCGCGGATGAATCCGCTCCTACAGGACGATAGGTCCGTTCATTGCGATCGGATCAACCGGTAGGAGCGGATTCATCCGCGAAGGGCCGGTACAGGTTTACTTGTCGTCGCGGATCGAGAAGTTGGCCATGTGCTCCAGGCCTTTGATCAGCGCCGAGTGGTCCCAGTTGCCGCCGCCCAGGGCCTGGCAGGTGTTGAACACTTGCTGGGCATTGGAGGTGTTGGGCAGGTTGATGCCCAGTTCCTTGGCACCTTGCAGGGCCAGGTTGAGGTCCTTCTGGTGCAGGTTGATGCGGAAACCTGGGTCGAAGGTGCCCTTGATCATGCGCTCGGCATGTACTTCGAGGATCTTCGACGAGGCGAAGCCACCCATCAGCGCTTCACGCACCTTGGCAGGATCGGCGCCGTTCCTGGCAGCGAACAGCAGGGCTTCGGCCACGGCCTGGATGTTCAGCGCAACGATGATCTGGTTGGCCACCTTGGCGGTCTGGCCGTCGCCGTTGCCACCTACGCGGGTGATGTTCTTGCCCATGGCTTCGAACAGCGGCAGGGTGCGCTCGAAGGCCTTCGGGCAGCCACCGACCATGATGCTCAGGGTCGCGGCCTTGGCACCGACTTCGCCACCGGATACCGGGGCATCCAGGTAGGCGGCGCCAGTGGCCTTGATCTTTTCGGCAAAGGCTTTGGTCGCGGTCGGCGAGATCGAGCTCATGTCGATCACCACTTTGTTCGGGCCCACACCTTCGGCCACGCCGTTTTCACCGAACAGGACGCTCTCCACTTGTGGGGTGTCCGGCACCATGACAATGATGAACTCGGCTTCCTGGGCCACCTCTTTCGGGTTGGCCAGGGCCACCGCACCGGCGGCGATCAGGTCGGCCGGGGCGGCGTCGTGGTGGGTGGAAATGAAGATGCTGTGACCTGCCTTTTGCAGGTTCTGCGCCATGGGTTTGCCCATGATGCCGGTGCCGATGAAACCGATTTTAGCCATGAGAATGTGCCTCTTTGTAATTGTGATATCTCAAGCGAGCCGTGGCCGCTGTGGGAGCGGGGGGCTGGTGTTCAGCCGTTCAGATTGCGTTGTGGCTCTTCAGCCAGCCCAGGCCCGCTTCGGTGGTGGTCAGCGGCTTGTATTCCGCGCCCACCCAGCCCTGGTAGCCGATGCGGTCCAGGTGCTCGAAGAGGAAGCGGTAGTTGATCTCGCCGGTGCCGGGTTCATTGCGGCCCGGGTTGTCGGCCAGCTGGATGTGGTTGATCAGTTTCAGGTTGGTTTCCATGGTGCGCGCCAGGTCACCTTCCATGATCTGCATGTGGTAGATGTCGTACTGCAGGAACAGGTTGTCGCTGCCCACCTCGGCCTGGATCTCCAGGGCCTGCTGGGTGGTGTTCAGGTAGAACCCCGGAATGTCGCGCGTGTTGATCATTTCCATGACCAGGCGGATGCCGGCGGCTTTCAGTTTGTCAGCGGCAAACCTGAGGTTGTCGACGAAGGTCTTGCGCACATCGGCGCACTGCAGCCCTTGCGGACGGATGCCGGCCAGGCAGTTGACCTGGGTGTTGCCCAGTACCTTGGCGTATTCGATGGCCTTGTCGACACCGGCGCGGAACTCTGCGACGCGGTCCGGGTGGCAGGCGATGCCACGCTCGCCTTTGGCCCAGTCGCCGGCCGGCAGGTTGAACAGCACCTGGGTCAGGCTGTTGGCCACCAACTGCTGCTTGATGTCGGCGGCGCTGAAGTCATACGGGAAGAGGTATTCGACGCCGCTGAAGCCAGCATCGGCGGCAGCCTTGAAGCGGGCCAGGAAATCCTGTTCGGTGAACAGCATGGACAGGTTGGCAGCGAAGCGAGGCATGGTGTGTCTCCTTGCGGTGAAGGCCCCCGGTGCCCCTTCAGCAGGGGCCGGCACGGGGGCGTCAGGCGATCAGTCCAGCAGCGAGATGGCAGTTGGCGCGTCGTTGCCGACCAGGGCCAGGTCTTCGAATTCGTTGACTGCGTTGATCTCGGTGCCCATGGAAATGTTGGTGACGCGCTCGAGAATCACTTCGACCACCACCGGCACGCGGAACTCTTCGGCCATCTTCTGTGCCTTGAGCAGGGCAGGGGCGATGTCTGCCGGCTCGAACACACGGATGGCCTTGCAGCCCAGGCCCTCGACCACGGCAACGTGGTCGACACCGTAGGTGGCGGCGTCGGTGGCGTTGATGTTCTCGAACGCCAGTTGTACACAGTAATCCATGTCGAAGCCACGTTGCGCCTGACGGATCAGGCCCAGGTAGGCGTTGTTCACCAGCACGTGGACGTACGGCAGGTTGAACTGCGCGCCCACCGCCAGCTCTTCGATCATGAACTGGAAGTCGTAGTCACCGGACAGCGCGACCACCTTGCGTTTCGGGTCGGCCTTGACCACGCCCAGGGCAGCAGGGATGGTCCAGCCCAGCGGGCCGGCCTGGCCGCAGTTGATCCAGTGGCGTGGCTTGTACACGTGCAGGAACTGCGCACCGGCGATCTGCGACAGGCCGATGGTGCTGACGTAGCAGGTGTCCTTGCCGAACACCTGGTTCATCTCTTCGTAGACGCGTTGCGGCTTGACCGGCACGTTGTCGAAGTGAGTCTTGCGCTGCAGGCTGGCCTTGCGCTGCTGGCAGTCTTCCAGCCAGGCCTTGCGGCACTTCAGCTTGCCAGCGGCCTTCCACTCGCGGGCCACTTCGAGGAATGCATCCAGCGCCTTGCCAGCGTCGGAAACGATACCCAGGTCCGGGGTGAACACGCGGCCGATCTGGGTCGGTTCGATGTCGACGTGGATGAACTTGCGGCCTTCGGTGTAGACGTCGACCGAGCCGGTGTGGCGGTTGGCCCAACGGTTACCGATGCCGAACACCAGGTCGGATTTCAGCAGGGTGGCGTTGCCGTAGCGGTGCGAGGTCTGCAGGCCGACCATGCCGACCATCTGCGCGTGGTCGTCCGGGATGGTGCCCCAGCCCATCAGGGTCGGGATGACCGGGACGCCGGTCAGTTCGGCGAATTCGACCAGTTTGTCGCTGGCGTCGGCGTTGATGATGCCGCCACCGGCGACCAGCAGTGGGCGCTCGGCTTCGTTGAGCAGGGCCAGGGCTTTTTCGGCCTGTACGCGGGTGGCAGACGGCTTGTGCACGGGCAGCGGTTCGTAGGCGTCGATGTCGAATTCGATCTCGGCCATCTGTACGTCGAACGGCAGGTCGATCAGCACTGGGCCTGGGCGGCCGGTGCGCATCTCATGGAAGGCTTTCTGGAAGGCATAAGGCACCTGGCCTGGCTCCAGAACGGTGGTGGCCCACTTGGTCACCGGCTTGACGATGTTGGTGATGTCGACCGCCTGGAAGTCTTCCTTGTGCAGGCGCGCACGCGGCGCCTGGCCGGTGATGCAGAGGATCGGGATGGAGTCGGCCGAGGCACTGTACAGGCCGGTGACCATGTCGGTGCCGGCCGGGCCGGAGGTACCGATGCACACGCCGATGTTGCCCGGGTTGGCGCGGGTATAGCCCTCAGCCATGTGCGAGGCGCCTTCGACGTGGCGAGCGAGGACGTGATCGATGCCACCGACTTTCTTCAGGGCCGAGTACAACGGGTTGATGGCAGCCCCCGGGATGCCGAACGCGGTATCTACACCTTCACGGCGCATGACCAGAACGGCTGCATCGATTGCTCTCATTTTGCTCATGGTTTGTGCCTCATCGATTTTGTAATTGTATACAACTTGCTTTGCGCCAGAGTGTATTCATGGCTGGCCGCTCAGGTCAACGGGTTTTCGTCGGCAGTGGATGCTTTCGTTCGAGCGCCCAAGAAAACGGGCGTTTGCATCATCGCATACGATCGTTTCAAAATATTGTATACAAAAATGCAACTCGTTGTGTTCTATTGGTCCTATCGGCTTCAACTGCCCTCAGGGCTTCTCACAACAAGAAGAGGACCTTTCCATGAACGCTTTGAACCTGAAAGTCGCGGTCAGCCTGGTGAATGCCGCGCTGGCGGCGGGCCGCAAGATCAATGCTGCACCGCTGACCGTGGCGGTGCTGGACGCCGGCGGCCACCTGCTGGCGCTGCAACGCGAGGACGGTGCCAGCCTGATTCGCCCGCAGGTGGCTACTGGCAAGGCCTGGGGCGCGATTGCGCTGGGCAAGGGCTCGCGCTTGCTGGCGCTGGATGCGCAGCAACGGCCAGCGTTCTTTGCCGCGCTGAACGGCTTGGGTGAACGGCCGGTGGTGCCGGCGCCGGGTGGCGTGCTGGTGCGTGATCAGGACGGCAAGGTGCTGGGTGCCGTAGGGATCAGCGGGGATACGTCGGATATCGACGAGCAGTGCGCGATCAGTGCGATCGAGGAGGTGGGGTTGAGAGCGGATGCCGGTGTAGCAGCCTGATTCTCTATTGCCTGTTCAGGCCTATTCGCGGGTGAACCCGCTCCCACAGGACCATCACAGGCTTGAAGCTCATGGTGCCTCTGTGGGAACGGGTTCATCCGCGAAGCAGCCAGCGCCGAGGGTCAGGCCACCTCGGGCTCACACCCCTTGAGTACCATGCGGATGATGGTCTCCGCCGCAGCGTCATAATCGCTGTCGGTCAGCTTGGCCTTGCCGGTCACCGCCGAAATCTGCCAGTCGAAATCGGCATAGGTCTGGGTCGCTGCCCAGATGCTGAACATCAGGTGATGCGCGTCGACATGGGCGATCTGCCCACGGTCGATCCAGCGCTGGATGCATTCGATGTTGTGCCGGGCCTGCTCGTTCAACTGCGCCACCTGGTTCGGCGACAGGTGCGGGGCGCCGTGCATGATCTCGCTGGCGAACACCTTGGACGCATGCGGCAGGTCACGCGAAATGCGGATCTTCGAGCGAATGTAGGCACTCAGCACTTCTTTCGGGTCGCCGTCGGCATTGAACGGGGTCGACGCCTGCATGATCGGCGCGATGATGCTTTCCAGCACCTCGCGATAGAGGTTGTCCTTGGACTTGAAGTAGTAATACACGTTGGGCTTGGGCAGGCCGGCCTTGGCCGCGATATCGCTGGTCTTGGTGGCGGCGAAGCCCTTGTCGGCGAATTCCTCGCTGGCCGCGCGCAGGATCAGTTCCTTGTTGCGCTCGCGAATGGTGCTCATGGTCAGGGATCTTCCTCGTGTCTGGCCACCTCTAAGAGGGATCGGGCATGGTAGCACCGGGCTCGACGGGGGCTCAAGGCAGCGGCTTTGCGCTAGAATCGGCAGCATTCATTCATCCGGAAGCAGACAAACATGGCAGGAAGCAGTCTACTGGTACTGATCGACGACATCGCCACGGTGCTCGATGACGTCTCGCTGATGACCAAGGTAGCGGCAAAAAAGACCGCAGGGGTGCTGGGCGATGACCTGGCGCTGAACGCCCAGCAGGTCACCGGCGTGCGCGCCGATCGCGAGCTGCCGGTGGTGTGGGCGGTGGCCAAAGGGTCGTTGGTGAACAAGGCCATCCTGGTACCGGCGGCGCTGTTGATCAGTGCGTTCATTCCCTGGGCGGTGATACCGCTGCTGATGCTCGGCGGTGCCTACCTGTGCTTCGAGGGCTTCGAGAAGCTGGCGCACAAGTTCCTGCACAGCAAGGGGGAGGATGAGGCGCAGCACGAGGCCCACAAGGAAGCTGTGGCGGACGCCAATGTCGACCTGGTGGTGTACGAGAAAACCAAGATCAAGGGCGCGGTGCGCACCGACTTCATCCTTTCGGCGGAAATCATCGCCATTACCCTGGGCATTGTCGCCGACTCACCGTTGAGCCAGCAGATCATCGTGCTGTCGGGCATCGCGGTGGTCATGACCATCGGTGTGTACGGGCTGGTGGGCGGCATCGTCAAGCTCGATGACCTCGGGCTGTGGATGACCCGCAAGGCATCACGCCTGGCCCAGGCGGTGGGTAACGGCATCCTGTGGGCCGCGCCGTACATGATGAAGAGCCTGTCGGTGATCGGCACGGCGGCGATGTTCCTGGTCGGCGGCGGGATCCTGGTGCATGGCATCGTGCCGCTGCATCATGCCATCGAGGCGGTCAGTGAAGGGCGTGGCGGGGCGTTGACCGTAGCGCTGCTGAATGGCGGCGTCGGGGTTGTGGCCGGTGCGGTGGTGCTGGCCCTGGTAAGCCTGGCAGGGAAACTGTGGCGGGCGGTTCGGCCGGCTAATTGAGGTGCGTGGCCGGGGCGAGCCCCGGTTCGCGGGTAAACCCGCTCCTACACGGTGCGCTGCGCCTGTGGGAGCGAGGTTGGTAGCGAATGGGCCGCAACGCGGCCCCGAAGGTTCAACTCAGAAATGAACCTTGAGCAAGAAGCTCATGGTGTTCTGGTCGGTAGTAAAGGTATCGGAATCCTTGATGCCGTACTTGTTCTTCCAGTAGTCGTATTCCACACCCACGTACAACTGCTTCTCACCCAGGTGCAAGGCCTTGCCCAGGTCGTACTTGATCTGCGGGTTGAAGTGCAGGTTGGCCTGGTAGGTGCCGCGACGGTTCTCGTCGTTGTCCACCACCCAGTCCATGAAGCCGTCGATCAGCAGGTCGGAAGAACCGACCGGGATGGTGTACGACCACACCGGGGTAATCTGCCATACATTGTCGCCAGCGCGGCTGCCATCGGTGGTGCGGTTGTAGAAGTTCAGCTGGAAGTAATCGAACCCGGGGATGGCCAGGTCGAAGCCCGGGCCGATCAGGTACGACTCGGTGTCACCCTCGCCGAACTCGTAGGTCATCGCCAGCAACACGTCCTTGACCGGGCCGAACTCGATCTTCTGATCGAAGATCTTGCCGAAGGACAGGCGTGGGCTGATCTCGCCATAGTAAGTGTTCGGGCCGTTGCCCGCGTCTTTCTGGCCCTGGTAGAAGATCTTGTCGACGAAGATGAAGTTGTCGCCGTACTTCCAGGCGTCGGCGTGCTCGAAGGTGACCGTTTGCTGGATCGCCGGGTTGACCTTGAAGTTCTTGCCCCACAGGTAGGTCAGGCTGTTGTTCTGCCATTGCAGCAGGTCGCCGCCGAAGGTGGTGCCGCAGGCCAGCAGGCCGCCGGCGAGGATCAGGCTGTTGATGGTACGCATTGCGTGTTTCGCTCCCTTGATTGATCTGTTGTCAGCGCGTTATCGCGCTTTTTTGTCTTTCGAGTCAGTTTTTTTCGATGGGCCACAGCTGTTTGGCAAGGGTTGAGCCAACTTTCCCGGGCTGGCAAAACCTTCCTGCTCGACTTCGTTCTGAACGGATGAAAAGGGTCTTTCAGGCTGGCAACACGTCGGCCAACCGCCCGTATTCATTGACTGAGCGGTCAGTAAACGCAGGCAGAATCCGTTCTGCCCTGATCGAGGGGGCGCGCAGATTACTGGCTTGCGCGCCTTGCCTCAAGTGCTCCGTCCTGGAGCGCGATGGACCAAACTTGTGCGTTTGGTCAGCTTTTAGAAGTGCACCTTGACCAGTGCACTGGTGACGCTCTGGTTGCTGTCGACGTTGCCTTGGCTGTCGATGCCGTACTTGTCCTTCCAGTAGCTGTATTCGATACCCACGTACAGCTGCTTGGCGCCCAGGCCAAGGGCTTTGCCCAGGTCGTACTTGACCTGTGGGTTGAACTGCAGGTTGGCGTGGTAGGTACCGCGACGGGTCTGGTCGTTGTCCACCACCCAGTCCATGTAGCCGTCGATCAGAATGTCGGACTTGCCTACGGGCAGGGTGTAGGACCAGGCGGGGGTGATCTGCCAGACGTTGTCACCAGGGCGGCTGCCTTCGGTGTTGCGTACGTAGAAGTTGAGGGTGAAATAGTTGAAACCGGGGATGGCCAGGTCGAAGCCGGGGCCGATCAGGTAGGCCTCGTTGTCGCCCTCGCCGCGCTCATAGGTCATGGCAACCAGCACATCCTTGATCGGGCCCAGTTCGAATTTGTGCCCGGTAATCTTGCCCAGTGACAGACGCGGGCTGAACTCCCCGTAGTAGCTGGTGACGCCTTTGCCCGGGTCGGCCTTGCCGTTGTAGAAGACCTTGTCGACGAACATGAAAGTGTCGCCGTACTTCCATTTGTTGGCGTGCTCGAAGGTGATCGTCTGCTGGATGCGGGGGTTGACCTTGAAGTCCTTGCCGTACAGGTAGGTCAGGCTTTCGCCGTGCCACTGCAGCCATTCTCCGGCGTGGGTGGGGAGGGTGGCCAGCAGGCTGCTGCCCAGCAGGAGGGACGAGGTGATGCGTTTCATGTTGTGGTTCCCGGACTTATTGTTTTTGTTGGGTTTTTTTGGCGCGCAGGCGCCCCGGGCGGCCCATTCCGGCGGGCCGACGGTACAGCGTTTACGACGAGGTCAAGGCAGGGGCGGCAGTGCGCCGCCCCCTGTTGCTCCAGGCGGGTTGCTTCAGTGCTGATGGCAGACGTTGTGCGTCGCGCGATCGGCACCACCGAGGATGTTGAACAGCACGTTCAGCACCAGGGCACTGACCGTGGCCATGGCGATGCCGCTGTGGGTGATGGGTTCCATCCACTGCGGCATCTGGGCGAAGAACTCCGGGCGCACCACGGGGATCAGCCCGAAGCCGACGCTCACGGCGACCAGCAACTGGTTGCGGCGGTCGCCGATGTCCGCCTCCTGCAGAATCTTGATCCCGGTGGCGGTGACCATGCCGAACATGGCGATGGAGGCGCCGCCCAGTACCGCAGGCGGGATCGAGGCAATCAGGAAGGCCGCCTTGGGCAGCAGGCTGAGCAGGATCAGCAGTGCGCCGGCCACCACGGTGACGTAGCGGCAGCGTACCCCGGTCATCTGCACCAGGCCGATGTTCTGGGCGAACGAGGAGTGGGTGAAGGTATTGAAGAAGCCGGCGACGAACGATGCCCCGGCATCGCACAACAGGCCGCGACGCAGCATGCCTGGGGTCACTTCACGGCCGGTCACCTTGCCCAGTGCGAGGAACATGCCGGTGGACTCGACGAAGATGATCACCACCACCAGGCACATGGACAGGATCGGTGCCAGGCTGAAGGTCGGCATGCCGAAGTGCAGCGGGGTGACCACTTGCAGCCATGGGGCCTGGTTCAGGCCCGACAGGTCGACCATGCCGATGGCGCCGGCCAGGATGTAGCCCAGGCCCATGCCTACCAGCACCGATACATTGACCCAGAACCCACGCATGAAGCGGTTGATCAGCAGGATCACCGCCAGTACCAGGCCGGCCACCAGCAGGAAGATCGGCGCACCGAAGGTGCCAGCCTGCTGGCCGCCACCTGCCCAGTTGACTGCCACCGGGAACAGCGACAGGCCGATCGAGGTGATCACCGTGCCGGTGACCAAGGGTGGGAAGAAACGTACGACCTTGGACATGAACGGCGCGATCAGCATGCCGAAGAACCCGGCGGCGATGGTCGCGCCGAAAATCCCCTGCAGACCCACGCCGGGCATGCCGGCCATGGCCACCATACTGCCGACGGCAGCGAAACTGGCGCCCATCATCACCGGCATGCGGATGCCCACCGGGCCGATACCGAATGACTGGATGATCGTGGCGACACCTGCTACCAGCAGGTCGGCGTTGATCAGGAAAGCGACTTCTTCACGGGACAGCCCGGCGGCCTGGCCGATGATCAGCGGCACGGCGATCGCGCCACCGTACATCAGCAGGACATGTTGCAGGCCAACCAGGATCAGCTGGAACAGGGGCAAGGGCTCTCGCGGCGGCGCAACAGGGATATGCGCCTTGCGTGACTCGGACATGCAGCACCTCGAGTTTTGTTTTTATTCTCGGATCCAAGCGCCGGCACCAAGCGGCAGGCTCACGCTGTGGAGAGCCTGGAGTTCCCGCCTGGGGCTGACGCTCGATGCTTGCTTGTTGCGTGAATCTTCAAGTTCGAGGCCGGTATTGCCGGCCTCTTCGCGGGTAAACCCGCTCCCACAGGGAGCGGTGTGATCCCGACCATTGTGTTTCAGTTCACCGGGGCGCCTTTGGCGATCCAGTCACCGACCAGCTTGCGCTCTTCGGTGGTCATCTGGGTGATGTTGCCCAGCGGCATGATCTGGCTGGCGACCGCTTGCGCCTGGATGCGCGCGGCCTGGGCCTGGATCTGCTGCGGGGTGTCGAACATCACGCCGGCAGGCGCGCTGCTGAACAGCGGGCTGGTCGGCTTGGACGAGTGGCACACGGTGCAGCGTTCCTGGATGACATTGTGGATCTTGTCGAAGCTCTCGCCGCCCGCCTGGGCCGTGGCCTGGGCTGGGGCTTCGGCGGGGGCGGCAGGCGCTGCGGCAGCCTTGGCGGCATCCTCGGCGCGTTGCTCGGCGGCAGTCTTGCCACCGACTGCGGTCGCCGGCAGTGGCTGGTACTCGATCTTCGCTGCGGCCTGCTCAGGGCTGGTGGCCATCGGCTTGGGGCCGGTGACGTAGGCCAGGCAGATCATCGCCAGGGCACCAACCGGCAGGGTCCAGGCGTACTTGTTGCTGTCATGACGGGTGTTGAAGTAGTGGCGGATCAGTACCGCGGCTACTGCAATACCGGCCAGGATCAGCCAGTTGTACTGGCTACCGTAGGTGCTCGGGAAGTGGTTGCTGATCATGATGAACAGCACCGGCAGGGTGAAGTAGTTGTTGTGGCGCGAGCGCAGCAGGCCCTTGGCCGGCAGTACCGGGTCGGGGGTGGTGTTGTTCTCGATCGCGGCCACCAGCTGGCGCTGGGCTGGCATGATGATGCGGAACACGTTGCCGACCATGATGGTGCCGATGATCGCGCCGGTGTGCAGGTAGGCGCCACGGCCACTGAACACCAGGCTGAAGCCCCAGCACGCGGCGATGATCAGCACGAACAGTACACCGCCGAGCAGCGCTGGCTTCTTGCCCAGGGGCGAGTCGCACAGGAAGTCGTAGATGAACCAGCTGGCGATCAGCGAGCCGATACCGATGGCCACGCCCTCGGCACCGCTCAGGGTGCTGCCAGGGGCCAGCAGGTACAGCGCCGGGTTCCAGTAGAACACCACGCACAGCAGGGCGATACCGGACATCCAGGTGAAGTAGGCTTCCCATTTGAACCAGTGCAGGTTCTCGGGCATTTTCGGCGGAGCCAGCTTGTACTTTTCAAGGTGGTAGATACCACCGCCGTGGATGGCCCAGAGGTCACCCGACAGCCCCTCGCGCGGATTGCTCCGGTTCAGGTTGTTTTCCAGCCAGACGAAATAGAACGATGCACCGATCCAGGCGATACCGGTGATCATGTGAACCCAGCGAATGCTCAGGTTCAGCCATTCGTGAAGGTGTGCTTCCACAGTATGTACCTCTTGCCGGTCACCCGCTCGGGCTGGGCCTTTGCATGACCGACCTTTTCTTATTGGTGGGGATTGAGGATCAGCATCTGTTCCTCGGTGAAGTAATGCTCGTCGCAGTTGTTGCCAGAACCGCTGCGATCAACCACCAGGAAGTCATCCCGCTTTTCGATCGTCAGCACCGGGTGGTGCCAGACGCCGCGATGGTAATTAACGCCCTGCCTGCCATTACTGCGGAAGGCTCGGACCAAGCCTGATACAGGTGCATCGCCAACCGGCGCGACCACGATCAGAAAGGGGTTGCCGAGCAGCGGGATGAAAGCCTGGCTGCCCAGCGGATGGCGTTCCAGCATGCGTACGGTCAGCGGCATGTCCAGCGCGTCGGCGCGGAAGATGCTGATGATCGCCTTGTCTTCAGGCTCGGCGGTTTCCACCGTGGCGAGCTTGTGGAAGCGCATGGTCGAGCCGTTGTTGATCATGAAGTGGTCGCTGCCATCGGTTTCGATCACGTCTCCGAAGGGGGCGAAGGCTTCTTTGCTCAGGGGCTCGATCATCAGGGTGCGCATGCGAATATCTCTTCTATGTTCGTTGTTCTGGTTCAGGTTCAGGCGTTGCCGCGCCGGTTACAGCTGCAGCAGGCGGAACAGCGCGATCAGGTTGATCTGTGCCAGGGCTTCCTTGAATTCGGCATCGATGTCGTTATGGATGCGCTTTTCGAAAGCGGCGAGGATCTGGTGCCGGTTGCTGCCTTTTACCGCCATGATGAAGGGGAACTGGAACTTGGCCTTGTAGGCATCGTTCAGCTCGGTGAAACGGGCGAATTCTTCTGCGGTGCACTGGTGGATACCGGCGCCGGCCTGTTCGTTGGTGCTCGACTCGGTCAGTTCGCCCTGGATGGCCGCCTTGCCGGCCAGGTCCGGGTGCGCGTTGATCAGCGCCAGCTGGTCGGCGTGGCTGGCGCTGAGCAGGATGTCGCTCATGCGCTGGTGCAGCGCCTCGATCTCGTCCAGTTCCGCCAGCTGGCCCAGGTCGTAGGCTTTTTCCGCAACCCAGGGCGAGTGCTCGTAGATGTCGGCGAAGGCCTTGACGAAGGCTTGACGGTCCAGGGCGGATGGCTTGAGGGTCTTGAAGGCGGTCATCAGGCGTTCTCTTTCTTGTACGGGTGGGTGGTGTGCCAGTGGCGGGCGATGTCCACGCGACGGGCGAACCAGACCTGGTCATGGCTTTTGGCGTAGTCGACGAAGCGCTTCAGCGCGGCCAGGCGCGCCGGGCGCCCGACCAGGCGGCAATGCAGGCCGATCGACAGCATCTTCGGTGCCTCGGCACCTTCGGCGTACAGCACATCGAAGGCATCCTTGAGGTACTGGAAGAACTGCTCGCCGCAGTTGAAGCCTTGTACCTGGGTGAAGCGCATGTCGTTGGTGTCGAGGGTGTAGGGGATCACCAGGTGCGGCTTGCCGGTGGGGTTGTTCGGCTCCCAGTAGGGCAGGTCGTCGTCATAGGTGTCGCTGTCGTAGAGGAAGCCACCTTCCTCCATCACCAGGCGGCGGGTGTTCGGGCCGGTGCGGCCGGTGTACCAGCCCAGCGGGCGTTCGCCAGTGATTTCGGTGAGGATGCGGATGGCTTCGAGCATGTGCTCGCGCTCCTGGGCCTCGTCCATGTACTGGTAGTCGATCCAGCGGTAGCCGTGGCTGCAGATCTCATGGCCGGCTTCGACCATGGCGCGGATCACGTCAGGGTGGCGCCGGGCGGCCATGGCCACGGCGAAGATGGTCAGCGGTACGCCGCTGTCCTTGAACAGCTTCAGCAGGCGCCACACGCCGGCGCGGCTGCCGTACTCGTAGAGCGATTCCATGCTCATGTTGCGCACGCCCTGCAGAGGCTGGGCAGCGACCATTTCGGAGAGGAACGCTTCGGATTCCTTGTCGCCGTGCAGAATGTTGCGTTCGCCGCCTTCCTCGTAGTTGAGGACGAAAGACAGCGCGATGCGAGCGTTGCCCGGCCATTGCGGGTGAGGAGGGTTGTTGCCGTAACCGATCAGGTCGCGAGGATAGTCAGCGCTCACTGCAGTCTTCCTTCTTGTGCGTTTGTGCGGGGGGTGGGCGGGCCGCGTCGGGATGTCGCACCACCGGATGGGCTGATTGTATACAACTTCTGAAATCATTTGTAAGCCTGTTTTTCCGCATTTCTTCCCTTTTGTCGCTTGGCAGTGGCCCGGAATTTCATTGCAAGAAACCTGCCTGCTTGGTCAGCTTGTGACGTTGTCGTCGGCTCGGAGCCTGAGTTGCCTGTGTATTCGCGACCAAAGGGACGCGGCTGGGCAGGAATCGCCGGGTGAAGCGGGTTGGCTCAAAAAATTGTGTACAATCTGTCGATCAAATGTCTTAATGGTGTCCTTCCCGCGCATCGACGGCCTTGCCGTGATGCTGGCCGTGTATTTTTTGCCCACAGATTGAACAAGAGGCGACAAGCAATGGGACGTTTGACCACACACGTACTGGATGCCGCACATGGCTGCCCGGGCAGCTCGATCAAGGTCGAGCTGTACCGTGTCGAAGGCCAGCAGCTGGAGCTGGTGAACACCGCCCTGACCAACAGCGATGGCCGCGTCGACGCGCCGTTGCTGCAGGGTGACGACTACCGCACCGGCGTCTACCAGCTGCAGTTCAGCGCCGGCGACTATTACCGCGCCCGTGGCGTGCAGCTGCCGGCCCAGGCGTTTCTGGATGTTGTCGTGCTGCGTTTTGGCATCGACGAGCAGCAGGAGCACTACCACGTGCCGCTGCTGATCTCGCCGTACAGCTATTCGACCTATCGTGGAAGCTAGTTGGTCGCTAGAAGAATCTTCGTAGGTCCTTTGGCCCGCTCTCACACTGGCGGGCTTTTTTTCGTCTGCTGTTTTTATATTGCCGGCGACAGGGCCGCTGCAGGCGGTAGAAATGAAGAAAGGGCGCCGAGGCGCCCTTGGTTGGTGTAGCAGGGGTCAGAGGAACACGAACTTGGCAATGAAGATCGCGCACAGCACCCACAGGCTGGCCGAGATTTCCTTGTACTTGCCGGTACCTGCCTTCAACGCCACGTAGCTGATGAAGCCCAGGGCAATACCGTCGGCGACCGAGAACGTCAGCGGCATCATGATCACCGTGACGATCGCCGGAATGCTGTCGGTGGCCTCGTCCCAGTGGATATGCGCCATGCTGCCCATCATCAGCATCGCCACATAGATCAGCGCACCGGCAGTCGCGTAAGCGGGAATCATCCCGGCCAGTGGCGCGAAGAACATCGCGGCAATGAACAGCAGGCCGACCACCACCGCTGTCAGGCCGGTGCGGCCACCTGCGGCTACACCGGCAGCACTTTCCACATAGCTGGTCACCGGCGGCACGCCGACCACGGCACCGAACACGCTGGAGGCACTGTCGGCCTTGAGGGCTTTCGACAGGTTCTCGATGCGCCCGTCCGGCGCCACCAGGTTGGCCCGCTGCGCCACGCCCATCAGGGTGCCAGCGGTGTCGAACATGTGCACGAAGAGGAACGCCAGCACCACGCTGATCATGCTGACGTTGAACACCCCGGCCACATCCATGGCCATCCAGGTCGGGGCCAGGCTCGGCGGCATCGACATCACCCCGCCAAACTTGACCAGGCCCAGGCCCCAGCCCGCCACGGTGACGCCGATGATGCTGATCAGGATCGCGCCGAACACCCGCTTGTAGCTGAGGATGGCGATCAGCAGGAAGCACAGCGCCGCCAGCAGCGGCCCCGGCTCGTGCAGCGAGCCCAGCTTGATCAGGGTGGCCGGGCTGTCGACGATGATGCCTGCCGTCTTCAGGCCGATCAGCCCGAGAAACAGTCCGACGCCGGCACCCATGGCATGGCGCAGGCTGACCGGGATGCTGTTGAGCAACCATTCGCGCACTTTCGACAAGGTCAGGAACATGAACAGCACGCCGGAGACGAACACCGCCCCCAGTGCCGTTTCCCAGTTGTAGCCCATGGTGCCGACCACGGTGTAGGTGAAGAAGGCGTTGAGGCCCATGCCGGGCGCCAGGCCCACCGGCCAGTTGGCGTACAGGCCCATCAGCAGGCAGCCCAGTGCGGCGGCGATGCAGGTAGCGACGAAGGCAGCGCCGTGGTCGATGCCGGCGTCGGCCATGATGTTGGGGTTGACGAAGATGATGTAGGCCATGGTGATGAAGGTGGTCACCCCGGCGATCAGCTCGGTCCTGACGGTACTGCCGTGTTGCTTGAGTTTGAAAATCCGCTCCAGCCAGCTCGTTTCGAGCGGTGGGGCGAGATCCAGCGTAGGGGCTTCGGATTTGCGGCTTTCCACAGCAAGTACTCCTCAAGTCTTTCTTGTTGTTCTTGGGCCCGGTTCCTGCGCAATGCACTTGGCGGCCCCGCGAGGGAAGGCAGACGTCTGACCCTTTGTTGACTTGCGGGTCAAGAAGTTGCTCGGGGGATTATGCTTTTGTGTACAAATAATGCAAATAATGTTTTATCTTTCGTATGCGCAATGTCGCGTACAACAGCTATATAGGTAAAAGGCCACCTGCAGAATCGGCTCAGCCTGTGTACAATGGCGCCATACTTTCCTTCGTGCCTCGAGAGCTCATGAACGAACAGCTGCAACCTCTGAAGAAACCTGCGCGCAACGGCAAGGCCGGCCGCAGTGGTACCCAGGACGACATCGTCTACGCGCATATTTTCGAGGCGATCCTCGAGCAGCGTCTGGCTCCGGGCACCAAGTTGAGCGAGGAAGCGCTGGGCGAGATCTTCGGCGTCAGCCGCACCATCATCCGCCGTGCCTTGTCGCGCCTGGCCCACGAAAGCGTGGTGCTGCTGCGGCCGAACCGTGGTGCGGTGGTGGCCAGCCCCACGGTGGAAGAAGCCCGTCAGGTGTTCTTCTCGCGACGCATGGTCGAGCGGGCGATCACCGAGCTGGCGGTGCAGCACGCCACGCCAGAGCAGCTCAACGAACTGCGGCAGATGGTGCGCGACGAGCGTGACAGTTTTTCCCGTGGCGACCGTGGTGCCGGCATCCGCCTGTCCGGCGAGTTCCACCTCAAGCTGGCGGAGGCTGCCGGTAACGCGCCACTGGTCAGCTTCCAGCGCAGCCTGGTGTCGCAGACCTCGCTGATCATCGCCCAGTACGAAAGCGGCAACCGCTCGCACTGCTCGTATGACGAGCACATGCAACTGATCGATGCCATCGAGGCGCGTGATGCCGAGCAGGCCGTGAGCCTGATGATGCACCACATGGACCACATCGACAGCAAGCTTAACCTGGACGAGGAAAGCGCCTCGGACGACCTGCATGCGGTGTTTTCGCACCTGCTGAAAAAGCCCAAGGTAGCCGCCAAGGGTTGATCGTTTGCCTGAATGAAGAAGGGGCTGCGTTGCAGCCCCTTTCTGTTTTCAGCGCTGGTGCACGCAACGCCCGGCGGCGTAGGTTTCGCGCACGGTGCGATCGTCGCCCAGGGTGGTGAGCACGAACAGCGTCTCTTCAATGCTGTTGGATTGCTGGATACGGTAGTCCAGCAGCGGCGTGGCCTTGTAGTCCAGCACCACGAAGTCGGCATCGTTACCCGGGCGCAGGCTGCCGATGCGGTCGTCCAGGCGCAGCGCCCGGGCGCCGCCGAGGGTGGCCAGGTACAGCGATTTGTACGGGTGCAGGCGCGCGCCCTGCAGTTGCATCACCTTGTACGCTTCGTTGAGGGTGTTGAGCAGCGAGAAGCTGGTACCGGCGCCGACGTCGGTGCCCAGACCCACATTGACCTTGAAGCGCTCGGCCTGCGGCAGGTTGAACAGGCCGCTGCCAAGGAACAGGTTGGAGGTAGGGCAGAAGGCCACGGCCGAACCGGTTTCAGCCAGACGCTGGCATTCCTCGTCACACAGGTGCACGCCATGGGCGAACACCGAGCGTTCGCCCAGCAGCTCGAAGTGGTCGTACACGTCGAGGTAGCCCTTCTGCTCGGGGAACAGCGACTTGACCCAATCGATTTCCTTGAGGTTTTCCGACAGGTGCGTGTGCAGGTACACGCCCGGGTGCTCCTTGAGCAACTGGCCGGCCAGGGCCAGCTGTTGCGGGGTGCTGGTCGGGGCGAAGCGCGGGGTAACGGCGTAGTGCAGGCGGCCCTTGCCATGCCAGCGCTCGATCAGCGCCTTGCTTTCGGCGTAGCCGGACTCGGCGGTGTCGGTCAGGTAGTCCGGCGCGTTGCGGTCCATCATCACCTTACCGGCGATCAGGCGCAGGTCCAGGCGCTCGGCCTCTTCGAACAGGGCATTGACCGATTGCGGGTGCACGCTGCCGAACACCAGCGCAGTGGTAGTGCCGTTGCGCAGCAGTTCCTTGAGGAAGATCTTCGCGACCTGGTCGGCGTGATCCTTGTCGGCGAACTGCTTTTCGCAAGGGAAGGTGTAGGTGTTCAGCCAGTCCAGCAGCTGTTCGCCATAGGAACCGATCATGCCGGTTTGCGGGAAGTGGATGTGGGTGTCGATGAAGCCTGGGGTGATCAGCGCGTCCTGGTAGTGCTCGACCTGGATGTCGGCATCCAGGCTCGGCAGCAGTTCGCTGGCGTGGCCAACGGCGCGGATGCGGCCATCGTCGACCACCAGCAGGCCATCCTCGAAGTATTCATGGGAAGCCTCCAGGCCCACCTCGGCCGGGTCGGCGATGCTGTGCAGGATGGCGGCACGGTAGGCTTTGCGGGTAACGGTCATAACACTCTCGTCAAAGGGTTTGGCTGCGCCGGGAGGATGGCAGCAACTGGGCAATGGGGCCGGCATTGGCCGCAGCGTCGTGCTGGCCGAAGCAGGCGTTGTAGGTGGCGATGATCTCGGCGGCGATGGACACGGCGATCTCGATGGGCAGCTTGCCCTTGACCTCGGCCAGGCCCATCGGGCAGCGCATGCGCGCCAGCACGGCATCGTCGTAGCCGCGCTCGCGCAGGCGGTGTTCGAACTTGACCCGCTTGGTCTTCGAGCCGATCAGGCCGAACCAGGTGAAGTCGTTGCGCTTGAGGATGGCGGCGGTCAGTTCCAGGTCGAGCTGGTGGTTGTGGGTCATGACGATGCAGTAGCTGCCAGGTGGCAGGCTTGCGACTTCGTCGACCGGTTCCTCGCTGACCACCTTGGTCACCCCGTCGGGTACCAGGGCCGGGAATTCCTGCTCGCGCGAGTCGATCCAGCGCACCCGGCAGGGCAGCGCGGCGAGCAAGGGTACCAGAGCGCGGCCGACATGGCCCGCGCCGAACACGGCAACCTGCGCCTGCACGGCGGCCATGGGTTCGAACAGCAGCACGGTGACGCCGCCGCAGCACTGGCCCAGGCTGGCGCCGAGGCTGAAGCGCTCCAGGTGCGGGGTGCTGCGTTGCTCCTGGAGCATCTGCCGGGCGATGTGCAGGGCTTTGTATTCCAGGTGGCCGCCGCCGATGGTGTCGAACAGGCCGGTAGCGCTGACGACCATTTTCGAGCCGGCGTTGCGCGGGGTCGAACCGCGCTCCTCGATGATGGTGACCAGCACGCAGGCTTCGCCACGGGACTGGTGGTCGGCGAGGGCGTTGATCCATTGGTGCATGATGCAATTCCTCTTCAGGACAACGCGGTCCGCTTTGTGGGAGCGGCCCTGTGTCGCGAAAGGGCTGCGCAGCAGCCCCAGAAAGCCATGTTGCTGTACAAATTTGGGGGCCGCTCCGCGACCCTTTCGCGACACAAGGCCGTTCCTACAAGAAGCGAGCCGGCGGCGTTACTGCGGGACGCTTTCCAGTGCCGGCTCGGCAGGTTGCGCCGTAGCCACCGCCTTGCGCATCTGCTCGCAACCCCACAACACCCGCTCCGGCGTCGCCGGCGCATCCACTTGTGGCTGCACGCGGTAGTCGGCGATGCTGGCCACGGCGTCCTTGATCGCGCACCAGGCAGCGATGCCGAGCATGAACGGTGGCTCGCCAACGGCCTTGGAATGGAACACGGTGTCCTCCGGGTTCTTGCGGTTTTCCACCAGCTTCACCCGCAAGTCCAGCGGCATGTCGGCCACGGCCGGGATCTTGTAGCTGGCCGGGCCATTGGTCATCAGCTTGCCCTTGGCGTTCCACACCAGTTCTTCGCTGGTCAGCCAGCCCATGCCCTGGATGAAGCCGCCTTCCACCTGGCCAATGTCGATGGCCGGGTTCAGCGAAGCGCCCACGTCATGCAGGATATCGGCGCGCAGCATCTTGTATTCGCCGGTCAGGGTGTCGACGATCACCTCCACGCAGGCGGCGCCAAAGGCGAAGTAGTAGAACGGCCGGCCGCGGGCCTGGTTGCGGTCGTAGTAGATCTTCGGTGTGCGGTAGAAGCCAGTGCTGGACAGCGACACCTGGGCGAAGTAGGCCTGCTGCACCAACTGCTCGAAGCTGACGATCTGGTCGCGCACGCGCACATGGCCGTTGCGAAACTCGACGTCTTCCTCGGTCACCTGGTAATGCCGCGCGGCGAACTCGGTCAGGCGCTTCTTGAGGATTTCAGCCGCATTCTGCGCGGCCTTGCCGTTCAGGTCGGCGCCACTGGAGGCGGCGGTCGGCGAGGTGTTGGGCACCTTGTCGGTGTTGGTGGCAGTGATCTGGATGCGGCTGAAATCGACTTGGAACACCTGCGCCACCACCTGTGCCACCTTGGTGTTCAGGCCCTGGCCCATCTCGGTGCCGCCGTGGTTGAGATGGATGCTGCCGTCGGTGTAGATGTGGATCAACGCACCGGCCTGGTTGAGGAAGGTGGCGGTGAACGATATGCCGAACTTGACCGGGGTCAGCGCCAGGCCCTTTTTCAGCACCGGGCTGTTGGCGTTGAAGCGGCGAATCGACTCGCGGCGCTCGGCATAGTCGCTGCTGGCTTCCAGTTCGGCGGTCATTTCCTCGAGCATGTTGTGCTCGACGGTCTGGTAGTAGTGGGTGACGTTGCGCTCGCTCTTGCCGTAGTAGTTGGCTTTGCGCACGGCCAGCGGGTCGCGGCCCAGATGGCGGGCGATGTGGTCCATCACCTGCTCGATGGCGACCATCCCCTGCGGGCCGCCAAAGCCGCGATAGGCGGTGTTGGAAGCGGTGTTGGTCTTGCAGCGGTGGCCGTGCACGGTGGCATCGCCCAGGTAATAGGCGTTATCGGAGTGGAACATGGCGCGGTCGACGATCGAACCGGACAGGTCGGGTGAGTACCCGCAGTTGCCGGCCAGGTCGAGGTTGATGCCATGCAGGCGGCCGTGGTCATCGAAGCCTACGTCGTACTCGACGTAGAAGGGATGGCGCTTGCCGGTCATGGTCATGTCCTCGACCCTTGGCAGGCGCATCTTGGTCGGCTGCCCGGTCAGGCGCGCAATGACGGCACACAGGCACGCCGGGCTGGCAGCCTGGGTTTCCTTGCCGCCAAAACCGCCACCCATGCGGCGCATGTCCAGCACCACCTTGTTCATCGGCACATCGAGGACTTCGGCGACCAGCTTCTGCACTTCGGTGGGGTTCTGCGTGGAGCAGTAGACGATCATGCCGCCATCTTCGGTAGGCATCACCGAGGAGATCTGCGTTTCCAGGTAGAAGTGCTCCTGGCCACCGATGTGCAAGGTGCCCTGGAGGCGGTGCGGGGCAGTGGCCAGGGCGGCAGCGGCATCGCCACGCTGGTGGGTGTGGCTGTCGAGCACGAAATGCTGCTTGCGCAGTGCTTCGACCACATCCAGCACCGGCTCCAGGTCTTCATACTCGACGATCGCGGCCATGGCGGCACGGCGTGCAGTGTCGAGGTCGCGAGCGGCCACGGCGAGGACCGGCTGACCGAAGTACTCGACCTTGTCGATGGCCAGCAACGGGTCGCCGGCCACCACCGGGCCGATGTCCTTGAGGCCAGGGATGTCTTCGTGGGTGATGGCGATGCGCACCCCGTCGAAGGCATAGCAGGGCGCGGTGTCTATGCGCAGGATGCGCGCATGGGCGCGATCGGACGTGCGGGCGTAGACGTGCAGCTGGTTGGGGAATTCCAGGCGGTCATCGATGTACACCGCCTCGCCGGACACATGCTTGTCGGCGCTGTCATGCTTGACGCTGCGGCCAACCCCGGTGGTCAGGTCCTGGCTGAACAGTTCGGCCATCTCGGCCTGGCTCTTGGCTACGTGATGGTTAGACATAAGCGGTCACCCGGGTTTCGATGTGCGGCGTTTGCTGTTCGATGAAGTACTTGCGCAGCAGGTTCTGCGCGGTCAGCAGGCGGTATTCCTTGCTGGCGCGGAAGTCGCTGAGCGGGGTGAAGTCTTCGGCCAGGGCCTGGCAGGCACGCTCGATGGCGGCCTGGTTCCACGGCTTGCCGCGTAGCGCCGCCTCGCAGGCGCGGGCGCGTTTGGGGATGGCCGCCATGCCGCCGAAGGCGATGCGTACCCCACTGACCACGCCGTCTTCGATGCTCAGGTTGAAGGCGCCGCACACCGCGGAGATGTCATCGTCCAGGCGCTTGGATACCTTGTAGGCGCGGAACGCCCAGTCGTGGGTGGCGCGTGGCACGATGATCTTCTCGATGAACTCGCTGTCCTGGCGGGCAGTGATGCGGTAGTCGATGAAATAGTCTTCCAGGGCCATCACTCGCTGGCGCTCGCCCTGACGCAGGACGATCTGCGCATCCAGGGCAATCAGCAGGGGGGGCGAGTCGCCGATCGGCGAAGCGTTGCCGATATTGCCACCCAGGGTGCCCTGGTTGCGGATCTGCAGCGAGGCGAAGCGGTGCAGCAGGGCGCCGAAGTCGGGGTACTCCTCGTTCAGTGCGCCGTAGCAGTCGGTGAGAGGGGTGGCGGCACCTATTTCCAGGTGGCTGGCGGTCTTTTCGATGCGCTTGAGTTCGGCCACGTGGCCGACGTAGATCATTACCGGCAAGGTCTTGTGGAACTGGGTGACCTCCAGGGCCAGGTCGGTACCGCCGGCCAGCAGCCGCGCCTCGGGGTGCGAGCTGTACAGGTCGGCCAGGTCGGCCACGGTCAGCGGCACCAGGCAGCGTTTGTCGCCGCTGTTCAGCTCGCCGGTCTGGGTTGGTGCAATCGCCTTGAGGCGGCTGATGGTTTGCGCCTGTTGGGCATCGAACTGGTCGCGGCACGGCTGGCGGCAGCTCTGCTCGGCGGCTTCGAGAATCGGCCGGTAGCCGGTGCAGCGGCACAGGTTGCCGGCCAGGGCTTCCTGGGCCTGGTGCAGGTCGGGGCCGTTGCTGTTCTTCTGCAGGGCGAACAGTGACATGACGAAGCCGGGGGTGCAGAAGCCGCACTGCGAACCATGGCAATCGGCCATGGCCTGTTGCACGCTGTGCAGTTGCCCTTGGTGCTTGAGCCCCTCGACGCTGATCAGTTGCTTGCCATGCAGCGACGATACGAACGTCAGGCACGAGTTGAGGCTGCGGTAGCGCAGGCTGTCGTTGCCCTGGTCGTCCTGGGTCAGTTCGCCGACCACCACGGTGCAGGCGCCGCAGTCACCGCTGGCGCAGCCCTCCTTGGTGCCAGGTTTGCCCAGGTGCTCGCGCAGGTACTGCAGCACCGTCATGTTCGGGTCCAGGGCATGCTCACTACGCAGCTCCTGGTTGACGAGAAACTGGATCACGGGGATGGCCTCGCAATGGTTTTATTGTTGTTGGGCGGACTCTAAGCAAGACCTGTCCTGCTGGTCAATAATTTTCTGACTCAAAGGTCAGGAAATTGTGCATGTCGCTGCCCAACGGTTCACATTGCCCATATGCCAAGCATAGATCGCGCCGGGCGCGGGGTTGCCTGGCGAGTCAAATAAACCGCCTGGCCCCTCTGCGCGATCGACGGTCAAGTACGCTACAATCCGCTGCTTGTGCCCAGTTCACTGATTTTGAAGGACAACCATGACGTTCAAGGCCCCGGACAGCCTCTCCGAGCAGATTGCCGATTACCTGGCCGAACGCATCATCCGCGGCGAGCTGGCGCCAGGCGAACGTATCCAGGAGCAGAAGGTTACCCAGGCGCTGAATGTCAGCCGCGGCTCGGTGCGTGAAGCGCTGCTGATCCTCGAACGTCGGCACCTGGTGGCGATCCTGCCGCGCCGTGGTGCCCACGTTACCAAGCTGGACGAGCGCAACGTACGCAGCCTGTGCGCGCTGATGAGCGAGTTCTACATCCTGCTGGGCAACGCGGTCGCGCAAAAATGGCGCACCGATGCCGACCTGCGCCCGTTCCTGGACATCCAGCAGCGCCTGCAACGTGCCCATCAGCAGCTTGATATCAAGGCCTTCGTCGCCGACAGTTTTGCGGTCATGCGCGCGGCCTATTCGTTCGCCGACAACCCGTTCCTGCAGGAAACCGTGGAGAACCTGCAGCCGGCCATGAGCCGCGCCTATTACCTGGCGCTGGACCAGCGCCAGGCCAGCATGAGCGATTACCTCGACCTGTTCGCCCGCCTGCTCGACGCCGTGGTCGCCCGTGACCTGCCACGCATTCGCGAGGTGCTCACTGCCTACTGCCAGCGCAGTTGCGAACTGGTGCTGGCGGCGCTGGCACGAGGCTGACCGATGCGCCTGAAGTGCATTCGCCTGGCCGGGTTCAAGTCGTTCGTCGACCCGACCACGGTCAATTTCCCCAGCAACATGGCGGCCGTGGTCGGCCCCAACGGCTGTGGCAAGTCCAACATCATCGATGCCGTGCGTTGGGTGATGGGCGAAAGTTCGGCAAAGAACCTGCGCGGCGAGTCGATGACCGACGTCATTTTCAACGGCTCCAGTGGCCGCAAGCCGGTCAGTCAGGCCAGCATCGAGCTGGTGTTCGACAACAGCGAAACCACACTGGTCGGCGAATATGCCGCCTACGCCGAGATTTCGATCCGTCGCAAGGTCACCCGTGACGGGCAGAACAGCTATTACCTCAATGGCACCAAGTGCCGTCGCCGCGACATTACCGACATCTTCCTCGGTACTGGCCTGGGGCCGCGCAGCTACTCGATCATCGAACAGGGCATGATCTCCAAGCTGATCGAGGCCAAGCCCGAGGAGCTGCGCAACTTCATCGAGGAAGCCGCCGGTATTTCCAAATACAAGGAACGCCGCCGCGAAACCGAGAACCGCATCCGCCGCACCCAGGAAAACCTGGCGCGCCTGACCGACCTGCGCGAGGAGCTGGAGCGCCAGCTGGAGCGCCTGCACCGGCAGGCCCAGGCAGCCGAGAAGTATCGAGAATACAAAGCCCAGGAACGCCAGCTGAAAGCTCGCCTGGCGGCCTTGCGCTGGCGCGACCTGGATACTCGCGTGCGCCAGCGCGAGGCAGTGATCGGCGATCAGGACGTGTCTCATGAAGCGTTGGTCGCCGAGCAGCGCAATGCCGATGCCAGTATCGAGCGCCTGCGCGATAGCCATCACGAATTGTCCGAGCGCTTCAACCAGGTGCAGGGCCGCTTCTATTCGGTGGCGGGGGATATTGCCCGGGTCGAGCAGAGCATCCAGCACGGCCAGCAGCGCCTGCGCCAATTGCAGGACGACTTCAAGGAAGCCGAGCGTACGCGCCTGGAGACCGAGTCGCACCTGGGCCACGACCGCACGCTGCTGGCGACCTTGGGCGAAGAGCTGGCCATGCTCGAACCCGAGCAGGAAATGACCCTGGCTGCTGCCGAAGAAGCCGCCGCCGCCCTTGAAGAGGCCGAACTGGGCATGCACGGCTGGCAGGAGCAGTGGGACAGCTTCAACAGCCGCTCCGCCGAACCACGCCGCCAGGCCGAAGTGCAGCAGGCGCGCCTGGTGCAGCTGGAGGCCAGCCTGGAGCGATTGGCCGAACGCCAGCGCAAGCTGGGCGAGGAGCGCGAGCAGTTGGGCAGCGACCCGCAGGACGCCGCCATGCTCGAACTGTCCGAGCAGTTGGCCAGCAGCGAAATGTTGCTTGAAGAACTGCAAATGTCCGAAGAGCAGGTGGTCGAACGCCTGGAAGGCCTGCGCCAGCAACTGCAACAGGCCACCCAGGCCGAGCAGCAGGCGCAGGGTGACCTGCAGCGCCTGGGCGGCCGCCTGGCTTCACTCGAAGCCTTGCAGCAGGCTGCGCTGGAACCGGGCGCAGGGGCGGCCGACTGGCTGCACGGTCAAGGTCTGGCGCAGCAGCCACGCCTGGCTGAAGGGCTGCGCGTGGAGCCGGGCTGGGAGCTGGCCGTGGAGACGGTGCTCGGCGCCGACTTGCAGGCCGTATTGGTGGATGATTTCAAGCGCCTCGATTTTGCCGGCCTGGAGCAGGGCGAGTTGCGCCTGCTGCTGGCCAGCGGCCCCTGTTCTTCGCTGCCTGGCAGCTTGCTGGAAAAGGTCAGCGGCCGTGTCGACCTGGCGCCCTGGCTGGGCCAGGTCAAACCCGTGGAAGATCTGGCACAAGCGCTGGCGCAGCGCGCGTCGCTCGGTGAAGGCCAGAGCCTGGTCAGTCGCGATGGCTATTGGGTTGGCCGGCATTTTCTGCGCATACGCCGTGGCGGTGAGGCCGAAGGCGGGGTGCTGGCGCGCGGCCAGGAAATCGAACGCCTCGGCCACGAGCAGTTGCAGCAGGAAGCGGCGCTCGAGCAACTGGAGCAGCAATTGCAGGCCCTGCGCGAGCAACAGCTGGGCCTGGAGGAACAGCGTGAACAGCTGCGCCGCCGTACCCAGGAAGAAAACCGCCAGCACGGTGAGCTCAAGGCCAGCCTGTCGGCCGCCCGCGCGCGTGCCGAGCAGGTCGAGCTGCGTCGCCGGCGCCTGCAGGAAGAACTGGTTGAACTGGAAGAACAGCGCGCCCTGGAGCACGAACAACTGGGCGAAGCACGCCTGCTGTTGCAGGAAGCCCTGGAGCTCATGGCCCAGGACACCGAGCAGCGCGAGCAGTTGATGGCCCGTCGCGACACCCTTCGGGAAAGTCTCGACCGCGTGCGCCAGGAGGCCCGCCAGCACAAGGACCACGCCCACCAGCTGGCCGTGCGCCTGGGCTCGCTGCGCGCCCAGCACGATTCCACCCGGCAGGCCCTGGAGCGCCTGGAGCAGCAGGCTGCACGCCTGACCGAGCGCCAGGAGCAACTGAGCCTGAACCTGGAAGAAGGCGCGGCGCCACTGGAGGAATTGCGCCTGAAGCTCGAAGCGCTGCTGGAGCAGCGCATGGGCGTCGACGAGGAAATGCGCCTGGCCCGCCTGCACATGGACGAAGCGGACCGTGAGCTGCGCGATGCCGAGAAGCGCCGCACCCAGGCCGAGCAGCAAGCGCAGCTGCTGCGCGGCCAGCTGGAGCAGTTGCGCCTGGAGTGCCAGGGCCTGGACGTGCGGCGCAAGACCCTGCAGGAGCAGTTGCTGGCCGATGGCTACGACCTGCAAGGCGTGCTCGCCACCCTCGAGGCCGAAGCCACCGAGCAAGGTACCGAGCAGGAACTGGAGCAGCTCGAGGCGCGAGTCCAGCGCCTGGGGGCGATCAACCTGGCGGCTATCGAGGAGTATGAACAGCAGTCCGAGCGCAAGCGCTATCTGGACGCCCAGGATGCTGACCTGGTCGAAGCGCTGGAGACCCTGGAAAACGTCATCCGCAAGATCGACAAGGAAACCCGCAACCGCTTCAAGGATACCTTTGATCAGATAAATGCCGGATTACAGGCACTTTTCCCAAAAGTTTTCGGTGGTGGCAGCGCTTATCTGGAACTGACAGGCGAAGATCTACTCGATACAGGGGTAACGATCATGGCGCGACCACCGGGCAAGAAGAACAGCACCATCCATCTGCTGTCCGGCGGCGAAAAGGCACTGACCGCATTGGCGCTGGTGTTTGCCATCTTCAAGTTGAACCCCGCACCGTTCTGCATGCTCGACGAAGTCGATGCGCCGCTGGACGATGCCAACGTCGGGCGTTATGCCCGCCTGGTCAAGGAAATGAGTGAAAGCGTGCAGTTCATCTACATCACCCATAACAAGATCGCGATGGAGATGGCGGACCAGTTGATGGGCGTGACCATGCATGAGCCGGGCTGTTCACGGCTGGTGGCGGTGGATGTGGAGGAGGCCATGGCCATGGTCGATGCCTGATAGGCGGCGATGGGGCATATTCTGAAGCGAAATGCCCCCGCCATGTGCGACAGACGGTGTAAAGTTGTCTTTGGTCGTGCTAGCTTAATGTCACTCGTTTTTTGCGTGGGTAAAAACGCCTGTCAGAACATAGAGTTGGCGCCACGTGTTAAAGGGCTTTGAACCCTTTGTTTTCAAGCATATTTTTATAGAGGCACGGGATTACATGGAAATCGGTCTGCGCGAGTGGCTGATCGTCATCGGCATCATTGTCATTGCCGGGATTCTTTTCGACGGCTGGCGCCGCATGCGCGGCGGCAAAGGCAAGTTGAAATTCCGTCTGGATCGCAGCTATTCCAACCTGCCGGACGAAGAGGGCAATGCCGAAGTGCTTGGCCCGTCGCGGGTGCTGGAAACCCACAAGGAGCCTGAGCTGGACGAAAGCGACCTGCCGTCGCTCAGCGCTTCTGCGCGCGACCGCGAGCGTGAGCCCAAGCCGGCCAAGGCCAGCAAGCGCGGCAAGCGTGCCACGGCCGCCGTCGAGGCACAGCAGGGCGACCTGAACCTGAGCGCCGAACCGCGTGAAGCCGACCTGTTTGCCGATAGCGACGAAGATTTTGCCGCGCAGAACACCCGCAACAGCACTCCGACGCCTGCCAGCAGCAGTATCAAGGAGCTGCCGCCGGCCGAGGAAGTGTTGGTGATCAGCGTGATCTCCCGTGACGAGGGCGGCTTCAAGGGCCCGGCGCTGCTGCAGAACATCCTGGAAAGTGGCCTGCGCTTCGGCGAGATGGACATTTTCCACCGGCACGAGAGCATGGCCGGCCACGGCGAAGTGCTGTTCTCCATGGCCAACGCGGTCAAGCCTGGCGTATTCGACCTGGACGATATCGATCACTTCAGTACCCGTGCGGTGAGCTTCTTCCTCGGCCTGCCGGGCCCGCGTCATCCGAAGCAGGCCTTCGACGTGATGGTGGCTGCGGCGCGCAAGCTGGCCCACGAGCTGAATGGCGAGCTCAAGGACGACCAGCGCAGCGTGCTGACCGCCCAGACCATCGAGCACTATCGCCAGCGTATCGTCGAGTTCGAGCGCCGGGCGCTGACGCAGAAGCGCTGACAGATCCAGACGAAAGAGCAGCCTGAGGGCGTGCTGGTCGGTTCGGGTGTTGTTATCGCCTGTGCCGGCCCCTTCGCGGGTAAACCCGCTCCCACAGGTATATCACTGCCCTTGAGGCTTGTGGTGTACCTGTGGGAGCGGGTTTACCCGCGAAGGGGCCGGCACAGGCAGTAGGCACCCCAATCCCGGCATTGCCCTCGAGCTGCTCTTTTGCTTTGCAAGAGAAGACAACCTCATGACCGCCGAATCCCGTATCCACGAACTCCGTCACCAGCTCGACCAGCACAACTACCGCTACTATGTGCTCGACGAGCCCAGCGTGCCCGACGCCGAATACGACCGACTGTTCAACGAGCTCAAGGCGCTTGAAGCCGAACACCCGCACCTGGTGACTCCCGACTCGCCAACCCAGCGCGTCGGCGGCGCCGCCCTGGCCGCGTTCAGCCAGGTGCGCCACGAAGTGCCTATGCTCAGCCTGGGCAACGCCTTCGAAGAAGCAGACCTGCGTGAGTTCGGCCGCCGTGTGGTTGATGGCCTCGACCAGCCCGGAGCAGTCGACTACAGCTGCGAGCCCAAGCTCGACGGCCTGGCCGTGAGCCTGCTGTACCGTGACGGCTTGTTGGTGCAGGGCGCTACCCGTGGCGATGGCACTACCGGCGAAGACATCAGCGCCAACGTGCGCACCGTGCGCAATATCCCGCTCAGGCTGCAGGGCGAGGGTTGGCCGGCGGTGCTGGAAGTGCGCGGCGAGGTGTACATGAGCAAGGCCGGTTTCGACCGGCTCAACGCCGCCCAGGCCGAAGCCGGTGGCAAGACCTTCGCCAACCCGCGTAACGCTGCTGCTGGCAGCCTGCGTCAACTGGATTCGAAGATCACCGCCAGCCGCCCACTGGAGTTCTGCTGCTATGGCGTCGGCCAGGTGTCCGCGAGCATCGGTGACAGCCACATCGGCATCCTCGAGCAGCTCAAGGCTTGGGGCTTGCCGATCAGCCGTGAGCTCAAGCATGCTGCCGGCATCGAAGAATGCCTGGCCTACTACCGCGACATTGGCGAGCGGCGCAACAGCCTGCCCTATGAAATCGACGGCGTGGTGTTCAAGGTCAACAGCCTGGCCGCCCAGCGCGAGCTGGGCTTCCGCGCCCGTGAGCCGCGCTGGGCGATTGCCCACAAGTTCCCCGCCATGGAAGAGCTGACCGAGGTGCTGGACGTCGAGTTCCAGGTCGGCCGCACTGGCGCAGTGACCCCGGTGGCCCGCCTGAGGCCCGTCAAGGTGGCTGGCGTGACCGTGTCCAACGCCACCCTGCACAACATGGACGAGATCGCGCGCCTGGGCCTGCGTATTGGCGACACGGTCATCATCCGCCGCGCCGGTGACGTGATCCCGCAGGTGATGCAGGTGGTGCTGGAGCGCCGCCCGGAGGATGCCCGCCCGGTGCACGTGCCGAGCGAGTGCCCGGTGTGCGGCTCGCAGGTCGAGCGTACCCGGCTGGTAAAGCGCAGCAAAGGCAAGGAAACCACCAGCGAAGGTGCGGTGTATCGCTGTGTCGGTCGCCTGGCCTGCGCCGCACAGCTCAAGCAGGCGATCATCCATTACGTGTCGCGCCGCGCCATGGACATCGACGGGCTGGGCGAGAAGAGCGTCGAGCAACTGGTCGACGAAGGCCTGATCGGTTCGCCGGCAGACCTGTACAAGCTGGAGTTCGAGCAGATTGTCGGCCTGGAAGGGTTCGCCGAAGTGTCCAGCCGCAAGCTGCTGGATGCCATCGAGGCCAGCAAACGCCCGAGCCTGGCGCGCTTTATCTATGCCTTGGGCATTCCAGATGTCGGCGAGGAGACCGCCAAGGTGCTGGCCCGTTCGCTGGGCAGCCTGGCACGCGTCCAGCAGGCGCTGCCGCAAGTGCTCACCTACCTGCCGGACATCGGCCTGGAGGTGGCTTACGAAATTCACAACTTCTTTGAAGACGAGCACAACCAGAAGGTCATCCAGCAACTGCTCGACAGTGGTATGCAGTTGCAGGACGAAGGCGAGCTGGCCGCCGAATTCGCTGCCAGCACGACCCTGGCGGGCATGATTGCCAAACTCGACATCGCCTCGGTCGGCCCGACCGGTGCGGAAAAACTGGTGGCCAGGCTCGACAGCCTGGACAAGATCATCGCCGCCGACGGCATCGACCTGCGCCAGGCCCTGGCGGCCAAGCAGGCCGACGCGGTGCGCGAGTTCTTCAAGGAGCAAGCCAACCAGAAACTGGCGCGGGACATCGAGGCGCAGTTGCTGGCGTTCGGCATGCACTGGAGCAATGAGAAGAAGGTTGCCGAAGGTCTGCCACTGGCTGGCCAGACCTGGGTGCTGACCGGCACCCTGGAGCGCATGAGCCGTGACATCGCCAAGGAAAAGCTGGAAAGCCTGGGGGCCAAGGTGGCCGGTTCGGTGTCGGGCAAGACCCATTGCGTGGTGGCAGGGCCAGGGGCGGGCTCCAAGCTGGCCAAGGCCAGCGAGCTGGGGGTGAAGGTGCTGGATGAAGACGCCTTCGTTGCCTTCCTGGCCGAGCTGGGCATGGCGGTTTAAAGTCCTGCTCGCCTCTTGTGGGAGCGGGCGTGCCCGCTCTCACAGGTTCCGCGCTTGTCTGGCTGCCAGTGCAATCCCGCGAACAGGCCTGTCCAGGCCGCTTCGATCTGGACAAGTCATTGAGAAATGATGACTTTTTCTCGCCCCAGAGGTTGTATCTGTTCCCAAGACCGGTACAATGGCGCCACTCGCTGCTCAGCGAGCTCTGTAGTGGTGGCCCCATCGGTCCCCCCGCATTGATTACCCGTTAACCTGGTCAGGCCCGGAAGGGAGCAGCCATAGCGGGAACATCGAGTGCCGGGGTGTGGCTGGTGGGGCCGCCTCCATTTCCGGGCCATGAAAAGTCCGCGTCTTGTCTATCAGCCTCATCACGATCAAACGTTGCATGCATTGAAGAATGCGAGGCGGCATGGGCGCTTGTGTTCCTGCCAAGTTGGTTTTCTCACAGGCCGCGACGGGATGCGCCTACATCTACCCGGCTGTGACAAAAATAGAGTGGTGCCTGATGATCTTGGAGAGTCAGGCATGAAAATGAGCAGGAGTGACTTGGCCGTTGGCCTTCTGGTGACGGTTCTGTGGGGGAGCAACTACAGTGTCATCGAGCTGGGTCTGCGCGAGCTCGATCCCTATTTGTTGACGCTGTTACGCTTCACCTTCTGTGCGGTGCCACTGGTTTTCTTCATCAGGCGTCCGGCCGGCGTTTCAGTGGCTGCCATGGCGGTATATGGCGTGCTGTTCGCCATAGGTATCTGGTGGGTGGTCAATCATGCCATGCACCAAGGCTTGAGTGCGGGTATGTCTTCGGTGTTCCTGCAGTTCAGTGCCTTCTTCACCATCCTGCTGAGTGCCGTCTTTCTGCGTGAGCGTATCACCGCCGCCCATTCCTGGGGTATGGCCTTCGCGGCAGGCGGGTTGGGCCTGATGCTGTTGGCGAGCAGCCAGTCGTCAACGGTGGTCGGGCTGCTGCTGGTGCTGCTTGCTGCGCTCGCCTGGGCGTTGTGCAACCTTTTGATCAAGCTCAAGCGCCCTGGCCAAATGACGGCCTTCATCGTCTGGTCGAGCTTGTGCGCGCTGCCGGTCCTTGTGCTCCTCACGCTTGCCTCGCAAGGATGGGCGGCGTTCGAAGTGCTAGCCGGTGGCCTGGCGTGGCCAACCCTGTTTTCCGTGCTGTTCCAGAGCCTGATCACGACCATTTTGGGCTATCGCGTGTGGAACAACCTGATGAAGAAATATCCGGCGACCCACGTTGCGCCCTTGTCGTTGCTGATACCGGTATCCGGCCTTGCCACTTCCTGGCTGTTCTTTGACGAGCAGATGAGTGCCGGGCAATGGCTGGCCATCTGCCTGATCTTGTTCGGCATCATGATATTTTTCTGTGGCCACGGGTTCTCGACGTATGGCGGGCGCATCGCGCGTAGGCCCTGAGTGAAAGCTGATACATACCTGTCGATTGCCTGGACCACCTGCGCAGGGTGCAATTTTGCCCCCGCTCCGCTAGCATTAGCGATCTTCCGCTCGATCAGGCTACGATGGTTTTTCGATGAGTTATCAGGTCCTTGCACGTAAATGGCGTCCGCGCTCGTTCCGCGAAATGGTCGGCCAGGCCCATGTGCTCAAGGCTTTGATCAACGCCCTGGACAATCAGCGCCTGCACCATGCCTACCTGTTCACCGGTACCCGGGGCGTGGGCAAGACCACCATCGCCCGGATCATTGCCAAGTGCCTGAATTGCGAAACCGGCATCACCTCGACACCGTGCGGCACCTGTTCAGTGTGCCGCGAGATCGACGAAGGCCGTTTCGTCGACCTGATCGAGATCGACGCCGCCAGCCGCACCAAGGTCGAGGACACCCGCGAACTGCTTGATAACGTGCAGTACGCCCCGAGCCGTGGGCGCTTCAAGGTCTACCTGATCGACGAAGTGCACATGCTCTCGACCCACTCGTTCAACGCCTTGCTGAAGACCCTGGAAGAGCCGCCGCCCTACGTCAAGTTCATCCTCGCCACCACCGACCCGCAGAAGCTGCCGGCCACCATTCTGTCGCGCTGCCTGCAGTTTTCGCTGAAGAACATGAGCCCGGAGCGGGTGGTCGAACACCTCAGCCATGTTCTTACCGCCGAGAACGTGCCGTTCGAGACAGATGCCCTGTGGTTGCTGGGCCGTGCTGCTGATGGCTCGATGCGCGACGCGATGAGCCTGACCGACCAGGCCATTGCCTTTGGCGAAGGCAAGGTACTGGCCGCCGATGTGCGGGCCATGCTCGGCAGCCTCGATCATGGCCAGGTCTATGGGGTGCTGCAGGCGCTGCTCGAAGGCGATGCCCGGGCCTTGCTCGAAGCCGTGCGCAACCTGGCCGAGCAGGGCCCGGACTGGGCTGGCGTACTGGCCGAGATGCTCAATGTGCTGCACCGCGTGGCCATTGCCCAGGCGCTGCCGGAGGCCGTGGACAACGGTCAGGGCGATCGTGACCGGGTGCTGGCACTGGCTTCGGCATTGCCGGCCGAGGACGTGCAATTCTATTACCAGATGGGCCTGATCGGTCGTCGCGACCTGCCCCTGGCGCCGGACCCGCGCGGTGGTTTTGAAATGGTCCTGCTGCGCATGCTGGCATTCCGCCCGGCCGATACCGACGACGCGCCCAAGCCGATACTAAAGCCAGTGGGGATCAGCCAGGCCACAGCTGATCCTGCAACACCGGTGGCAGCGCCGGCGGTTGCCGTGGCGCCGCCGGCAGTTGCTGTCGTGGAGCCTGTTGCAGTGGCTGCCGCGCAACAAGTGCAGGCACCCGCAGCGGTCGAGCCAGCGCATCAACCGGTTGCCGAGCCTGTGGTGGCAGCTGAACCTGCCCCGGTCAGTGAACCGGAGCCAGAACCTGTGGCAGAGGTGGTTGACCTGCCATGGGAAGAGCCCACGGCAGTGCCCGCACCGGTGGTGGCCGAGCCTGCGCCGGCTCCTGCACCGCCCGCTGCACCCACGCCGGCAGCTGCCGCCCCGGCACACGACGACGAGCCGCCCTTCGACCCGTCTGCCTATGCCGCCGTAGGCATGGACCGCGACGATGAACCGCCACTGGACGAAGATTATTACGGTGGCGAAAGCGACCCGGTCGGCTTCAGCTACCTGGACGAACTGGCCGAACATGTTCAGGAAGAGGCGCCCAAGCCAGTCGCCGAGCCGCTGCCAGCGGCCAGGCCGGCGACCGGCCTGGCCCTGCAATGGCTGGAAATGTTCCCCCAGTTGCCTGTCTCCGGGATGACAGGCAACATCGCGGCAAACTGTACGCTGGTGGCCGCCGATGGCGACGACTGGCTGCTGCACCTGGACCCTGGCCAGGGGGCGCTGTTCAACGCCACCCAGCAGCGGCGCCTGAACGAAGCGCTCAACCAGCACCTGGGGCGTACGCTCAACCTGCGTATCGAGCTGATCCTGCCCGAGCAGGAAACCCCGGCCCAGGCAGCAGCGCGCAAGCGCAGGGAGCGTCAGCACGACGCCGTGGTATCGATCGAGCAGGATCCGTTGATCCAGCAGATGATCAAGCTGTTCGGTGCCAAGGTGCGGCAGGATACTATTGAACCTGTAGAGGCCCTGGCCAATCAGGGCCAGTAACGGATAACCATGCGGCCGGCCGGGTGCCGGGCCGCATCACATGACCCAATCGAGGTATACCCCATGATGAAAGGTGGCATGGCCGGCCTGATGAAGCAGGCCCAGCAGATGCAGGAAAAGATGCAGAAGATGCAGGAAGAGCTGGCCAACGCCGAAGTCACCGGCCAGTCCGGTGGCGGCCTGGTGAGCGTGGTGATGACCGGTCGTCACGATGTGAAGCGCGTCAGCATCGACCAGAGCCTGATGTCGACCGACGCCGACGACAAGGAAGTGCTGGAAGACCTGATCGCCGCTGCGCTGAACGACGCCGTGCGCAAGGTCGAGCAGAACAGCCAGGAAAAGATGGGCAGCATGACCGCCGGCATGCAGTTGCCGCCAGGCTTCAAGATGCCGTTCTAAGGGCATTGCGTTACCGAGAACCGCCGCTGCCAACAGCGGCGGTTTTTTTGTGCGTTCTTGCAGCCTGCGCGGTCTACGCAGGAGCGCAAGCCTGGTGAAGGGAGCATGGCTGATTTGACGGCATTGCCAGCGCTGGGTATAAACCGCCTCTTATTGAATTGTCAGGCCTTTCCCATGAGCTTCAGCCCTCTCATCCGCCAACTGATCGATGCCCTGCGTATTCTCCCGGGTGTTGGCCAGAAAACCGCCCAGCGCATGGCCCTGCAGTTGCTCGAGCGTGACCGCAGCGGCGGCCTGCGCCTGGCCCAGGCCTTGACCCAGGCCATGGAAGGGGTGGGCCATTGCCGCCAGTGCCGTACCCTGACCGAGCAGGAACTCTGCCCGCAATGCGCCGACACGCGCCGTGACGATACCCAGTTGTGCGTGGTCGAGGGGCCGACCGATGTGTACGCGGTGGAGCAGACGGGCTACCGTGGCCGTTACTTCGTGCTCAAGGGCCACCTGTCGCCGCTGGACGGCCTGGGCCCGGAGGCGATCGGCATTCCGCAACTGATGGCGCGGATCGAAGAGCAGGGCACCTTCACCGAGGTAATCCTGGCGACCAACCCGACGGTGGAAGGCGAGGCGACCGCGCACTACATTGCCCAGCTGCTGAGCGAGAAGGGCCTGGTGGCGTCGCGCATTGCCCATGGCGTGCCACTGGGAGGGGAGCTGGAGCTGGTGGATGGCGGCACCCTGGCCCATGCCTTCGCCGGGCGGCGGCCAATTGCGCTTTGATCCATCGGGGCGCAAAGCGCCCCACAGACTCAGTACTCGCTGAGCGAAAACTCGGTCAGGCAGAAAGTCGGCACGCCCGCCGCCTGCAGCCGGCGTGACCCGTCCAGCTCCGGCAGGTCGATGATCGCCGCCGCTTCGAACACCTGGGCACCGGTCCGGCGCACCAGGTTGGCTGCCGCCAGCAGCGTACCGCCAGTCGCAATCAAGTCATCGAAGATCAGCACCGAATCCCCTTCGCACAGGCTGTCGGCATGCACTTCCAGGAACGCTTCGCCGTACTCGGTCTGGTAAGCCTCGCTCAGCACATCGGCGGGCAGCTTGCCTTGCTTGCGGAACAGGATCAGCGGCTTGTTCAGTTGATGGGCGATGATCGAGCCGATCAGGAAGCCCCGCGCATCCATGGCGCCGATGTGGCTGAACTCGGCCTCGACGTAGCGCTCGATGAACTGGTCGGCCACATAGCGCAGCCCGCGCGGCGACTGGAACAGTGGGGTGATGTCGCGGAAGATCACGCCCGGCTTGGGGAAGTCCACTACCGGGCGGATCAGGGCTTTGAGGTCGAAGGCGTCGCTGTGCATTGGTGCGGGTATCCTGGGAAAACGAATGCCCAAGTATACCTGCTAAACCAGCCCTCAGGCCTCCATCGCACCGCCGGCCAGCGCGCACAGCTGGATCGGGTCGAGGATGTGCACTTCCTTGCCTTCGGCGCGGAGCAGGCCGTTCTGCTGGAAGCGGGTGAACACCCGTGACACGGTTTCCACCGCCAGGCCCAGGTAATTGCCGATTTCGTTGCGCGACATGCTCAGGCGGAACTGGTTGGCCGAATAGCCGCGGGCGCGGAAGCGCGCCGACAGGTTGACCAGGAAAGTGGCGATGCGCTCGTCGGCGGTCTTTTTCGACAGCAGCAGCATCATTTGCTGGTCGTCGCGGATTTCCCGGCTCATGACCCGCATCAGCTGGCGCCGTAGCTGTGGCAACTGCACCGACAGCTCGTCGAGGCGCTCGAAGGGGATTTCGCACACCGAGGTGGTTTCCTGCGCCTGGGCCGACACCGGATAGGCCTCGGTGTCCATGCCCGACAGGCCGACCAGTTCGCTGGGCAGGTGGAAGCCGGTGATCTGCTCTTCGCCGCTGTCGCTGAGGCTGAAGGTTTTCAGGGCGCCGGAACGTACCGCGTAGACCGAGCCGAAATTGTCACCCTGGCGGAACAGGAACTCGCCTTTTTTCAGCGGCCGCCCGCGCTTGACGATCTCGTCAAGTGCATCCATGTCTTCCAGATTCAACGACAGGGGCAGGCACAGAGGGGCCAGGCTGCAGTCCTTGCAATGGGCCTGGTTGTGTGGGCGCAGTTTGACTGGCTCGGACATTTTCTTCGATCCTTGTGGGAAAGCACACATAAGACGTAAGGGTAACTCACGGCATAGGTTGTAGGCCAGCGTGCGCTGTCGTGCGGCGAACTGGCCAGGCCCCGGCGCGTGTGCCGGGGCCATCATTGCGCCCATAGTGTGCCTGGCAAGGAAGCTTGTCCATGCGGTTGAACGACTCGGTTTCAGATCACCCGGGAAAAACGCTGGCGGTTGTGCAGCCCCAGGTAGGCATCGAACACCATGCACACCGAGCGCGCCAGCAGGCGGCCGGCCGGCAGGATGCGGATGCCCTTGTCGTCCAGGCGGATCAGGCCGTCGCGCTGCAAGGTCAGCAATTCTGGCCAGAGGTCGTTGAAATAGCCGCGAAAATCGACGGTGAAGGCCTGTTCGATCGGCTCGAAGTCCAGCTCGAAATGGCAGATCAGCTGCTGGATCACGGCCCGGCGCAAGCGGTCGTCGTCGTTGCAGATCAGGCCGCGCTGGGTGGCCAGCTGGGCGTTGGAGAGGCTGTCCTGGTAAGTGTTGAGGTCGCTGCTGTTCTGGCAGTACAGGTCGCCGATCTGGCTGATGGCCGACACGCCCAGGCCGATCAGGTCGCAGTGGCCGTGGGTGGTGTAGCCCTGGAAGTTACGCTGCAGGGTGCCTTCTTCCTGGGCGATGGCCAGCTCGTCGTCGGGCAGGGCGAAGTGGTCCATGCCGATGTAGCGATAGCCGGCTGCGGTCAGCTGGTCGATGGTGGCATGCAGCATCTCCAGCTTGGCGGCCGCGCTGGGCAGGTCATTGCTGTCGATGCGCCGCTGCGGCATGAAGCGCTCGGGCAGGTGGGCGTAGTTGAATACCGACAGGCGGTCGGGTTGCAGGCGGATCACTTCCTCGACGGTGCGGGCGAAGCCTTCCGGGGTCTGCTTGGGCAGGCCGTAGATCAGGTCGAGGTTGATCGAGCGGAACTGCAAGGTGCGTGCGGCCTCGATCAGGGTGCGGGTCTGCTCCAGGCTTTGCAGGCGGTTGACTGCGCGCTGCACGGCCGGGTCGAGGTCCTGCACGCCCAGGCTGACGCGGTTGAAGCCCAGTTCGCGCAGCAGGCCCATGGTCGACCAGTCAGCCTCGCGGGGGTCGATCTCGATGCCGTAGTCACCGGAGTCGTCATCCAGCAGGTGGAAATGCTGGCGCAAGGTAGCCATCAGCTGGCGCAGTTCCACATGGCTGAGGAAGGTCGGGGTGCCGCCGCCGAAATGCAGCTGTTCAACCCGTTGTTTGGGGTCGAGATGGCAGGCGATCAGCTGGATTTCCTGCTCCAGGCGCTGCAGGTACGGCGCGGCGCGGGCGCGGTCCTTGGTGATGACTTTGTTGCAGGCGCAGTAGTAGCAGATGTTGGCGCAGAACGGCACGTGCACATACAGCGACAGCGGGCGCACGGCCCGACGGCTCTCGCGCAGGGCGTGGAGCAGGTCGAACGAGCCCACTTCGCTGTGCAGTTGCACGGCAGTCGGGTAAGAGGTGTAGCGTGGTCCGGCCAGGTCGTAGCGGCGGATCAGGTCGGTATCCCAACGTAGGTCGTCGAGCATGAGGGCGGTCCCCGGAAAGAGCAGCAATGCACCGGAGTCTATGGGCGTCTGTAGGAAACTGTGTTGATTTGTATCAAGGGGAATCGGGGGGCAATCAGGGGGCCGCACAGCAGCTCCGTTCAGTGCCCCATCAACCAGTGCTGGTGCGGCCCAGGCAGGGTCCAGATGCCGAACAGCATCACCAGCACCCCGCCAGCCACGCGCACACTGCGCCGTTTCAACAAAGTGTTTATCCGTTCTGCCGCCAATCCGGTAGCCAGCAGCACCGGCCAGGTCCCCACCCCGAATGCCAGCATCAGTGCTGCGCTGTACCCGGCATTGCCTTGGCTGGCCGCCCACAGCAAGGTGCTGTACACCAGCCCGCACGGCAGCCATCCCCACAGCGCCCCCAGCAGCAATGCGCGCGGCAGGCTGGACACGGGTAGCAAACGCGCGGCCATGGGCTGGATATGCCGCCACAGTCCGCGGCCGAGGGCCTCGATGCGGGTCAGCCCGCTCCACCAGCCGGCCAGGTACAGCCCCATGACGATCAGCAGCAACGCCGCCACCACGCGTAGCGCCAGGGCCGCAGGGCTGCTGGCCACAGCCCAGCCGGCCAGGCCCAGAAGCAGGCCGGCACAGCCGTAACTGAGTATCCGCCCGAGGTTGTACGCCAGCAGCAGGCGCAGGCGCCGGCCGCGCTGTTCTGGGGGAATGGCCAAGGTCAGCGCGCCCATCAGGCCGCCACACATGCCCAGGCAGTGGCCACCGCCCAGCAGGCCAAGGACCAGTGCCGAGCCCAGCAGGGGAAGCAGGTCAGGCACGGGGCGGCGGTTCCTTGGCGGGAGAGGTCTGGCTGTCGTCAGGCGTCACCGCTGCCTGATGGCGCGGGTCCTGGTCGTCGAACAGGATGCTATGGGCCGGGCTTTCGAGGTCGTCGTACTGGCCGCTGTCCACCGCCCAGAAGAAGATGTACACGGCCACGCCAACCAGCAGCAGTGCCGCGGGGATCATGACATAGAGGGCGGGCATGGTGACTTACTCCCAGGCAAGGACGCTTGATGGGTGGGCGCACCCGCTGCCGGCGGCAGGCGGGTCAGGCGCAGGGCATTGAGCACCACCACCAGCGAGCTGAGCGACATGCCGATGGCCGCCCACACCGGGGTGATCCAGCCGAGCGCGGCGAACGGCAGCATGAGGCCATTATACAGGGTCGCCCACGACAGGTTCTCGAGGATGTTGCGGCGGGTGCGGCGGGCCAGCTCGAAGGCCTGTACCAGCGCCGGCAGGCGGTTGGACAGCAGTACGGCATCGGCGCTGGTCTTGGCCAGGTCCGTGGCGCTGCCCATGGCGATGCTGATGTCGGCGGCTGCCAGCACCGGCACATCGTTGACCCCGTCGCCCAGCATCAGCACCTTGCGCCCGGCTGCCTGCAACGCCTTCAGCTGGTCCAGTTTGTCGTCCGGGCGCAGGCCGCCGATGGCCTGGTCGATGCCCAGTTGTGCGGCCACTTCGGCAACCATCGGCGAGCTGTCTCCGGACAGCAGCAGCGTGCGCCAGCCGCGTGCCTTGCAAGCGGCCAGCAGGGCAGGGGCGTCATCGCGCAGGCGATCGTCCAGGCCGAACCAGGCCAGCGGCCCTTGGCGGTCGCCCAGCAGCAGCCACTGGCCGCGTGGCTCCGGCACAGCAGGGGGCTCTGCGCCGCTCAGGGCGCAGACGAAGGTGGCCTGGCCAATGCGCAGGCGCTGGCCTGCCACTTCGCCTTCCAGGCCCAGGCCCGGCACGCTCTGCACCTCGCCAGCCGGGCTGGCGCTGCGGCCGAAGGCGCGTGCGATGGGGTGTTCGGAGCGGTTTTCCAGGGCCGCAGCCAGGGCCAGGCAACGCTCGGCCGCCAGGTTGCCGAGCGGGCGGATGCTGCGCAAGGTCAGGCGGCCCTCGGTCAGCGTACCGGTCTTGTCGAAAATCACCGTGTCGATCTGGTTCAGGCCTTCCAGCACATGGCCGCGGGTGACCAGCAGGCCGAGCTTGTGCAAGGTGCCGGTGGCGGCGGTCAGGGCCGTGGGCGTGGCCAGGGACAGCGCGCAAGGGCAGGTCGCCACCAGCATGGCCAGCACGATCCAGAACGCTCGCGCCGGGTCCAGGTGCCACCACCACAGGCCGATGGCCAGGGCGGCCAGCAACGAGCACAGCAGGAACCATTGCGAGGCACGGTCGGCGATCTCGGCCAGGCGCGGTTTTTCCGTCTGCGCGCGCTCCAGCAGGCGAACGATGGCCGATAACCGCGAATCGGCACCCAGGGCCTCGACTTGCACGTTCAGGGTGCTTTCGACATTCAGCGTGCCGCCGGTGACACGATCGCCGGCGCGGCGTGGTTGCGGCAGGTATTCGCCGGTGAGCAACGATTCATCGACGCTGGAACGACCGTCGACGATGCAGCCGTCGGCAGGGATCACTGCGCCTGGCAGCACCTGAACCCGGTCGCCGCACTGCAGTTCGCTGAGCAGGATGCGCTCGCTGTGGCCGTGGGCATCCAGGCGCAGGCACGAAGCGGGCAGCAGGTTGACCAGCTGCGCAGTGGCCGCTGCCGTGCGCTCGCGGGCGCGGCGCTCCAGGTAGCGGCCGGTGAGCAGAAACAGGGCGAACATGCCCACGGTATCGAAGTACAGCTCGCCACCACCAGTGATCGCGGTCCAGATGCCGGCACCGAAGGCCAGGCCAATGGCCAGCGACACCGAAACGTCCATGGTCAGGTGACGGGTGCGCAGGTCGCGCGCGGCGCCCTTGAAGAAAGGCGCGCAGCTGTAGAAGACGATGGGGATGGTGAGAAACAGCGCCACCCACCTGAGAATGGTGTGCAGCTCGGGCGACAGGTCGATATTGAATTCTGGCCAGGTGGCCATGGTCGCCATCATCGCCTGGAACCACAGCAGCCCGGCCACGCCGAGGCGGCGCAGGGCGCTGCGGTTCTCCCGCGCCAGCTGCTCGGCGGCCTGGTCGGGCTGGTAAGGATGGGCGGCGTAGCCGATCTGGCGCAGCTCGGCGAGCAAGCGCGACAGCGGCAGTTGCTGGTCGTCCCAGTTCAGCTGCAGCCGGTGGTTGGACAGGTTCAGGCGTGCCTCGGCGACGCCGGGCAGGTTGCGCAGGTGCTTCTCGATCAGCCAGCCGCAGGCAGCGCAGCTGATGCCTTCGACCAGCAGGGTGGCCTCGGCCAGCCCGGCCTGGTGGCGGACGAAGGCCTGCTGCACGTCGTTGCGATCGTACAGGGCCAGTTCGTCCTGCAGTTGCCGGGGCAATGCCTCGGGATTGGCGCTGGTGTCGCTGCGGTGCTGGTAATAGTGCTCCAGGCCACCGGCGACGATCGACTCGGCCACCGCCTGGCAGCCGGGGCAACAGAACTGCCGGGGCTCGCCCAGTACCACGGCGGTGAAGCGGCTGCCGGCGGGGACGGGCAGGGCGCAGTGGTAGCAGGGGGTGGGTTGGGTCATGACATCATTTGCCTTACACAAATCGGCTGGTTGGGCACGGTGCCTGTGGGAGCGGCGGAGGTGCGTTTATTGGTGCTCGGCCCCCTGGAGCGCTTCATCACCCAGCTGCAAGGTCACACCATGCTCCACCTTTTCTTCCTCGAACAAGCGCCACACCTGGCCACCTTCGCTACCCAGCACTTCAACGAAACGACGCCCGTCAACCTTGTCCTCCAGCTGCCCCACATAGCGCCCGGCCTCGACCCGGCTCAGCAGCACCTTGCGGTCTTTCTCCGGCTGGGTGGGCGAAATCAGGTTCAGTTCCAGGCTCTGCGGGTCGCTGTTGCCGGCCAGGCGTACATCGACTTCGCCGGTCAGCTCATCCAGGTGCACGCTGGCTTTCAGGCCCAGGTTCTGCGCCAGCAGTTCACGGTCCAGCGAGCGGTTGATGCCCTTGCCGGCCTCGTAGTAATTGTCGTTGACCAGGTTGTCCGGGTTGCGCACGGCGATGCTGACCATGCTCAGGCTCAGGCACACCGAGGTGGCCAGGATGCCGATGATGATCCAGGGCCAGAGGTGCTTGTACCAGGGGCTGGCGGCGGTGGCAGGCATTGTCGGTTATCTCTCTCAGCGGATCTGTGGGCCGATGAAGCGGCTCTTGGCTTCAACCTGGGCGTCGCTGTCATCGGCGCTCTTGAGGATGAAGGTGACTTCGTTGGTGGTCGATGGCAGTTTCTCGGGGGAAATCGACAGTTGCACCGGCAGGCTGACGATATCGCCGGCCGCCACGCGGATCTCGCGCTGGCCTTCGAGCCTGAGGTCCGGCAGGCCGGCAGCGTCCAGCACGTAGACGTGGTCGCGCTGGTCCTTGTTCATCACCTTCAGGCTGTACACGTTCTCGATCCGGCCCTGGGCGTTTTCGCGGTACAGCACGCGGTCCTTGCTGACGTCGAAGCCGACCAGCGAACGGGTGGCGAAGGCGGTGGCCAGGCCGATGATCATGACCACCAGTACCAGCGCATAGCCGATCAGGCGCGGGCGCAACAGGTGGGTCTTCTGCCCGGACAGGTTGTGTTCGGTGGTGTAGCTGATCAGCCCGCGCGGGTAGTTCATCTTGTCCATGATGTTGTCGCAGGCATCGATGCAGGCGGCGCAGCCGATGCACTCGATCTGCAGGCCGTCGCGGATGTCGATGCCGGTAGGGCAGACCTGTACGCACATGGTGCAGTCGATGCAGTCGCCCAGGCCCTGGGCCTTGTAGTCGAGGTCCTTCTTGCGCGGGCCGCGGGTTTCGCCACGGCGCGGGTCGTAGGACACGATCAGCGTGTCCTTGTCGAACATCACGCTCTGGAAGCGCGCATAGGGGCACATGTACACGCACACCTGTTCGCGCAGCCAGCCGGCGTTGCCGTAGGTGGCGAGGGTGAAGAAACCGACCCAGAAGTAGGCCCAGCCGTCGGCCTGGCCAGTGAAGAACTCGATGGCCAGTTCGCGAATCGGCGAGAAGTAACCGACGAAGGTCATGCCGGTGACAAAACCGATCAGCAGCCACAGGCTGTGCTTGGCGAACTTGCGCAGGAACTTGTTGCCGCTCATGGGCGCCTTGTCCAGCTTCATGCGCTGGTTGCGGTCGCCCTCGGTGACCTTTTCGCACCACATGAAGATCCAGGTCCAGACACTTTGCGGGCAGGTGTAGCCACACCAGACGCGGCCGGCGAACACGGTGATGAAGAACAGGCCGAAGGCGGCGACGATGAGGATGCCCGAGAGCAGGATGAAGTCCTGCGGCCAGATGGTGGCGCCGAAGATGTAGAACTTGCGCTCGGGCAGGTTCCACCATACGGCCTGGTGGCCACCCCAGTTCAGCCAGACGGTACCGAAGTACAGCAGGAACAGTACGGCACCGCCGGCCATGCGCAGGCGCCGGAACAGGCCGGTGAAGGCGCGGGTGTAGATCTTTTCCCGGGAGGCGTAGAGGTCGACGGAGTCCTTGCCCTTGTTGGCAGGCGGGGTGACGTCATGTACCGGAATTTGCTTGCTCATCATCAAGTCCCACGGCAGTGGAAAAACGCCGCGGCCAGTGCGTGCCGGCCGCAGTCTGGCGCAATCTGCTAGCGCTCTGCGGCCCATGATACGCCGCTGATGGCAGTATGGGGTCGCACTGCGACCTTTAGTCGCGTTGGGTTCGTGGTATGAATCGTGTTATGGCGGGTGTCAATTGATCCAGGTCATCTGGTGTTGCTTTTGCTGGCCTCATCGCGGATGAATCCGCTCCTACAGGAACCGCATGTGTGTGTAGGAGCGGATTTATCCGCGAGAGGCCAGGCCTGCCTTACTCGGCCTGCTGGGCCGGTTCGGGCTGCTGCGACAGGCTATACACATAAGCCGCCAGCAAGTGCACCTTGTCGTTACCCTGCAGCTGCTGCTGGGCCGGCATCTGCCCCTGGCGGCCATAGCGGATGGTCTGCTGCAACTGAGCGAAGCTCGAGCCGTAGATGAATGCCTGCGGGTGGGTCAGGTTCGGCGCGCCCATGGCTGGCGTGCCCTTGCCTTCAGGGCCATGGCAGGCCACGCAGTTGGCGGCGAAGATCTTCTGCCCGTTCTCGGCGTCGGCCTTCACGCCTTCCGGCAGCGTACGGCCATCGAGCTTGGTGATGACGAATGCGGCCACATCGGCCACGCCCTGCTCGCCGATCACTTCGGCCCAGGCCGGCATCACGCCATGACGGCCGCCCATGATGGTGGTCTTGATGGTGTCCGGCTCGCCGCCCCAGCGCCAGTCGTTATCGGTCAGGTTGGGGAAGCCATAGGCACCCTTGGCGTCGGAGCCGTGGCACACCGAGCAGTTGGAGGCGAACAGTCGTGCGCCCATTTTCAGCGCCTGTGGGTCCTTGGCCACTTCCTCGATGGGCATGGCCGCGAACTTGGCGAAGATCGGCCCGAAGCGGGCGTCGGCCTTGGCCATTTCCTTTTCCCATTCGTGCACGCCTGTCCAGCCCGCCTGGCCGTTGGAAAACTCGGTCTGTTTATCGTTGTCCAGGTACGAGTAGCCCGGCAGCACGCCTTTCCAGTTGCCCAGGCCGGGGTACAGCACCAGGTAGCCCAGGGCGAAGACGATGGTGCCGACGAACAGCCAGAACCACCATTTTGGCAGTGGGTTGTCGTATTCCTCGATGCCATCGAAGGCATGCCCGACGGTTTCGTCGGTAACCTCTTCGCGCTGGCCCTTGCGGGTCGACAGCAGCAGCCAGGTCAACGAGAAGATGGTGCCCAGGGTCAGGACGGTAACGTACAGACTCCAGAAGGTTGTCATTGTTGTTTGCTCCCAGAAGCTTTTGCGTGCTCTTGCTCGACGTGGCGGCAGGCGGTGGGGTCATCCGCGAAGGGCAGTTGGGTCGCTTCGTCGAAGTCCTTTTTCCGCCGTGGGCTGAACACCCACAGTGCCAGGCCCACGAACGCCACCATCACCACGACGGTGCCCAGGCCGCGAATCATCCCGATATCCATCAGCCTCACCGTTTGCTCTTGATGATGGTGCCAAGACCCTGCAGGTACGCGACGATGGCGTCCATTTCGGTCTTGCCCTTGACCGCGTCGCTGGCCCCGGCGATGTCGGCGTCGGTGTAAGGCACGCCGAGGGTGCGCAGCACTTCCATCTTCTTCGCGGTGTCCTTGCCGTCGAGCTTGTGCTCGACCAGCCACGGGTAGGACGGCATCTTCGATTCAGGTACCACGTTGCGCGGGTTGTACAGGTGCGCCCGGTGCCAGTCATCCGAGTAGCGGCCACCGACCCGGGCCAGGTCCGGCCCGGTACGCTTGGAACCCCACAGGAACGGGTGGTCCCACACGCTTTCGCCGGCCACCGAGTAGTGGCCGTAGCGCTCGGTTTCGGCGCGGAACGGGCGGATCATCTGCGAGTGGCAACCCACGCAGCCTTCGCGGATGTAGATGTCGCGGCCTTCAAGCTCCAGCGCGGTGCGCGGCTTCATGCCTTCCACGGGTTTGTTGGTGACGTCCTGGAAAAACAGCGGGACGATCTGGGTCAGGCCACCGATACTGACGGCGATGACCATGAAGAAGGCCAGCAGGCCTATGTTCTTCTCGACGGCTTCATGCTTCATCAGTGCGCTCCCACGACGACGATCTTGGCGGCTTCCTCTGCCTGTGCCGGGTTGGCGGCACGGACGGTACGCAGCACGTTGTAGGCCATCAGCAGCATGCCGCTGGCGAAGAACGCACCGCCCAGGGCGCGGACGATATAGCCAGGGTGGCTGGCCTGCAGGGCTTCGACGAAGGAGTAGGTGAGGGTGCCGTCATCGTTGATGGCGCGCCACATCAGGCCCTGGGTGATGCCGTTGACCCACATCGAGGCGATGTACAGCACGGTACCGATGGTGGCCAGCCAGAAGTGCGCGTTGATCAGGCCGACGCTGTGCATCTGCTCGCGGCCATACAGGCGCGGGATCATGTGGTACACGGCACCGATCGAGATCATCGCCACCCAGCCGAGGGCGCCGGCGTGCACGTGGCCGATGGTCCAGTCGGTGTAGTGCGACAGCGAGTTCACGGTCTTGATGGCCATCATCGGGCCTTCGAAGGTGGACATGCCGTAGAACGCCAGCGACACCACCAGGAAGCGCAGGATCGGGTCGGTGCGCAGTTTGTGCCAGGCGCCGGACAGGGTCATCATGCCGTTGATCATGCCGCCCCAGCTCGGTGCCAGCAGGATGATCGACATCACCATGCCCAGCGACTGTGCCCAGTCGGGCAGGGCGGTGTAGTGCAGGTGGTGCGGGCCGGCCCAGATGTACAGGGTGATCAGCGCCCAGAAGTGCACGATCGACAGGCGATACGAGTAGATCGGCCGCTCGGCCTGCTTGGGCACGAAGTAGTACATCATGCCGAGGAAGCCGGTGGTGAGGAAGAAGCCCACCGCGTTGTGGCCGTACCACCACTGGATCATCGCATCAGTGGCCCCGGAGTAGGCCGAGTACGACTTGAACAGGCTCACCGGCAGCGAGATGTGGTTGACGATGTGCAGCATCGCGGTGACCACGATGAAGGCGCCGTAGAACCAGTTACCGACATAGATGTGCTTGGTCTTGCGCTTGACGATGGTGCCGAAGAACACCAGCCCGTAGGTGACCCAGACGATCGCCAGCAGGATCGCCAGCGGCCACTCGAGCTCGGCGTATTCCTTGGTGGTGGTGTAGCCCATCGGCAGGGTGATCAGCGCACCGACGATCACTGCCTGCCAACCCCAGAAGGTGAAGGCGGCCATGCTGTCGGAGATCAGCCGGGTCTGGCAGGTGCGCTGCACCACGTAGTAGCTGGTGCCGAACAGCGCACAGCCCCCGAAGGCGAAGATCACCAGGTTGGTGTGCAGCGGGCGCAGGCGGCCGAAACTGGTCCAGGGCAGGTCCAGGTTCAGTTGCGGCCACACCAGCTGCGAGGCGATGAAGACGCCGAGGCCCATGCCAAGGATCCCCCAGACCACCGTCATGATGGCGAACTGGCGGACGACCTTGTAGTTATAAGCAGTCGGACTGATTGCTGTGCTCATTGCTAAGGTTCCACGGTTTTGATGTTCTTGTTGGTCGAAAATCGGCGCCAGTATTGATAACCACCGGGGTTACCGCAACGCAACTTTGGTACGCCGACCCGTGCCCGAGCCCGTCAACTGATGTCCCGCAGTAATCGGACCTGATCGATTGTACACAAATAAATATTTGTAATGTGTACCGTTTTTCATATTTTTCTGATCGATCGGTCAGGCTTTTGTCGGGGCGGCGACAGGCCATGCGCCGCGTCTGCTCCGGTGCTTTCGCAGCGAAGCCCACTGAGGCAACAAGCTTAGTTCTGTTCGGAGGGGGTGCAAGGGGAGGGGTAGGGCTGGCAGGGTGCCGGGGAACGCAGCTGGAGGGTTTGATTTTTGCGGGGAGGCAGATATCGAGCGCCGCCCGCGCGGCGCATCGCGGATGAATCCGCTCCTACAGCCATGGCAGGCGACCATGGCACAACAGGTTCGGCACGTTGCAACTGTAGGAGCGGATTCATCCGCGATGCGCCGCGCGGGCGGCCCTCGATCTCACAGGCGCCGAATTTCTCTCGGCGAACTCACTTGGCAGTCACGGTTTCGCCAGCTGCATCCTGCGACAGGCTATACACATAGGCCGCCAGCAGGTGCACCTTGTCGTTGCCCTGGATCTCTGCCTGCGCCGGCATCTGACCCTGGCGACCATAACGAATGGTCTGCTGCAACTGGGCAAAGCTCGAACCATAGATGAACGCCTGCGGGTGGGTCAGGTTTGGCGCGCCCATGGCCGGGGTACCCTGGCCTTCAGGCCCGTGGCAAGCCACGCAATTGGCGGCGAAGATAGCCTTGCCTTTGGCAGCGTCGGCCTTGACCCCTTCTGGCAGGCTGCGGTGACCGAGGTCGGTCAGCACGAACGCAGCCACATCCGCCACGCCCTGCTCGCCGATCACTTCGGCCCAGGCCGGCATCACGCCGTGGCGGCCGTTCATGATCGTAGCCTTGATGGTTTCCGCGTCGCCACCCCAGCGCCAGTCCCGGTCGGTGAGGTTGGGGAAGCCATAGGCACCCTTGGCGTCGGAGCCGTGGCACACCGAACAGTTGGAAGCGAACAGGCGGCTGCCCATTTTCAGGGCCTGTGGGTCCCTGGCGACTTCTTCCACGGGCATGGCGGCGTATTTGGCGAAGATCGGGCCGAATTTGGCGTCGGCCTTGGCCATTTCCTTCTGCCACTCGTTGGCACCGGTCCAGCCATTCTCGTAACCCGGCAGGATGCCCTTCCAGTTGCCCAGGCCCGGATAGAGGATCAGGTAGCCGACCGAGAACACCAGGGTGCCGACGAACAGCCAGAACCACCACTTGGGCAGCGGGTTGTCGTACTCTTCGATGCCGTCGAAGCTGTGGCCCATGGTCTGGTCCGTGGTGCTGTTGCTCTGCCCCTTGCGGGTGCCAAGCAACAGCCAGGTCAGGCCGATCAGGCTGCCGATGGTCAGTACGCTGATGTAGGTACTCCAGAAGGTGGTCATTGCCCATTGCTCCTTACAGCAGGTTCCTGCCCGGCAGGGGGCAGGCGGTCGTCGACGAAGGGCAGCAGCCGCGCTTCGGCGAAATCACGGTCGCGGCGGTGGTTGAATACCCACAGGGTGAGGCCGATGAAGGCGACCATCACCACCAGGGTACCGAGGCCGCGGATCATGCCGATGTCCATTTCCATCGCACTCACCTCTTGTTCTTGATCGCGGTGCCGAGCACCTGCAGGTAGGCGACCAGGGCGTCCATCTCGGTCTTGCCCTTGACCGCATCGCGGGCCCCGGCGATGTCGTCGTCGCTGTACGGCACGCCGAGGGTGCGCAGGGTGCGCATCTTGGTGTCGGTGTGGCTGTTGTCGACCGGCTGCGCCACCAGCCACGGGTACGAAGGCATCTTCGACTCCGGCACCACGTTGCGCGGGTTGTACAGGTGCGCGCGGTGCCAGTCGTCCGAGTAGCGGCCGCCGACCCGGGCCAGGTCCGGCCCGGTACGCTTTGAGCCCCACAGGAACGGGTGGTCCCACACACTTTCGCCGGCTACCGAGTAGTGGCCGTAGCGCTCGGTCTCGGCGCGGAACGGGCGGATCATCTGCGAGTGGCAGCCCACGCAGCCTTCGCGGATGTAGATGTCGCGGCCTTCCAGCTGCAGCGCGGTGTAGGGCTTCATGCCTTCCACCGGCTTGTTGGTGACGTCCTGGAAGAACAGCGGGACGATCTGGGTCAGGCCGCCGATACTGACGGCGAACACCATCAGCAGGGCCAGCAGGCCGACGTTTTTCTCGATGACTTCATGTTTCATCAGGCAGGTCTCCTCAAGCCAGCTGGGCGTTCGCAGGGGCGACATCGAGCGCCGGCGAACGCACGGTGCGCCAGGTGTTCCAGGCCATCAGGAACATGCCGCTGAGGAAGATCGCACCGCCGACGAAGCGCACGATGAAGCCTGGGTGGCTGGCCACCAGGGTTTCCACGAACGAATAGGTAAGCGTGCCGTCGCTGTTGACCGCGCGCCACATCAGGCCCTGGGCGATACCGTTGACCCACATCGAGGCGATGTACAGCACGGTGCCGATGGTGGCCAGCCAGAAGTGCGCGTTGATCAGGCCGATGCTGTACATGCGCTCCTTGCCGAACACTTTCGGGATGGTGTGGTACAGGGCACCGATCGAGATCATTGCCACCCAGCCGAGGGCGCCGGCGTGTACGTGGCCGATGGTCCAGTCGGTGTAGTGGGACAGGGCGTTGACTGTCTTGATGGCCATCATCGGGCCTTCGAAGGTGGACATGCCGTAGAACGCCAGCGACACCACCAGGAAGCGCAGGATCGGATCGCTGCGCAGTTTGTGCCAGGCGCCGGACAGGGTCATCATGCCGTTGATCATGCCGCCCCAGCTCGGTGCCAGCAGGATCAGCGACATCACCATGCCCAGCGACTGTGCCCAGTCGGGCAGGGCGGTGTAGTGCAGGTGGTGCGGGCCGGCCCAGATGTACAGGGTGATCAGCGCCCAGAAGTGCACGATCGACAGGCGATAGGAGTACACCGGGCGTTCGGCCTGCTTGGGCACGTAGTAGTACATCATCCCCAGGAAGCCAGCAGTGAGGAAGAAGCCCACCGCGTTGTGGCCATACCACCACTGCACCATGGCGTCGGTGGCGCCGGCATAGACCGAGTACGACTTGGTCAGGCTGACCGGCAATTCCAGGTTGTTGACCACGTGCAGCATCGCCACGGTCAGGATGAAGCCGCCGAAGAACCAGTTACCGACGTAGATGTGCTTGGTGTTGCGCTTCATCAGCGTGCCGAAGAACACGATGGCGTAGCTTACCCAGACGATGGTGATCAGGATGTCGATCGGCCATTCCAGTTCGGCGTATTCCTTGGAACTGGTGTAGCCCAGCGGCAAACTGATGGCCGCCAGCAGGATCACCAGTTGCCAGCCCCAGAAGGTGAACGCCGCCAGGCCCGGTGCGAACAGGGTGGTCTGGCAGGTGCGTTGCACCGAATAATAGGAGGTGGCGAACAGCGCACAGCCGCCGAAGGCGAAGATCACCGCATTGGTATGCAGGGGACGCAGGCGGCCGAAGCTGGTCCAGGGGAGGTCGAAGTTGAGGAAAGGCCAGGCGAGCTGGGCGGCGATGAAGACGCCGAGCCCCATCCCGACGATTCCCCACACCACCGTCATGATGGCGAATTGGCGGACCACCTTGTAGTTATAGGCGGTACTGCTGGTTGTGTTCATGTATGGGTTCCCATCCACGGTTATTTGGCAGGCTTTACAGCGAGGCAAGCATGATTAATGGGCAAAGTGCCGGTATTGACGGGGATCAATGGGCGAAGGTCGGAAATGTCCCAGGCTTGCGCTGCGATCCTCCGCAGGTGCAAGGCAACGACGGCCACAAGGGCTGCCTGATCCTGGCCCACGGCGCAGGTGCTCCGATGGACAGCGGGTTCATGGAGGAAATCGCGCGAAGGCTCGCGGCGCTTGGGGTAGCGGTGGTGCGCTTCGAATTCCCGTACATGGCCGAGCGCAGGGCAGGGGGTGGCAAGCGGCCGCCGAACCCGCAGAAGGTGCTACTCGAATGCTGGCGCGAGGTGTACCGGCAGGTGCGACCTTTGGTCACGGGCAAGTTGGCCGTGGGTGGCAAGTCCATGGGCGGGCGCATGGCCAGCCTGGTGGCCGACGCGTTGGGGGTGGATGCGCTGGTATGCCTGGGCTACCCGTTCCATGCGGTGGGCAAGCCGGAAAAGCCACGGGTGGAGCACTTGGCCGAACTGAAGACGCCGACGTTGATCGTACAGGGTGAGCGGGATGCACTGGGCAATCGCGAGACGGTGGCTGGCTATGTGCTGTCGCCGGCCATCGAGGTGAGCTGGCTAGTGGCGGGGGACCATGACCTGAAGCCGCTGAAGGCCTCGGGCTTCAGCCATGAGCAGCATTTGCAGGCGGCGGCCGAAAAGGTTGCAGCGTTTCTGGCGCGATAGCGCCGGGGTCTTCGCGGGCAAGCCCGCGAAGGGGGCGGAGCAGGCTGGCGCTTAGTCGCGGTACTCGCACAGGTAGGCGGTATCCACCTTCACCTGCAGCTGGAACTTGCTGTCGGCCGGCACGTTGAATTTGTCGCCGGCGTTGAAAGTTTCCCAGTTGTCGCTACCCGGCAGTTTCACGGTCAGCGCACCCGACACCACGTGCATGATCTCGCGCTTGGCGGTACCGAACTCGTATTCGCCCGGGGCCATCACACCGACAGTGGCCGGGCCTTCTTCGCCAGCGAAGGCGATCGACTTGACGGTGCCGTTGAAGTACTCGTTGACCTTGAACATGGGCGACTCCTGAAAAGGGGATGGAAAAGGGCTGGCCAGTATGCCCAAGCCCACAAGCCCCGTCATCTGCTTTCAGGGGCCGTTGGCGGGAAGGCTCAAGGGCAGCAGCCGTGCGGTATTGCGCGCATCTTCCAGGGCCCGGTGCTGCTGCCCGCAAAAGTGCATGCCGGCCAGTTGCAGGGCACCGTTCAGGCCGGTTGGGCGCTGCAGGTGACGGGCCTTGGCGAAGCGTTGCTTGAGGTTGATGTGCGGCAGGGTCTGCAGCAGGCTGTCCAGCCCATGCTGCTGCCATTCCAGGTGCAACTGCTGGCGGTCGTAGTCGCCCCAGCTGACCCAGGCCTGCAGCTGCCCACGGTGATGCCCGAGCCAGCGCTCGAAACTTGCCCACACTTCGTGGAAGGGGGCGGCACTGTCCACGCTGGCCTGGCTGATGTGCGTCAGTTCGCGGCAGAACGGGGTGAGCTGTGGCCGCCGACGGGGCTTCACGAAGCGCTGGAAGTGGTCGACTTCGCGGCCTTCGCGGGTAACCAGGCTTGCGCCGATTTCAATGACTTCCATCTCTGTGACCGGCCACCCACCCACATCGGTGGTGGCTTCCAGGTCGATCACCAACCACTGGCCCATACCAGGCTCCCTTGCAGATCCTGCTAGAGCGTAGCCAAACTCTGCGCATCCGGCACCCCCTGGCAATTTGCCCCCGGCTTTGGCACCAGAACAGCGCAAGCGACAGTTGTATCCGACCGGGAAAACGCCTAGCTTAGGCGGACCCAGGCATGAACCGTATGAGTGTCCGTCTTGATTCCTGCGCCCCGCCTCAAGGCCTTTTCCACACTGATGCTGCTGGCCGTGTTCTGGCTGGCGGCGCCCGCCTGGGCGGTTGACGCCATCGAAGTCAAGGTCGGCGCGGCACATTTTCCGCCTTACACGGTGCGCCCCGAGCAGGGTGCCGACACTGGCCTGCTGCCGCAGCTGGTCGATGCGCTGAACCGCGCGCAGCAGCAATACCGCTTTGTCCTGGTGCCTACGTCGATCCAGCGGCGTTTTGGTGATTTCCAGCAAGGCCGTACCGACATGGCCATTTTCGAGAACCCGCAATGGGGCTGGCAGCAGATTGCCCACCAGACCGTGGACATGGGCCTGGAAGATGCCGAAGTATTCGTCGCCCGCCAGGCCAATGGCCGTGATCAGCATTACTTCGACGACCTGCGCGGCAAGCGCCTGGCGCTGTTCAACGGTTATCACTATGCCTTCGCCGGCTTCAACCCGGACCCGGACTACCTGCGCAAGACCTACAACGCGACCCTGACCTATTCGCATGACAGCAACCTGTTGATGGTGCAGGCCGGGCGTGCCGACATTGCCCTGGTCACGCGGTCCTACCTCAGCGATTTCCTGGCGCGCAACCCGGCCAGCCGCGAGCAGCTGTTGCCTTCGCAGCGCATTGACCAGGTCTACCACCACTACGCCTTGCTGCGCCCTGGCGCACCGATCGGCGAGCAGTCGTTCGCGACGCTGCTGCGCGGCCTGCGCGACAGCGGCGAACTGGCGCGTATCTTCGAGCCCTACCGCATCACGCTGGTCCCCACGCGCGACTAAATTACCGCCAGGTGGCAACGTTTTCAGCAGTGAGCCTTTTTCTTCATTGCCGTGAGCCAAGCCCATGCCGTTCAATGCCGCTTCGCAGCCCCATTCAGCGCCGCGCTGGCGCAGCCTCAGTGCCGAGGAGGGAGACAGCTGGTTGAGCCTGTCCCTCGAAGGCCGCCCGTTGATCCGCTTGCGCCTTGAGGCTGGCGCAACCTTGCATCTTTACCCCGGACACGTGTGCCCGCAGCGCCCCGAGCAGGCTTTGTGGGCTGCCTGCTATTGGTTGTTGTCCCGCGATAGCGCTTGCCAGCGCCTGGCCTGGCACCTGCCAGAGGTACCTGTGCAGGCGTTGCTCAGCGGCCTGCTGCTGGCCACCGAGCAACCTGGCCAGTACCTGTGCGAGCGCGCGCTGTTCTGGCAGTTGCCACAACCCTGGCTGGGCGAGTCGGGCCGTGTGGCGTATCCGCAGCAGATGCAGTTCAGCAACGGCAAGCGCCATCCGCGCCGCGCGCCCAAACCCCGTGGCGAGGTGTACCGGCGTTTCGATGCGCGCCTGGGCAGTTGGGTGTCGTTGCGCACCCTGGAGATCGAGGCGGACCTGGAGCGCTTCAACCGCTGGCAGAACAATCCGCGCGTGGAGGCGTTCTGGCAGGAGGGTGGCACGCTGGCGCAGCACCGCGAGTACCTCGGCAAGCTCCAGGCCGACCCGCATAGCCTGACCCTGATCGGCTGCTTCGACGATGAGCCGTTTGCCTATTTTGAAGCCTACTGGGCCAAGGAAGACCGCATTGCGCCGTTCTACCCGGCCGAGGACTACGACCGCGGTATCCACATGCTGGTGGGAGAGGAGCGCCATCGCGGGCCGCACAAGGTGGCCAGCTGGCTCTCGGCACTGGTGCACTACCTGTTCCTCGACGACCCTCGTACCCAGCGGGTGGTGGCCGAGCCACGTGCCGACAACGCCAGGATGATCGGCTATATGCATGACCAGTGCTTCCATTGCGACAAGGAGTTCGACTTCCCGCACAAACGGGCGGCGCTGATGATTCTGGGGCGGGAGCGGTTTTTCGATAGCTGTAAATTGGTCTGAGGGCCCGAGGGGCGTGAAGCGCCCCGGCATGCTCAAGGTTGGTGTCTCAGGCCTGGCGACCGGCCATCTTGCGGCAATGCACCAGTGCATCGCGGATCATGAAATTGACCAGCGTCGGCGACACACCCAGTTCCTTGGCAATGTCCTTCTGCGGCACCCCGTGCAGGCGGTACATCTCGAAGGCATAGCGGGTGCGCTGTGGCAGTTGGCTCAGCGCCTCGGCAATATCATCCAGCGCGGCCAGGTTGATGTGGGTGGCCTCAGGCGAGGCATTCTGCACCACCACATTCAGGCCTTCCTCCTCGCTGCCTGAGTACTTCAGCTCCATCGCCTGCTTGCGGTAGTGGTCGATGGCCAGGTTGCGCACGATCTGGAACAGGTAGCTCAACTGCGCCTTGAACGACGAGGTGATCTGTGGGGCGGCGCTGAGCCGGAAAAAGGCATCCTGCACCACATCTTCGGCGCGCGACCGGCAGCCGGTAATGCGCGCGGCGATCTTGACCAGGATGCTGCGATTGTCGACGAAGGCCTGCAGTAATGGTGAATCGCACTTACTTGTGGATAGTTGTTCCGCCATGGAAATCACCTTGTCACAGAGGGGAAAGGAGGCTTCCAGCTGTGGGAAGCTTCCTATGACGTGCGACAACCTATTCATAGTGATAATAATTGTCAAATGAGAAATGTAATTATTACGACATGATTCTGGTTTCGGGAAGGCATGCCTTGGGAGGTGTGGCGCCTGGGAGATCGAGCGCCGCCCGCGCGGCGCATCGCGGATAAATCCGCTCCTACGTTTGTTTCGGGCCAGTAATGCCTGTGGCAGGTGCGCGCGACCGCCTGGTTCATACGACGCGCTATCACGTGATGCGCCAGAGCGCCTTCGCGCAAATCCTCCAGGAATGATTGGCCTGAAACCAATGTAGGAGCGGATTTATCCGCGATGCGCCGCGCGGGCGGCGCGCGATCTCCGAGGCGCCACACCTGCCAAGCCAGACCCCGCTAATTTCTCCCCCTGCCCATACGTTCCCCTGTGTACATCCGGCCGCCGTACGCTGCTCGCCCCACCTTTGCGCAGCAGCCGGCCCGACCCACCCGACACTGGCAGGAACACCCCCATGACGGACGCCTTCGAACTCCCGCTCTCGCTGGCCCAGGCCCTGGCGCAACGCGCCGCACAGACCCCGGAGCGGATCGCCTTGCGCTTTCTGGCCGACGCTCCCGGTGAGCAGGCCGTGCTCAGCTACCGTGAACTCGACCAGCGCGCGCGCACCATCGCCGCCGCGTTGCAGGCGCGGGCCGGTTTTGGTGACCGTGCAGTGCTGTTGTTCCCCAGCGGGCCGGACTACGTGGCGGCGTTCTTTGGCTGCCTGTATGCCGGCGTGATCGCGGTGCCGGCCTACCCGCCGGAGTCGACGCGCCAGCACCACCAGCAACGTTTGCTGTCGATCATCGACGACGCCGAGCCGCGCCTGCTGCTGACCGTGGCGGCGCTGGAGGGGAGCCTGCAGGGCCTGGAGGCGCTGGCCACGGCCAACGCCCCCGCGCTGCTGGCGGTGGACGGCCTGGACCCGGCGCTGGCTGCGAACTGGCGCGAGCCGGCGCTCAAGGCAGAAGACATCGCCTTCCTGCAGTACACTTCCGGCTCCACCGCGCTGCCCAAGGGCGTGCAGGTCAGCCATGGCAACCTGGTGGCCAACGAGCAATTGATCCGCCGCGGTTTCGGCATCGACCTCAACCCCGACGACGTCATCGTCAGCTGGCTGCCGCTGTACCACGACATGGGCCTGATCGGCGGCCTGCTGCAGCCGATTTTCAGCGGTGTGCCCTGCGTGCTGATGTCGCCGGGCTACTTCCTGGCCCGCCCGCTGCGCTGGTTGCAGGCCATCAGCGAGTACGGCGGCACCATCAGCGGTGGCCCCGACTTTGCCTACCGCCTGTGCAGCGAGCGGGTCAGCGCAGCCGCCCTGGCCGGGCTCGACCTGAGCCGCTGGCGCGTGGCGTATTCCGGCTCCGAGCCGATCCGCCAGGACAGCCTGGCCACCTTCGCCGACAAGTTCCGCGCCTGCGGCTTCGACCCGCAGAGCTTCTTCGCCAGCTACGGCCTGGCCGAAGCGACCCTGTTCGTCAGCGGTAGCCGCCGTGGCCAGGGTATCGCCGCACTGGAACTGGACGCCGAGGCTTTCGCCGCCAACCGCGCCGAGCCGGGCCAGGGCAGCGTGCTGATGAGTTGCGGCTACCCGCAGCCCGGGCATGCGCTGCGCATAGTCGAACCGCAACACCTGCAGGTGCTGGGCGACAACCAGGTCGGCGAGATCTGGGCCAGCGGCCCGAGCATCGCCCGAGGCTACTGGCGCAATCCGCAGGCCAGCGCCCGTACGTTCGTCGAAATGGACGGCCAGACCTGGCTGCGTACCGGCGACCTGGGCTTCATGCGTGCAGGCGAAGTGTTCGTCAGCGGGCGCCTGAAAGACCTGCTGATCGTACGCGGGCAGAACCTCTACCCACAGGACCTGGAAAAAACCCTCGAACGCGAAGTCGAGGTGCTGCGCAAAGGCCGGGTGGCAGTATTTGCCGTCGAGCACCAGGGTGAGGAGGGCATCGGCGTGGCGGTGGAAGTCAGTCGCAACGTGCAAAAGGCGGTCAAGCCCCATGACCTGATCAAGACCCTGCGCCAGGTCGTCGCCGATGCCTGCCGCCAAGCCCCGGCGGTGGTCCTGCTGCTGAACCCCGGGGCATTGCCGAAGACCTCCAGCGGCAAGTTGCAACGTTCGGCCTGCCGCTTGCGCATGGCCGATGGCAGCCTGGATTGCTATGCCAGGTTCCCTGACCAGCACCCAGCCGACGCCAGATCGGCAACCGCTGATGCGCTGCAGGCGCGCATCGCCAGCGTATGGTGCGACATCCTCAAGGTGGAGACAGTGGCGGCAGACGACCACTTCCTGCTGCTGGGCGGCAACTCCATCGCCGCCACCCAGGCCACCGCTCGCCTGGCCGACGAGCTGGGCATCACGCTCACCCTGGCGACATTGTTCGAGGCGCCGGTGCTGGCCGACTACAGCCAGGCAGTGGCGGCCCTGCTCGCTGCCGGCGGCGCGCCAGCCACTGCCATCGCCCCGCTGGCGCGCGCCCGGGCATTGCCCCAATCACCGGCGCAAAACCGCTTGTGGCTACTGTGGCAGTTACAGCCGCAGGCAGCGGCCTACAACATTCCGGCTGGCCTGCACTTGCGTGGCGAGCTGGATCAACGCGCCCTGGAAGCGGCCTTCCAGGCGCTGGTGCAGCGCCATGAATCACTGCGTACCGTGTTCAGCGAAGAACACGGCCAGGCCCTGCAACGCATCCTGCCGTCAGCGCCATTCCACCTGCGGCGCCTGGACCTCGAAGGCCAGGCGCCCGAACAGGTCGCTGCCCGGCGCGAGGCGGAAGCCTGCCAGCCATTCGACCTGACCCAGGGGCCGCTGCTGCGGGTGACCCTGGTGCACCTGGGCGATGAAGACCATCAGCTGTGGATGACCCTGCATCACATCGTCGCTGACGGCTGGTCACTGAATATCCTGCTGGAGGAATTCGCCAGGTCATACGCCGCCCACTGCCAGGGCATGGAGGCCAACCTGGCGCCGCTGCCCCTGGGTTACGCCGATTACGCCAGCTGGCAGCGGCAGTGGCTGGCCGCAGGCGAGGCCGAGCGCCAGTTGCACTACTGGCAGGCGCGCCTGGGCGATGAAACGCCGGTGCTCGACTTGTGCACCGACCAGCCGCGCGCCAGCCTGCGCGACCACCGGGCTGCCCGGTTGAGCGTGAAGGTGCCGGCCAGCCTCGCCGAGGCGCTCAGGGGCCTGGCGCGCGAGCAGCAAGCCAGCCTGTTCATGGTCTTGCTGGCCGGATGGCAGGCGCTGCTGTACCGTTACAGCGGCCAGGCCGATATCCGCGTCGGCGTGCCCAACGCCAACCGCCCGCGCCTGGAAACCCAGGGCATGGTCGGCTTCTTCATCAATACCCAGGTGATGCGCGCGCAACTCGATGGCCGCCAGCCGTTCAGCCAGTTGCTGGCCCAGGTGCGCCAAGCCACCCTGGAAGCCCAGGCCAACCAGGACCTGCCGTTCGAGCAACTGGTCGAAGCCTTGCCCGAGGCGCGCGAGCAAGGCCTGTTCCAGGTCATGTTCAACCACCAGCAACGCGACCTGTCGGCCCTGCGCCGCCTGCCTGGCCTGCTGGCCGAAGAATTGCCGTGGCACAGCCGCGAGGCCAAGTTCGACTTGCAGCTGCACAGTGAAGAAGACCATCAGGGCCGCCTGAGCCTGGCCTTCGACTATGCCGCCGAGCTGTTCGAAGCCAGTACCATCGAAAGGCTGGCCCAGCACCTGCTGGCCCTGCTGGAACAGGTGTGCGCCGCGCCGCAGAGCGCCCTGGGCGAGGTCCAGCTGCTCGACGAGCCAGGCCGCAGGCAACTGCTGGGTTGGGGCCAGGCACCGGCCCCGGCGCCGCAGCGTCTGCTGGTCGAGCAGCTCAATGAACAGGCGCGGCAGACCCCGCAGCACATCGCGCTGGTCTGGGAGGGGGGCAGCCTGGATTATGCCGAGCTGCACCAGCAAGCCAACCGCCTGGCCCATTACCTGCGCGACAAGGGGGTTGGCCCCGATACCTGCGTGGCCATTGCCATCGAGCGCTCGCCGCAACTGTTGGTCGGCCTGCTGGCGATTCTCAAGGCCGGTGGTGCCTATGTGCCGCTGGACGTCGATTATCCCGCCGAGCGCCTGGCCTACATGCTCGCCGACTGCGGCGCCAGCCTGCTGCTGAGCCACAGCGGCCTGCTGGGCAAGCTGCCGCAGGTCGACGGGCTCAGCGCCATCGCCCTCGACCAGCTGCACCTGGACAGCTGGCCCAGCCATGCACCAGGGCTGCATCTGCACGGCGACAACCTGGCGTACGTGATCTACACCTCCGGCTCCACCGGCCAGCCCAAGGGCGTAGGCAACACCCACGCGGCACTGGCCGAACGCCTGCAATGGATGCAGGCCACTTATGCGCTGAACGACAGCGACGTGCTGATGCAGAAGGCACCTGTCAGCTTCGATGTTTCGGTGTGGGAGTGCTTCTGGCCCCTGGTCACAGGCTGCAAGCTGGTGCTTGCCGGCCCCGGTGAGCACCGTGACCCGCAGCGCATCGCCGCGTTGGTGCAGGCCCATGGTGTGACCACGCTGCATTTCGTGCCGCCACTGCTGCAGGTGTTTGTCCAGGAGCCGCAGGCACAGGCCTGTACCAGCCTGCGCCGGGTGTTTTCCGGGGGTGAGGCGTTGCCCGCCGCGCTGCGTGACCGCGTGCTGCAGGTGCTGCCGCAGGCACAGTTGCACAACCGGTACGGCCCGACCGAAACCGCCATCAACGTCACCCATTGGCACTGCCAGGCGGCGGATGGCGCGCGTTCGCCGATCGGCCGCCCGTTGGCCAATGTGCTGTGCCGCGTGCTGGACGACGAACTTGAACTCGCAGCCCCCGGTGTGCCGGGCGAGCTGTACCTTGGCGGTGCCGGCCTGGCCCGTGGTTACCTGGGCCGGCCGGGCCTTACCGCCGAGCGCTTCGTGCCCCGGGCCGATGGCCATGGCGAACGCCTGTACCGCAGTGGCGACCGTGCCCGCTGGCAGGTACAGACCGAGGCCCTGGAGTACCTCGGCCGCCTCGACCAGCAGGTCAAGGTGCGTGGTTTCCGCGTCGAGCCCGAGGAAGTCCAGGCCTGCCTGCTGGCGCAAGCGGGTGTCGAACAGGCGCTGGTGCTGGTGCACCAGGACGCGGTCGGCGCGCAACTGGTCGGCTACTACTGCGGCAGCGCCCAGCCAGCCGAGTTGCTGGCGGTGCTGGCCGAACAGTTGCCGGCCTATATGGTGCCGGCACAACTCGTCCCGCTGGCGCAGATGCCGCTGGGCCCCAGCGGCAAGGTCGAACGCAAGGCGCTGCCGGCCCCGGTGTGGCAGCAGCGTGAGCACGTCGCGCCACAAAGCGCATTGCAGCAGCAGGTCGCGGCCATCTGGCGCGAGGTGCTGAACCTGCCGCGGGTCGGCCTGCAGGATGACTTCTTCGCCCTCGGCGGCCACTCGCTGCTGGCCACCCAGATCGTTTCGCGCACCCGCCAGGCCTGCGATGTCGAGCTGCCGCTCAAGGCCCTGTTCGATGCCAGCGAACTGGGCGCCTTCTGTGCCGAGATCGCCCGTATCCGCGGCGCCGGCGAGCGCAACCTGCAAGGCGAAATCGCCCGCGTCGACCGCCGTCAGGCCGTGCCGCTGTCGTACTCGCAGCAACGCATGTGGTTCCTCTGGCAGATGCAGCCGGACAGCCCGGCATACAACGTCGGTGGCATGGCGCGCCTGCGCGGTACCCTGCATGTGGAAGCCTTCGAGCGTGCACTGCAGGCGCTGGTGGTGCGTCATGAAACCTTGCGCACTACCTTCCCGAGCATCGACGGCGTGCCGTACCAGTGCGTGGCGCAAGACGCCAGCCTGCACCTGGACTGGCTGGACTTCAGCGCGTTGCCTGACGCCACCCGCCAGCAACGCCTGCGGCAACTGGCCGACGATCAGGCGCACCAGCCCTTCGACCTGGAGCGCGGCCCGCTGCTGCGCGCCTGCCTGGTCAAGGCCGAAGAGCGTGAGCATTTCTTCGTGCTAACCCTGCATCACATCGTCACCGAAGGTTGGGCCATGGACATCTTCGCCCGCGAACTGGGCGAGTTGTACGAAGCCTTCGTCGATGACCGCGAATCGCCACTACCTCCGCTGCCGGTGCAGTACCTGGACTACAGCCTGTGGCAACGGCAATGGCTGGAAAGTGGCGAGGGTGCGCGCCAGCTGGCCTACTGGCAGGCCCGTCTGGGCGATGAGCACCCGGTACTGGCACTGCCTGCCGACCGCCCACGTCCGCCGCTGCAAAGCCACCGTGGCGAGCTGTATCGCTTCGAACTGGACCCGGCGCTGGTCGCCCGCGTGCACGCCTTCAACCGCCAGCGCGGCCTGACCCTGTTCATGACCATGACCGCCACCCTGGCCGCCTTGCTGCACCGGTACAGCGGCCAGCGCGACCTGCGCATCGGCGCGCCGGTGGCCAACCGCATCCGCCCGGAAAGCGAAGGCCTGATCGGTGCGTTCCTCAATACCCAGGTGCTGCGTTGCGAAGTTGACGGGCAGATGACTGCCCATGCCTTGCTGGAGCAGGTGCGCCAGGCTGCCATCGAGGGCCAGTCGCACCAGGACCTGCCATTCGAGCAGTTGGTGGAAGCCCTGCAGCCACCGCGCAGCAGCGCCTACAACCCGCTGTTCCAGGTCATGTGCAACGTACAGCGCTGGGCTTTCCAGCAAAGCCGCACGCTGGCCGGCATGCAGGTGGATTACCTGGTCAACGATGCCAGCGCCACCAAGTTCGACCTGTACCTGGAGGTGACCGACCTTGATGGGCGCCTGAACTGCTGCCTGACCTACAGCCGCGACCTGTTCGACGAGCCGCGCATCGTCCGCATGGCCGAGCACTGGCAGCGGCTGCTGGTCGGCCTGCTGGACGACCCGCAGCAACGCCTGTGCGAACTGCCGATGCTGGGCAGCGCCGAGCAACAGGTGCTGGCGGGCCAGTTGCAGGGCGAGCATGCACACGACTTCGACCAGACCCTGCACGGCCTGTTCGCCGCCCAGGCAGCGCGCACCCCGCAAGCCACTGCGCTGACCTTTGCCGGCCAGCACCTCACCTATGCCGAGCTCGACCAGCAAGCCAACCGCCTGGCCCGCGCCCTGCGCGAACGCGGGGTCGGCCCGCAGGTGCGCGTGGGCCTGGCGCTGGAGCGCTCGCTGCACATGGTGGTCGGTTTGCTGGCCATCCTCAAGGCCGGTGGCGCCTACGTGCCGCTCGACCCCGAATACCCGCTCGACCGCCTGCGCTACATGATCGAAGACAGTCGCATTGGCCTGTTGCTGAGCCAGCGCGCGCTGCTGCAAACGCTCGGCGGGCTGCCCGAAGGGGTGGCGTGCTGGAGCCTGGAAGACGACACCGCCAGCCTGTCGGCCTACAGCGATGCGCCACTGGACAACCGCAACCTGGCGCAGCACCAGGCTTACCTGATCTACACCTCCGGTTCCACCGGCAAGCCAAAGGGCGTCGTCGTCAGCCACGGCGAATTCGCCATGCACTGCCAGGCGGTGATCTCGGCATTTGGCATGCGCGGCGACGACTGCGAGCTGCACTTCTATTCGATCAACTTCGATGCTGCCAGCGAACGCCTGTGGGTGCCTCTGCTGTGCGGTGCCCGCGTGGTGTTGCGCGCCCAGGGGCGGTGGGGGGCCGAGGACATCTGCCAGCTGGTACGCGAGCAGCAGGTCAGCATCCTCGGCTTCACGCCCAGCTACGGCAGCCAGTTGGCGCAGTACCTGGCCGGGCAGGGCGAGCAGTTGCCGGTACGCCTGGTGATCACCGGTGGCGAAGCGCTGACCGGCGAGCACCTGCAGCGCATTCGCCAGGCGTTTGCGCCGCAGCAGTTGTTCAACGCCTACGGCCCGACCGAAACCGTGGTCATGCCACTGGCCTGCCTGGCACCGGACACGCTGCCGGCGGACCTCGGCAGCGTGCCGATCGGCCGTGTTGTCGGCAGCCGCACGGCCTATATCCTCGACGAAAACCTTGCCCTGTTGCCGCAAGGCGGGATCGGCGAACTGTATGTCGGCGGTGCCGGCCTGGCCCAGGGTTACCACGACCGCCCCGGGCTCAGCGCCGAGCGCTTCGTTGCCGACCCGTTCAGTGCCGCAGGCGGGCGCCTGTACCGCACCGGTGACCTGGTGCGCCTGGGCAGCGATGGCCTGGTCGAGTACGTGGGGCGTGCCGACCAGCAGGTAAAGATTCGCGGCTTCCGCATCGAGCTCGGGGAAATCGAAAGCCGCCTGAAGGCGCATGCCGAGGTCGAGGAAGCCGTGGTGCTGGCCCTCGACTTGCCGGGTGGCAAGCAACTGGTGGGGTACCTGGTATGCCGGCAGGCGGCTGCCGACAGCGCGGCCCAGGGTCGGCTGCGTGAAGCGGTAAAGGCCGAGGCCCGGCGTCACCTGCCGGACTACATGGTGCCCGCCCACCTGGTCCTGCTCGACAGCCTGCCGCTGATGGGCAACGGCAAACTCGACCGCCGCGCGCTGCCGCTGCCAGACCTGGAGCAGGCCCGCCAGCACTATCAGGCCCCTGCCAATGTGCTTGAAGCGCAACTGGTGCAGATCTGGTGCGATGTGCTGAACCTGGCCCGGGTCGGCGTGCAGGACAACTTCTTCGAACTGGGCGGCGATTCGATCCTGTCGATCCAGGTGGTCAGCCGGGCCCGCCAGGCTGGCCTGCAGTTCACGCCGCGCGACCTGTTCCAGCACCAGACCATCCAGACCCTGGCGACCGTCGTTCGCCACAGCGAAGCCACCCGCAGCCTCGACCAGGGCCTGCGCCAGGGGCAGGTCGGCCTGACTCCGATCCAGCACTGGTTCTTCGACACTGACGTGCCGCAGCCGCAGCACTGGAACCAGGCGGTGCTGCTGCAAGCTCGCCAAGCGCTGGACGAAGCGGTACTGGAGCAGGCCCTGGCCGCCCTGGTGCGGCACCACGACAGCCTGCGCCTGCGTTTCAGCGAAACCAACGGCCGCTGGCAGGCCACGTACGCCCCGCCAGGCGCCGGGCAATTGCTGTGGAGCGCGACAGTAGCCGACTTCGCCGATTGCCAGGCGCTGTACACCGACCTGCAACGCAGTCTCGACCTGCAGCAGGGCCCATTGCTGCGCGCCTTGCTGGTGCGTGACGGGCAGGGCAGCCAGCGCCTGTTGCTGGCGATCCATCACCTGGTGGTGGATGGTGTATCCTGGCGGGTGCTGCTGGAAGACCTGCAGGCGTTGTACCGTGGTCAGCCGTTGCCGGCCAAGACCCACGCCATGGGCGACTGGGCGGCACGCCTGGCCAGCTATGCCGGCAGCGATTCGTTGCGCGACGAGCTGGGCTGGTGGCAGGGCCAGCTTGCGGGCGTGCGTCACGAACTGCCGTGCGATCACCCGCAGGGCGGCAACCAGCAGCGCCATGCCCGTACCCTGGCCATCAGCCTGGATGCGCAGCAGACCCGGCAGTTGCTGCAGCAGGCCCCGGCGGCGTACCACACCCAGGTCAACGACCTGCTGCTGACTGCGCTGGCGCGCACCGTATGCCGCTGGAGCGGCGATGAAGCGGTGTTGGTACAGCTGGAAGGCCATGGCCGCGACGAGTTGTTCGAAGACATGGACCTGACCCGCAGCGTCGGCTGGTTCACCAGTGCCTACCCACTCAGCCTGCGCCCGCTGCCGGGCCAGGACGACGCGGCGCGGGCCGCTTCGATCAAGCGCATCAAGGAGCAACTGCGCCAGGTGCCGCACAAAGGCCTGGGCTACGGTGTGCTGCGCTATCTGGCCGATGCGACCGTACGCGAGCAGATGGCGGCCTTGCCGCAGGCGCGCGTCACCTTCAACTACCTGGGCCAGTTCGACCAGCAGTTCGACAGCGCGGCGCTGTTCCAGCCGCTGGACACCCCCGCCGGCCAGGCCCACGCCGCCGATGCGCCGTTGCCCAACTGGCTGAGTGTCGATGGCCAGGTGTATGGCGGTGCCCTGCAATTGCGCTGGACCTTCAGCGCCGAACGCTATGACGAGCAGACCATCGCCAGCCTGGCCGAGGCCTATCGCCAGGAGCTGCTGGCGCTGGTCGAGCATTGCCTGGCCGATGGCAACGGCAGTTTCACGCCGTCCGACTTCCCGCTGGCGCACCTGACCCAGGCGCAGATCGACGCCTTGCCGGTGCCGGCTGCGCAGATCGAGGATGTCTACCCGCTGACGCCGATGCAGGAAGGCATGCTGTTGCACACCCTGCTGGAACCGGGCACCGGCCTCTACTACATGCAGGACCGCTACCGCATCAACAGTGCCCTTGACCCTGAACGCTTCGCCCAGGCCTGGCAAGCGGTGGTGGCACGGCATGAGGCGTTGCGCGCATCGTTCAGCTGGAACACCGGCGAGGCGATGCTGCAGATCATCCATAAACCAGGCAACACGCCGCTGGACTACCAGGACTGGCGCGACCTCGATGAAGACGCCCAGGAGCAGCGCCTGCAGGCCCTGCACAAGCAGGAGCGCGAGGCTGGCTTCGCCTTGCTCAGCGAAGCGCCTTTCCACCTGCGCCTGGTGCGCGTGGCCGATGAGCGCTACTGGTTCATGATGAGCAATCACCACATCCTGATCGACGCCTGGTGCCGCTCGCTGTTGATGAACGACTTCTTCGAAATCTACCAGGCCCTCGGTGAGGGCCGTCAGGCCCGACTGCCGGTGCCGCCGCGCTACCGCGACTACATCGGCTGGCTGCAACACCAGGGCCTGGACGACGCCCGCGCCTGGTGGCAGGCCAACCTGGCAGGCTTCGAGCGCGCCACCGCCATTCCCAGTGACCGCCCGCTACGCCACGAACACGCCGGCAGCGGCATGGTCGTCGGTGACTGCTACACCCGCCTGGCGGTAGACGACGGCGTGCGCCTGCGCGAACTGGCCCAGGCTCATCAGCTTACCGTCAACACCTTTGCCCAGGCGGCCTGGGCCCTGGTGCTGGCGCGCTACAGCGGCGACCGTGACGTGGTGTTTGGCGTGACCGTGGCCGGGCGCCCGGTGAGCCTGCCGCAGATGCAGCGCACTGTCGGCCTGTTCATCAACAGCGTCGCCCTGCGCGTGCAATTGCCGGCGGCCGGCCAGCGTTGCAGCGTGCGCCAGTGGTTGCAAGGCCTGCTGGAGCGCAACATGGAGCTGCGCGAGTACGAATACCTGCCGCTGGTAGCGATCCAGGAATGCAGCGAACTGCCCAAGGGCCAGCCGCTGTTCGACAGCCTGTTCGTGTTCGAGAATGCGCCGGTCGAAGCCGCCGTGCTCGATCATGCCCAACACCTCAACGCCAGTTCCGACTCGGGCCGCACCCACACCAACTTCCCGTTGACGGCGGTGTGCTATCCGGGTGATGACCTTGGCCTGCACCTGTCGTTCGACCAGCGTTACTTCGACTACCCGACCGTCGAGCGCCTGCTGGCCGAGTTCAAGCGCCTGCTGCTGGCGCTGGTGCAAGGCTTTGCCGAGGAGGTGAGTGCGCTGCCGCTGCTGGGCGCCGAGGAACAGCGCTTCCTGCTCGAGGACTGCAACCGCACCACGCGTGCCTACCCGCTGCAGCAGAGCTACATCGCCCAGTTCGAGGCGCAGGTGGCGGCGCACCCGCAACGTACCGTGGCTCGCTGCCTGGAGGCGAGCTATGACTATGCCGGGTTGAACCTGGCGGCCAACCGCCTGGGCCATGCCCTGGTTGGCGCAGGTGTGAAAGTGGACCAACCGGTGGCACTGCTGGCCGAGCGTGGGCTGCCGTTGCTGGGCATGATCGTCGGCAGCTTCAAGGCTGGCGCTGGCTACCTGCCGCTGGACCCGGGCCTGCCGTCGGCGCGCCTGCAAGGCATCCTCCAGCTCAGCCGAGCCCCCGTGCTGGTGTGCAGCGCGGCCTGTGCCGGGCAAGCTCGGCAGTTGCTGGAAGCGCTGGAGGCAGCGGCACGCCCACAGTTGGTGGTGTGGGAAGACATCCAGGCCAGCCCGGTGGCCAGCCACAACCCAGGCATCCATAGCGCCCCGGGCAACCTTGCCTATGTCATCTACACCTCAGGCTCAACCGGCCTGCCGAAAGGGGTGATGGTCGAGCAGCGCGGCATGCTCAACAACCAGCTGAGCAAGGTACCCTGCCTGGCGCTCACTGAGCACGACGTGATCGCCCAGACCGCCTCGCAGAGCTTCGACATCTCGGTATGGCAGTTCCTTGCCGCGCCGCTGTTCGGCGCCAGGGTGGAGATCGTGCCGAACGCGATCGCCCATGACCCGCAGGCCCTGCTGGCGCATGTACAGGCCACCGGCATCACTGTGCTGGAAAGCGTGCCGTCGCTGATCCAGGGCATGCTGGCCAACGACCACCAGGCCCTCGACGGCCTGCGCTGGATGCTGCCGACCGGCGAAGCCATGCCGCCGGAGCTGGCCGCGCAATGGCTGCAGCGTTACCCGCAGATCGGCCTGGTCAATGCCTACGGCCCGGCGGAGTGCTCCGACGACGTGGCATTCTTCCGCGTCGATACTGCCTCGACCCACGGCAGCTATCTGCCGATTGGCCGGCCGACCGACAACAACCGCCTTTACCTGTTCGACGAGGAGCAGGCATTGGTGCCGTTGGGGGCGGTGGGTGAACTGTGCGTGGCCGGCACCGGCGTCGGCCGCGGTTATGTCGGCGACCCGGTGCGGACCGCGCTGGCGTTCATCCCGCATCCCCATGGTGCAGCAGGCGAGCGCTTGTACCGCACCGGTGACCTGGCGCGGCAGCGACCGGATGGCGTGCTGGCGTACATCGGGCGCATCGACCACCAGGTGAAGATCCGTGGCTACCGTATCGAACTGGGCGAGATCGAAGCGCGCCTGCACGAGCAGGTCGAGATCCGCGACGCTGCCGTTGGCGTGCAAGAGGGCGTCAATGGCAAGTACCTGGTGGGCTACCTGGTGGCACACCAGGGCTTCAGTGCCGATGCCACATTGCTGGAGCAGCTCAAGCAGCGCCTGCGTGCCGAGTTGCCGGAGTACATGGTACCGCTGCACTGGGGCTGGTTCGACAGCCTGCCGCACAACGCCAACGGCAAGCTCGACCGCAACGCCTTGCCGGCCATCGACATCGGTGGCCAGCACAGCCAGGCCTACCAGGCACCGCGCAATGAGCTGGAGGCGCTGCTGGCGGATATCTGGGCCGATGTGCTCAAGGCCGGGCGGATCGGGGTGCATGACAACTTTTTCGAACTGGGCGGGCATTCGCTCCTGGCTACGCAGATCGCCTCGCGGGTGCAGAAGCAGTTGCAGTTGAATGTGCCGCTGCGGGCGATGTTCGAGTGCACCACGGTGGCGGAGCTGGCCGAATATGTGCAGGGCCTGCAGGGCAGTGCGCTGGATGAAGCCAAGGTCGATCGGCTGAGTGACCTGATGGCCGAGCTTGAGGGGTTGTGACCTGAATAGACAAGACCTGCGCTGTCCCTGTGGGAGCGGGTTTACCCGCGAACACCGGCGCAGCCGGTGCCATGCAGCGCGCTGGATTCTTCGCGGGTGAACCCGCTCCCACAGGTATTGCACCGGCCTTGTGAGCGACGCTGCACCTGGGGCAGCGGGCGTGCCCGCGAATAGGCCGGAACGGGCGGCCAATCGCTCAGCGCTTGCCGAGTATCTTGCCCAGCAGCTCCGGTCGCGGCGCTCCTTGCTGACTCTGCAGGTTGCCTTGCTCATCCTGATAGAAGATCGCCGGGGTCGCCTGCAGCCCCATTTCTTCCATCAATGCCATGTTCGCCGCCAGTTTCTGCTGCACCGCCTCCGGCACCTGCGCCAGCGGTTTCAACGTGCTGGCGTTGCCGGCCTTCTCGTGCTCGTGCAGTGCCTTGGCCGGGTCTTTCGCCGCCAGCAGCGCGGCCGACTTGCCTGGGCTGTCTTCGCGGATGATGCCGACCATGATATGGCGCAACTGCACCTTGCCCGACTCCACCCATGGCCGCGCCTGCTCCCAGAACATATTGCAGTACGGGCAGTTGGGGTCGCTGAACAGGTAGACCTTGCGTGGCGCGTCATCCTTGCCGTCGGCGATCCACGCGGTGTTCTCCATCTTCGCCCAGAGGGCCTTGCTCATCGGTGCATACACCAGCTGTTTCAGCGGCTCGGCGCTCAGGTCCTTGCCCTGCTCGTCGAACAGGCTGCCCACCAGCACATGCTTGCCGTCCGGGGTGAGGTACAGGGCCAGGGCATTGTTCTGGTACTGGGCGGCGTACCCGCGCAGGCCGTCGGGGGCATCGAAGCTGCCCTTGATCACGGCGCCCTTGGCTTGCAGTTGCTGAATCGCCTTGGGCAGCTCTTCGGCCTGCAAGCTCGGGGCAGCCAGCAGGGCCAGGGACAGGGGCAGCAGTGCAGTCAGTCGCATGTCAGTTTCCTTGTGCGGCAGGGGCGGGCGCGGTGGCCCGGTCGAAAGGTTCCAGGGCGTGACGCAGGCTGGCCCGCGACAGCTCGCCGAGGTGGCTGCCGATAAGCCGCCCGTCGGCGTCGTAGAACAGGGTGGTGGGCAGGGCCATGGAACCGACGCGCTGGGCCAGCAGGCCGGTACCATCGAACAGCACATGGGTCAGGCTCAGGCCGGTGGTGGCGAGGAAGGTGCTGACGTTCTCCGGGGTCTCGCCCTGGTTGACGAACAGGAAGGTCACATGCGGGTAATCGCCTTGTGCCTGCTGCAGCACCGGCATCTCGCGCCGGCAGGGCGGGCACCAGGTGGCCCAGAGGTTGATCACCAGCGGCTTGCCGCGGTAGCCGTGCAGCGCCACGGATTGCCCGGTAGCGTTGCGCAGGCTCAGCTCGGGCAGCTCGGTGCCCTTGCTGTACAAGTGCCCGGCGAGGCTGGCCAGGCCCCAGAACAGCGCGCCGCTGAACAGCGCCCAGCCCAGCGGGCGGCGCAGCCCGGGATGACGTCGGCCTTGCCACAGGGCGCCGAGCACGATGCCGGCAAGGCCCGACCAGAACAGGAAGCCGCCATCGCGGATGTCGATGATCTGCAGCGGGTCGTCCTGGTACATCGGCCAGTAGGCCAGCACGAAACCGGCGCGTGCGCACAGCAGGCCGATCAGGAACAGGTTGAACAGCGCCGATTCCGGGCTCTCCCCGCCACGCCGGGCCACCCACCAGCCGACCACACTGGCGACTACCAGGGCGGTGAGCATCAGCAGGTGGTTGAGGGCCATGGTCAGTGGCCCGAGGGTTACGGTCAGCATCAGCCTTGGCTCCTGGTCTGGGTCCAGTGTTGCAGGAACGCGGCTGCATCCACTTCACCGGTGAGGCGTCGTGCGCGGCGTTCGTCGCCTTCCGGGCCGATCCAGATGATGCTGGGCGGGCCTGGTACCTGATAGTGCTGCAACAACGCCTGACTGGCCGGGCTATCGGCGGTCACGTCCAGGCGCAGCAGGTGCACGCCAGCCAGGGTGGCCTGCACGTCGCTGCGGGCAAACACCGTTTTTTCCATGACCTTGCACGACACGCACCAGTCGGCATAGTAGTCGACCATCACCCACTGGCCACGCCCCTTGGCCGCCTCCAGTTCGCGTTGCAAGTCTTCGGGGCGGCTGACAGTGACGAAGACGTCTTCAACCTGCTGCCCGCTGGCTGGCGTGGCGCCGCCGATGAACGGGCGCAGCGGTTGCCAGAGATCGTCGCCACCGGCCGCCGCGCCCACCAGCAGCAGGCCGCCCCACAGGGCGCCCAGCAGCGGAACAGCGCGCAACGCCGGCAGCCGCTGCAGGGCCGGCCAGGCCGCCCAGGCCAGGGTGATCAGCAGCCCGCCGCTGAGGGCCAGCAGCAATGCGCTGGGCAGCAGGCTGCGCACGGTGTACAGCGCCATGCCCAGGAACACGAAGCCGAATACCCCCTTGACCCGGTTCATCCAGGCGCCAGGGCGCGGCAGATAGCGGTTGCCCAAGGTCACCAGCAACATCAACGGCACACCCATGCCCAGGCCAAGGCTGAACAACACCAGCGCCCCCTGCAGTACATCGCCGCTGTGGGCGATGTACAACAGTGCCCCCGCCAACGGGGCGGTCATGCACGGGCCCATCAGCAGCCCGGACAACCCGCCCAGCAGCGCCGCGCCATACAGGTTGCCGCCACGCGTGCCGCGCCCGGCGCGGTCGAGGCGGTCACGCAGGGCGGCGGGCAGCTGCAGTTCGAAGACGCCGAACATCGGCAGGGCCAGGATCACGAACAGCCCCGCCAGGCTGCCCAGCAGCCAGGGTTGTTGCAGCCAGGCCTGCAGGCTGGCGCCCAGCAACGCGGCGACCACGCCCAGGGCGGCGTATACCAGGGCCATGCTCAGTACGTAGACCCCGGCCAGCAGCCAGCCGCGCCGGGCGCTGGCGCCATTGCCTAGTACCAGCCCGGCGAGGATCGGCAGCATCGGCAGCGAACAGGGGGTGAAGGCCAGCAACAGGCCCAGGCCGAAGAACGCCAGCAGGCTCCAGGCCAGGTGGCTTTGCTGCAGGCCGCTGGCCAAGGCCTGGTCGCTGGCTTGCTCGGCTACGGGCGCCACGCTGCCACCGAGGTCGATCAACGTGGTCTGCGGTGGGTAGCACAGGCCCGCGTCGGCACAGCCTTGCCAACCCAGGCGCAGTTGGCCCTGGGCGTTGGCGGGCAGCAGCAGTTGCAGCTGGTCGCGGTACACCGCGCTGTCGCCGAAGAATTCGTCGTGGTGATTGAGGGCGGGTGGCAGCTGCGGGTGTTGCTCGACGGGCAGGCCATCGAATTTCAGGCGTTTCTGATACAGGTAGTAGCCTGGCTTGATCTGGAAATACAGGCGCATCTGGCCATCGGGCTGGCGCTCGTGGGTCAGCACGAAGGCCTGGTCGACCGGCAGGAAGTCAGGTTTGACATCGAACGGGTTGGCCTGCAACGGGCCGGCCAGGAGCAGTGTCAAGAAGAGCAGGAGGACGCGCATGTCTTCGCCTTGGCAGTACGTTGGAAGATGCCATGCTGGCCTGGGTCGATTAACCCAGGGTTAACCCTTGGTTCTGCAAGCGGCGGTCCGTTCCCCGGCGCGAAACAGCCAACGGTGCTTGCCATGCCGACACGGCAGTGGTTGCATTGCTCCATGATCCGGCTATCACGAGTTGCCCATGCCTGAGACGATAGGTAGCAAAACGTTTGACAGCCCTGCGATGGCCCTCGTGGCTAGTTCGCACACATGTCGGGTGCGGTCGTGAGTGTGGTCGCGCTGGTGCTGGCGGCAGGTAGTGCCAGGCGTTTTGGCGGCGACAAGCGCCGGGTGAAGCTGGCCGATGGTCGCAGCCTGCTGGCGCATAGCGTAGAGCGGGCTCGGGCAGCATTCGCTGACGTTCGCGTGGTGTTGCGCGCAGGCGAGCGGGGCGAGGATTTCGGCCTGGCGGGTGACTGCCGCATCGTCGCCAGCCCTGAGGCCGCCGCAGGCATGGGGCATAGCCTGGCTGCCGGTGCCAACGCGTTGCTCGACAGCCAGGCACAGGCGGTGGCCATTCTGCTGGGGGATATGCCTTGGATCGAACCGGCGACCCTGTGCCGGCTGGCCGAGGCAGCCAGCGCCTCGACCATCGTGTTGCCGCGGCATGCGGGGCAGCACGGGCACCCGGTGATCTTCGGGCGCGATTTCTGGCCGGCGTTGGGACGGCTGGGCGGGGATGAAGGGGCGCGGGCGCTGGTGCGCAGGCATCAAGGCTGCTGTGTGGTGGTTGAGGTGGATGATGCCGGGGTGTTGCTGGATGTGGATACGCCGGAAGGGCTGATGCAGGCCCGAAGCGTTCGCCACACCCACGACGAACCCCACCCCCGCCACAAAAGGCCCATAATCCCCCCTTAATCCGCCCAAGGTGCAATGTCAGCCACACCACTCCGGGAGCCCCACCATGCACGTTCTGCTCTGCGAGGACGACGACCTGATCGCCGCCGGCATCTGCGCCGGTCTCACCGCCCAGGGCCTGACCGTGGACCGGGTGGGCAATGCCGCCGACGCGCGGGCGATGCTGCAGGCCGCGCAGTTCGACGTGATGATCCTCGACCTTGGCCTGCCCGACGAAGACGGCCTCAGGCTGCTGCGCCGCCTGCGTCAACAGGGCGAAACGCTGCCGGTGCTGGTGCTCACCGCGCGTGATGCGGTCACCGACCGGGTCGATGGCCTGCAGGCCGGGGCCGACGATTACCTGCTCAAGCCCTTTGACCTGCGCGAGCTGGCCGCACGCCTGCACACCTTGTTGCGGCGGGTGGCCGGGCGCGCGGTGAATGTGATCGAGCACGGCCCGCTGTGCTACGACCCGAGTACCTGTGCGGCCACCCTGGCCGGGCAGCCGGTCGACCTCTCGCGCCGTGAGCAGGCCCTGCTCCAGGCGCTGCTGCAGAACCCCGGGCGGGTGCTATCCAGCGAACAGCTCAAAGACTGCGTGTACGGCTTCAGCGACGAGGTGGAGAGCAATGCCCTGAACGTGCATATCCACCACCTGCGGCGCAAACTGGGCAACGGCATCGTCGAGACCGTGCGTGGCCTGGGCTACCGCCTGGGCCCGGCGCAGGCGCCGGAAGAGGCCGCCTCATGAGCCTGCGGGTACGCCTGAGCCTGATCCTGGGCAGCGCCTTCGTGGTCATCTGGGTGCTGGCTGCCGCATGGATGCTGCGCGACCTGCGCCAGCAGATGATGTTTTCCCTCGACCAGCGCCTGGTGGCGTCGGCGCGCATGGTCGCCGGCCTGATCGACCAGCTGCCGCAACCGTTGACCGCCAAGGGCGAGGAGGCGCATTTTTCCGCCGACCAGTTCAGCGTGCCGGACGGCATGGCCTGCCAGGTCAGCTCGTTGCGTGGCGAAATCCTCGCCAGCAACCACAAGCACGATGGCGCCATGGACGACGAGCGCAGTGGCTTCCGTGACCAGACCATCGACGATGCACTGTGGCGCACCTTCACCTACAACCACGGCGACGTCCGCATCACCACGGCTGACCGGCACATGGAGCGCGAAGCGCTGAACCAGTCGATCCTGCTGGCCGCCTCGGCGCCGGTGCTGATGGCCCTGCTCGGTAGCCTGGGGCTGCTGTGGATCGGCCTGGGCAAGGGCCTGGAACCGCTCAACCGCATGCGCGATGCGTTGCGCCGCCGGCGGGCGGACAGTGTCGAGCCGCTGCAGGTGGCGGGCATGCCCAGCGAACTGCAGCCGTTGCTGGAAACCCAGAACCAGCTGTTCCTGCGCATTGCCCAGACGATCGAGCGTGAGCGGCGCCTGACCGACGATGCCGCGCACGAGCTGCGCAGCCCGCTGACGGCGATCAAGACGCACCTGCAGGTGGCGCGCATGACCGACGGAGCGGTGCGCGAGCAGGCACTGGCGCATGCCGAGCAGGGCGCCGACCGCATGCACCGCACGCTGGAGCAGTTACTGATGCTGGCGCGGGTGGAAGGCAGCCTGTCGTTCGAGGATGGCGTGCAGTGCAGCGCCGAGCAGGTGGCCCGGCAGGCGATGCAGGACGCTGGCGGCGACAACCGGCGTATCGTCTTGCGCCTGCCGGAAGAGGCTACCCAGGTCTATCTGGGCATGCCTGCCCCGCTGGCGGTGGCGGCGCTGCGCAACCTGCTGGACAACGCCTTGCGCCATGGTGGCGATGAGGCGGTGGAGCTGGAAGTGCAGATGAGCGACGGGCAGGTAGGCTTCATGGTGCGTGACCATGGGCCGGGAATTGCCGAGGCAGACCTTGAGCACTTGACCGAACGCTTCTGGCGGAATGGGCAAAGTGGTGGTTGCGGGTTGGGGCTGGCGATCGTGCAGGCGATCGTGCAGCGCTGTGCCGGTAGCCTGAAATTCGACAGCCGCAGTGATGGCTTGCGGGTTCTGTTGCAGGTGCCGGCACGTCGGGCCAGCTGATCTTCGCTGCCTGTGCTGGCCCTTTCGCGGGCACAGGCAACGTAAAAAAACGCGATAACCGTTAAATCCCTCCCGCATTCAAGCGTTTCTCAAGCGACACCCGCTCATTCGCTTGCTTGCGAGGAATTACCCCATGTCCACCGTTTCCAGCCTTGCCCAAGTCCCGTCGGCCAGCGCGCCGCGCCCATTGTACGCGTTCACCGATTCGCCGTTGCTGCAGCGCCAGCAGCAACAGGAGTCCAACGCCCGCAGCTACCCGCGTCGCATCCCGCTGGCGCTCAAGCGCGCCAGTGGCATTCATGTGGAGGATGTCGAAGGCCGCCAGTTCATCGATTGCCTGGCCGGTGCCGGGACCCTGGCGCTGGGCCATAACCACCCGGTGGTGGTCGAGGCGATCCAGCGGATACTGGCCGACGAGCTACCACTGCATACCCTGGACCTGACCACGCCAGTCAAGGACCGCTTTGTCCAGGACCTGTTCGGTGTCTTGCCCGAGGCATTGCGTCGTGAGGCCAAGGTGCAGTTCTGCGGCCCGACCGGCACCGATGCGGTGGAAGCGGCGCTGAAACTGGTGCGTAGTGCCACCGGCAGGAGCAACGTGCTGGCCTTCCAGGGCGCCTACCACGGCATGAGCCAGGGCGCGCTGAGCCTGATGGGCAGCCTTGGGCCGAAGCAGCCGCTGGGGGCCTTGCTGAGCAACGGCGTGCAGTTCATGCCATACCCCTACGATTACCGCTGCCCGTTCGGCCTGGGCGGTGCGGCCGGGGTCAAGGCCAACCTGCATTACCTGGAAAACCTGTTGCTCGACCCGGAAAGCGGCGTGCCGTTGCCCGCCGCGGTGATCCTCGAGGTAGTGCAGGGCGAGGGCGGGGTCATCCCGGCTGATATCGAATGGCTCAAGGGTGTGCGTCGGATCACTGAACAGGCCGGCGTAGCCTTGATCGTCGATGAGGTCCAGAGCGGCTTTGCCCGCACCGGGCGCATGTTCGCCTTCGAGCACGCCGGCATCCTGCCGGATGTGGTCACCCTGTCCAAAGCCATTGGCGGCAGCCTGCCCTTGGCGGTGGTGGTGTACCGCGACTGGCTGGACAGCTGGAAACCGGGTGCCCATGCCGGCACCTTCCGTGGCAACCAGATGGCCATGGCCGCGGGCTCGGCAGTGATCGGTTATATGGTCGAACAGCGCCTGGCCGAGCATGCCGAGGCCATGGGCCAGCGCCTGCGCAAGCACCTGCAGCAGTTGCAGAGGGACTATCCGGAGCTGGGCGATATCCGTGGCCGTGGGTTGATGATCGGGGTGGAGCTGGTGGGCGGCCAAGGGCAGCGGGATGCGCTTGGCCAACCGCAGGCCAACCGTGAGCTGGCGGTCAAGGTGCAGCGTGAGTGCCTAAAGCGCGGGCTGATCCTGGAGCTGGGCGGGCGCCATGGCGCGGTGGTGCGTTTCCTGCCGCCGTTGATCATCACTGGTGAGCAGATCGATGAAGTGGCACAGCGCTTTGCCGAGGCGGTGATTGCGTCTGTCTGAGTAAATGCCGGGGCCGCACAGCGGCCCCGGCAACCCCGGTTACCAGCCGCGCCCGGAATCCACCCAGAAGTTCACCGACAACGAGGTGGACACCGACTCTACCTGGTGGAACCAGCCCTCGGGCAGGAACAGCAGGTCCCCGGCTTGCAGCACCACGCGCAGGAACGGCACCTCGCGCGCCGCCGGGAAACGTTGGTAATCCGGCGCGTCGGGGTTGAAATCGCAGCCGTCCAGGCCGCCCTTGGGGCTGGTCGACCAGGTGCCCAGCGCCGGGCGATGGTGTGGCGCGGCAAGGATGAACGACTTCTGCCCCCAGACCTGGGCAAACAGGTTGTCGGTATCGTCGCGGTGCAAGGGCGTCAGGGTGCCCCTGGGGCCGATCCAGATGCGCGGCGCGATGAACTTGTCCCGGGCGAAATACGGCGGGTAGCGGATCAGTGTCAGCAGCTTTTCCGGCACGATGTTGTTGCCCATGTAGGCCGGGGTTTCGCCGGGCCTGGCCGGGGTGTCCAGCGAGGCGATGAAATCGGCCATGGAGGTGGAGCGGAAGTCGCGGTCGGTGGAGAACGTCTTCTGCACGTAGTCGCCGTGCCGGGTAATGCCTTGCAGTTCGGCGAAATGCACCAGCGAGGCCTCACGGCCCATGGTGAACAGCGGCCAGTCCTGCAGGGCATCGCTGATCACCAGCGGCGTGCCATGCACCAGGTAGTCGTTGTGGAAGCGCGCCAGGGGCATGTCGGCGCGGGCGATGCGGGCCACTTCGCGCTGCACGGGTTGGCCCGCCGATACCCTTTCGCTGAAGCGTGCCGGCGTCGGGTAGCGCTGGTTCATCGCTACCTTGGTCGTCGTCACCCCGCGGCGGGCGTTGCTGATGATCTGCGGCAGCAGGGTGGCCAGGCCCATGTTGCCGGTGATCTTCAGGCGCGCGCTGGCGAACAGCTCTTCCACGTTGGCCGTGCCGCCCATGATGCCGAGGAAATCGCGTTCGGCCACTTCAATGGTGACGTCCGGGGCTCTGTGCCGGCCAGCGCCGGTGTGGCTGCTGTCGCGTACCTCCGACCAGAAGGCCTGGTCCTGGTCGAAGACGAACTGGAAGACGCCCTCGATGCCGACGGCATGGGCGTTGGCGAACAGTTTGCTGAGGATGCTCTGAAGGTCCACGGTATGCCTCTGGCGGTTTTTCGGTGTGCAAGGATGACGAGTGCCTGGGCCAATGATTTAGCGGTATGGGCGGGTAATTTTTCGCTGCGCAGCTACGTCCCGTAGGGGAGCCCGAGTCACTTTGTTCACCAAGGAACCCACATGGCACTGCACCCTGATCTGGCGGCTTTTCTGGAACTGGTCGAATTCGGCCGGCTGACGGGCAGGAGCCTGCCCATGCATGCGATGGACGTGACCCAGGCCCGTGCCGAGTTCGAAAGCAGCTCGCAGGTACTCGACCCAAGCCCACCGGGCCACGTCATGGTCAGCGCGCTGCAGGTCAGCGCGCGTGACGGTACCTGCCTGGCTGCCCGGTTGTACCGGCAGGACCAGGCCGCGGCCGACTTGCAGCCGGTAATCCTGTACCTGCACGGTGGCGGCTACGTCGTTGGTAGCCTCGACTCGCATGATTCGGTGTGCCGCCGCCTGGCTGCCCTGGGCGAGTTCGCGGTACTGGCTGCGGACTACCGGTTGGCACCGCAGCAGCAGTTTCCGGTGGCGTTGCACGATGTGCTGGACACTGCCAACTGGCTGGCCGAACGGGCAGCGGCGCTGGGGCTGGACAAGCGCCGAATAGTGCTGGCGGGAGACAGTGTGGGGGCCAGCCTGGCAGCGGTCATGGCCATCATGGCGGTCGAGCAGCCCGAGGCGCTGGCGTTCAAGCCGCTGGCGCAATTGCTGTTCTATCCGGTGACCGATATGGCCTGCCAGCGTGATTCGCATCACCAGCATGCCGAGGGCTACCTGCTGGAGACGCCAACCCTGGAGTGGTTCTACCGGCACTATGTGCCGCAGCCTGAACAGCGCCTGGACTGGCGGGTGTCGCCGTTGCGCTCGACCCTGCGTGAAGCCTTGGCGCCAGCGTATCTGTTCGTGGCCGAGTACGACCCGTTGCACGATGAAGGCATTGCCTATCGAGACTGGCTGCTGGCCAGTGGCACGCCGGTGCGCTTCGCGCGGGTGGAAGGTTTGACCCATGACTTTCTGCGCATGTCGGGGATCGTGGGCCAGGTAGGGGACATTTATCGGGATGTCGGCGAGTGGTTGCAGGTGATCGGGGGCCGTGGCTGACGCGAGATTGCCGGGGCGCGTTGCGCCCCTTCCGCGACACAGAGGTCTCACCCACGAAGCCGTCGCCCCAACACCTCCACCAACCGCTCGATCTCGGCCTCGGTGTTCAACAGCCCCGGTGCCGTGCGCACCACTGGCCCCACATCCCGCGACACCGCATCGACCACGATGCGCTGGCTATTGAGATGTCGGGCGACCTCGTCGGCATCCTGCCCCTTGACCCTGAAGAAGGTGAACCCCGCCGAATACCGTGCACTGCGCGGCGTCACCAGTTCGACCCCCGGCAGTGCCTCAAGCCGTTGCCTGAGCTGCCCATTGAGCCCGTGAATCCGCGCCTGCACTGCCGCCTTGCCCAGCTGCAGATGCAATTCGAACGCCTTGCCCAGCGCCCAGCGGTGCTCGAACGCGTGGTAGCCACCCGGCGTCATCACGGTGGCAAAGTCCTCGTTCTCGGAAAAGGTGGCAATGGTCGGGGTCAGTTGCTCCAGCCCGGTGGACGCCGCACAGATGATCCCGGTACCGCGTGGCCCGAACAGCCACTTGTGGGTGCCGGCAATGAAGTAATCGCAATTGAGGTCGGCAAAGCGCATGTCTTCGACGCCAAAGCCATGTACGCCATCGATCACGTAGATGATCCGGTCCTGCGCGTCACGCTGGCGATTGACCTCGCGGACCAGGGCGCCGATCTCGCCTGCCGGCAGTTTCACGCCACTGCCCGAGTGCACCCAGGTCATGCCCAGCACTCGGGTCTGCGGCCCGATGGCGGCAGCGATGGTGCTCAGAACCTGGTCGCTGCTGACCTTGGCGGGGTCTTCGAACAAGCGCAACCGGCGCACTGGGGTGCCGTCGCGCATGGTGCGAAAACCCATGGTATGGCGGGCGGCTGAATGCTCATGCACGGTGGTGAGAATTTCCTGCCCCGGCGCGATCTTCAGCCCGCCATAGATCAGCCCAAGGCCTTCCGTGGTGCTGCCGGTCAGGGCAATCTGGCGGGGCGTCACTTCGAGGTAGCGAGCCGCCCACTCACGTACGGCGGCTTCGTGCTTCCACTCCGACTGGCTGTCCCAGTCCACCAGGCGCGCCGGGTGATGGTCGAAGCGGGCGCGCAGTGCCTCGATGGCTTCGCGCACCGGGCGTGGGTGCGAGGTGATCAGAAAGTTGGCGAAGTGGGCGTACGCAGGGTCCAGCTCGAACAGGTCGCGAAATGCGGCCCAGTCGTTGCCAGTGGCTGCTTGCGCAGGCGCCCCGTGTGCCGCTGGCAGCAGCGCGCCGGGGCCGGCCAGGGGCAGCGCGGCAGCCAGCAGGCCGGCCTGCTTGAGAAAGGTGCGACGGTCGTTCATCGAGTGGCTCGCCAGGGTCAGGGGAATGAGCGGGTGACAGGTTGCGCGGCGCGTTGTACCTGCTCCCACACCCGCAGGAAATTGCCGCCCCAGAGCTTGGCAATGTCCGCTTCGGAGTAGCCGCGGCTGATCAGTTCGGCAGTGACATTGCGCGCCTCGCTGGCGTTCTGCCAGCCGTCGATGCCGCCGCCTTCGTTGAAGTCCGAGCTGAGGCCGACATGGTCGATGCCGACCTTGCGCACCGTATAGTCGATGGCGTCGCCGTAGTCCTTGAGGGTGGCTGGGGGCTCTTCTTCGAGGATGCCGTACAGCTGGTTCGCATACTGGCCGACCTTCTGCTCGGGCCAGCCGGCGATCACCGGGTCGCCCGGCATCAGTGCGTAGTTGAGGTCGGCCAGTGGTGGCAGGGCGTAGCGGGCGCGCAATGCGTTGAGTTTGCCCTGGGTCTTGCTGCTCAGCGGCTTGAGGTAGGTGGAAAACGCCACCAGCTGGACCACGCCGCCGCTGTCCTTGATCAGCTGCAGCTCCTTGTCGGAGAGGTTGCGCCTGATGTCGACCATGGCCCGTGGCGCCGAGTGCGACGCCACCACGGGCGCGCGACTGAGGGCAACGGCCTGGGCCAGTGCCTTGCTGGACATCTGCGATACATCGATGATCACCCCCAGGTCATTCAACCGTTGCACGGCGCGCTTGCCGATTGGTGACAGGCCGCCCAGAGCATCGGCAGTGTCATTGAAGAACGGCAGCGGGCGCGAGGAATCGGCCCAGCTGTTGTTGCCCACATAGCTGAAGCCGAACATGCGTACCCCGCGTGATGCCCAGCGGTCGAGCTGGGCGAGGTCGTCACCCAGGGCGTAGGCGTTGAGCATGCTGAGCAACACCGCGAATTTGCCTTCGCCGTGCAGGCGCCGGAAGTCTTGCGGGGTGTAGGCGATGCCGACCTGTTGCGGGAAGTCGCGGACCATGGCGGTGATGGCGTTGTAGCGCACCTCCTGGGTATGCCGGGCGGCTTCGACGAAGCCCGGGGTAGGGCGGTGCGGGCCAGTGTTGCCGGTCCACGATTCGGGCCAGGCGAATATCGTCAGGGCCGCGCCAGACAAACGCCCGCGTGCGGCCTTGGCCAGGTCGAAGCGGCCGTCGCCGTCCTTGTCCGCCTCACTGCCTTCGGTACCGAAGGTCAGTGGCAAAGTGACGTGGCTGTCGAACGAGAGGATGCGTTCCTGCAGGTCGTTGGCCTGGCGGGTCACCTCCCTGGAATAGCCGGCGGGCAGGGCGAAATAGTGCCAGGCGGCAAACCCGGCGCCAGCGGTAACCGCAGTGGCCAGGCTGATAAACAGGGCTTTCTTCCAGCGTGAAGTCGTCATCTTGGTCTCAGTAGGTTCACCGTCGAGGGATGGGCACAGAGGCCGCCGCTACCTGCAGTGAACGAGCTCGCCACCCGGAAATTTAACGCTTGCAGTGGCTGCGCAGCAGCCCGATATACAGGCTGCGAGGGGATAAATTTCATCGACGTTGCAACGTTCTAGCCTTGGACGGGCCGTGCTCCATGGCCGCAAGAATGCACAGGTATGCAATGACGATTTCCCGACGCGGTTTCATCGCCGGTGTGGCATTGACGGGCGTGGTGGTGCCCGCTGCGGTGGGGGCGCTGTATCGCCAGCGCCAGCGCGCCGCCGAGGCATTTCCGGAAACCCCTGGCGAGGCCGTTGTCGAGTTGGCCGATACCGGTCTGCAGCAGTTGGGCGATACCCTGCGCGGCATCTGGCGCTGGACCCAGCTGGGCGAGGAGGCCGGCCTGCAGGGTTTGCCGGCGGGAGACCTGGAGCTGTTCCTTGACGTTGCTGCCAATGGCCGTGCCCTGCGCGGCTATCTGGATACCCCCGAGCGCCTGCGTGCGGAGGCGGAACCGCGCTACTGTGTGGTCGGTGACCTGCTGGCGGACACGCCGGGCACCTTGCGCTGGCGGCTGTTTTCGTCCCAGGCGCGCTATGAATGCCATGTCGTGCTCGACGAGGTATGGGGCCGCTTCGGCAACGCCGGGCCGGCGACCCTCAATGGGCGCATTGCGCGCCTGGACCGGGCGTTGTCGTTGCCGGTGCAGGACAACCATTTCCTGGCCTTGAAACGCAGCTTCCCGGAAGCCCGTGAACGGACCCCGCTGAACCCGCAGCTGCTGGCCTGGCTGATCACTGCGGAGCATCGCCTGTTTCACCAGCTGTGGCACGCCTCGCGGGACAAATGGCACAAGCTGGCCAAGGACAAGCAGGGCGCGCTGCGTGGCCTGGGCTGGCAACCCGGGCCACGCGACCGCGAGCGTGATGCGCGAGGTCGGTACAAGGACCGCAATGGCTCGGGTGAGGACTTCCTGTTCATGCACCGGCATATGCTTGGCAGCGCTCGGGCGTTGCAGGACCTGCCTTCCTGGCCGCGCTTCCCGCTGCCGCAGCCGGAACTGGAGCGCGACCGCGCAGGGTTCGCTCGCTACTTCGACAACCATGACGGCAATGCCCTGCCGCCCACGTGGCTGACCGATGATGACGCCGACTACACCCTGTGGGTACGCAACATCAAGACCGCGGATACCTTCCACGGCAACTTCCAGGTCTGGGAGTCGCGCTATACCGACCCCGAGTACCTGAGCACGCTGACCCTGGCGCAGTTCGGCTCGGAACTGGAGCTGGGCCTGCACGACTGGTTGCACATGCGCTGGGCATCGGTGCCGCGCGACCCCGCCAATGGCATGCCCGTGCCGACGGCGCGCACGCCGGATGATTTTGCCGAGCGCTGGTTCGCTGCGCAGAACGACTTCCTCGGGGACCCGTTTTCATCCCACGTGAACCCGGTGTTCTGGCGCTTTCATGGCTGGATCGACGACCGCATCGAGGATTGGTTCGACGCCCATGAGCGGTTGCACCCCGGCGAGGTTCGGCGCCTGCAGGTCAACGGTGTGCCGTGGTTCGCGCCAGGGCGCTGGGTGGCAGTGGCGGACCCGTGGTTGGGACCGGATACGCATGGCTGCTCGACGGTACCGGGATTACGGCCTGGGCGCAGCGTGGAGATGGACCCGGAAACGATGAAGCTGGCATTGCGCATCATCTACAGCGATGACGGCCTGTTCGACAAGTTGCGGCCCAGGGTGCCACAGCGGCCGTGGTATGCGCGCAACCTGAGGGTGTAGGCGCGGCTGGCACGCGAAGCTGGCGCGGTGCAGGTCGCTTCTACAATGGGTCGCTTGCTGGAGCGAGTTGCCAGCCCCCGCCCAATGCCTTGTACAACGCCACGCTCGCCTGCAACCGCGCCAGGCGCAGTTGTGCCTGCTGGTCCTGCGCCACATACCAGGTGCGCTGGGTTTCCAGCACGCTCAACAAGGTTTCCGCGCCTGCACCATAACGCCGCTGTGCCAGGTCGAATGCCAGCCATGCTTGCTGCACTTCCTCATCCTGCCACTGGCGCTGGCGGTCCACGCCGTCGATCGCATTGAGCGCCTTCTCGACATCGGCAAAAGCGGCCAGGATGCTGCTGCGGTAGGTTTCCAGCAGTTCCGCCTGTTCGGCTTCGGCCAGTTCACGTGCGGCACGCAGTCGGCCGTTGTTGAAGACCGGGGCGACCAGGCCGCTGGTGAGGGTGTAGTAGGCGCTGTCGAACAGGTGGGCAAAGGTGTCGGCGCCCGCCCCCAGGTTGGCGCCGAGGGTGAGCTTGGGCAGCATGGCCGCGCGGGCGACTTGCACATTGGCGCTGGCAGCGGCCAGGCGCGCTTCGGCTGCGGCAATGTCCGGTCGGCGAGCAAGCAGTTCGCTGGGCACGCCGCTGGCGATTGCCGGCCAGTGCAGGCTGGTGATCGCTTCCTGGCTGGTGGGCAACGACTGCACCGGGTCGCCGAGCAGGGTCGCCAGGGTGACCCGGCTGTCCTGCCACTTCTGTTCCAGCAACGGCAGCTGGCGTTGCTGCGCGGCCACCAGGCTGCGCTGCTGGGCCAGCTCCAGGCGCGTGGCGGAGCCGCTGCGCTGGCGCGCTTCGACCAGGCCCAGGACGTCCTGGGCATTGCGCAGGTTCAGGCGGGCGATGCGCAGCTGTTCTGCCAGGGCCAGCCCCTGCAGGTAACTGTCGGCTACTGCACTGACCAGGGTCAGCTCAACGGTCTGGCGGTCGAAACGGCTGGCATCCAGGTTGCGCAGGGCATGTTCGCGGGTCGCGCGCAGGCCGCCCCAGAAGTCGATTTCGTAGCTGGCGCTGAGCTGCACGTCGAACGAGGTGCTGGTCGGTTCGCTGCGGCTGACGTCAAGCTGGTCGTTGCCCTCGCCGTGCAGCAGGCGTTGGCGGCTGCCGTCCAGGCCGAGCTTCAGCTCCGGCAGCAACGGCGCCCCGGCCATGGCCGCGCGGGCCTGGGCCTGGCGCACCCGCGCCGTGGCGGCAGCCAGGTCGTGGGCATTGTCCAGGGCATGTTGCACCAGGCGCTCCAGCTCGCGGCTGGCGAAGGCTTGCCACCACTGTGTCGTCGGCGGTTGTGCCGAGGCTGATGCGGCTGCGCCTTGCCAGGCGAAGGGGGCGGTCAGGTCGCTGGCAGGAGTGGTTGGCGTGCTGCAGGCGGCGAGGCACACGCACAGGGGCAACAGGCTGAGGCGGCTAGGCAGAGTCATGGATTATTCGCTGGTAAGGGCTTTGACCGGGTCGAGGCGGGCGGCCTTGCGCGCGGGCATGAAGCCGAACACGATGCCGGTGACCACGGCGCAGGCAAAGGCGCCGAGCATGGCAGGCAGGGCGAAGGCCACCGCCACATCTGCCAGCATCAGGCCGGCGCCGATGGCCAAGGCCAGGACGATTCCGGCAAGGCCGCCGACCATCGACAGCATCACCGCCTCGCTGAGAAATTGCCGCAGGATGTCGCGCTGGCGTGCCCCGGTGGCCATGCGGATACCGATTTCGCGGGTGCGCTCGCGCACCGTCATCAGCATGATGTTCATCACGCCGATGCCGCCCACCAACAGCGAGATCGCGGCAATCGCTCCCAGCATCAACGACAGGCTGTTCTGCGTGCGTGCTTCGGCCTGGATCAGTGCCGCGTCGTTGGTCAGCTCGAAGTCCTGCCGCCCGTTGTGGCGCTGGCGCAGCAGCTGGTCGATGGCCGCTTCGGTTTCGCCGACCCGTGCGGAGTCGAGGGCGGCGACGGCAATGTAGTCCGGGTCGCGCTGGCCGAACAGGCGGATAGCTGCTGCGGAGTAGGGCACCACGATGCGCCCGTCGCTGTCCTGGTCGCCGGAGCTGGCCCCTTTGCCAGCCAGAATGCCGACCACCTGGAACGGTACATTGCCGATCAGCAGGTACTGCCCAAGCGGGTCGTGCCCTGGGTCGAGCATCTTTTCCCGCACTTTCTGGCCGATCACCGCCACTGCCGCGGCGTTGGTTTCATCGTTATCGGTGTAGAAGCTGCCGTGCACCGCCGGCCAGTTGAAAATCTCGGGGAAGCGGGTGTTGTTGCCGCCCACATAGAACCGCTGGCTGTTGTTGCCGTGGCGCACCATCATCTTTTCTCCGAGTACCGGCATCACGTGCCTGACCTGCGGCAATTGGCCAATGGCGGCGACATCGTCGAGGCTGATGGTGCCAGCCTGCTCGCCCAGGCTCGCCGGCTTGCCATTGAGGTAGAGGATGTTCGAGCCAAAGGCGGCCATTTGCGCCATGACCTGGCGTTTGCTGCCTTCGCCCACGGCCAGCATCACCACCACCGAAGCAACGCCGATGACGATGCCCAGCAGGGTCAGCGCGGTACGGAAGCGGTTGACCCACATCACCCGCCAGGCGGCCTGCAAGGCTTCGAACAATTCGCCCCGCCACGCCCCGCGCAAGGTCGCGCCGCGGTCCAGGCGCTGACGCAACTGGTCGGCCTGCAGCCCTCGGCCAGTGTCGAGCGGGGCCTGTACGCTGGCCGAATCGCTGACGACCAGGCCGTCGCGGATCTCGATCACTCGCTGCGCCCGCGCCGCGACGTTGCGGTCGTGGGTGATCAGGATGATCACGTGGCCTTGGCCGGCCAGCTCATCGAGCAACGCCATCACCTCGGTGCCGCTATGGCTGTCGAGCGCGCCGGTGGGTTCGTCGGCAAGGATGATATGGCCGCCGTTCATCAACGCCCGGGCGATCGATACCCGCTGCTGCTGGCCGCCGGACAACTGATGCGGGCGGTTGCCGGTGCGGCTGGCCAGGCCCAGGCGGCCGAGCAGGGCGCTGGCGCGGGCGTGGCGTTCGGGAGCGGCGATACCGGCATAGATGGCCGGCATTTCCACGTTTTCCTGGGCCGAAGCCGCGGGGATCAGGTGGTAGCCCTGGAATACGAAGCCGAACGCTTCGCGGCGCAACCAGGCCAGCTCGTCGCCGCCTAACTCGGCCACGTCCTGGCCGGCGAAGCGATAGTGGCCGGAGGAGGGGCGATCGAGGCAACCGAGGATATTCATGAGCGTCGATTTGCCGGAGCCAGAAGCGCCGACGATGGCGACGAACTCACCGGGGTAAATGCGCAGGCTGATGCCATGCAGGATATCGACCTTGGGGGTGTCGACGCCGCCGTAGGATTTACGGATGTCGATCAGTTCGATCAGCGGTGTGCTCATTCAGCCTCCGCTGATGCCAGGGGCGCCGATGACCAGGCGTTCGCCTTCATTCAGGCCGTCCAGTACCTGCACCCGCAGGCGGTCACTGAGCCCTGTGCGCACCTGGCGCTGTTCCAGCTTGCCGTCACGGGTCAGTACATGTGCCAGGCGCAGGCCCTCGGCATCGTCCAGCGCTGCCCGTGGTACGGTCAGCACCTGGCTGGCCTTGCCTGCGACGAAGAACACCTGGGTGGTCATCTCGGCCATCAGCGCACCGTCCGGGTTGTCGACGTCCAGCAGCACGCTGTACTGCACCACCTGGTTGCCGGCGCTGCCATTGCTGACGCTGGCCGGGCTGCCGCCACCCTGGCTGGCCTGTTCCAGCGGCTTGGGCGGCACCGGCAACACCTGGCGCACGGTGCTGGTCCAGCGACGCTTGCCCCCGGCCAGGGTGGTGAAGTACGCGGTCATGCCGGGCTTGACCTGGCCGATGTCGGCCTCCGATACCTGGGCCCATACCGTCATTGGCGAGAGCCTGGCGATGCGCAGGATCAACGGGGTATGCTGCTGGGCGTTGAGGGTTTGCCCCTCGCGGGCATCCACCGCCACCACGGTACCGTCCATGGGCGCGTAGATGCGTGTGTAGCCCAGCTCGGCCTCGTCGCTGCGCAGGCTGGCCTGGGCCTGGCGGATCTGCGCCTGGAACATGTCGATGCGCGCCTGGGTGACTTTGAGCTGGGCGGCGGCGGTTTGTACGTCCTCGTCGCGGGTGGCGCCAGCAGCGGCCAGGTCACGTTGGCGCTTGAGCTGCTGACGTGCCAGCTGGAACTGCGCGCGTTGTTCGGCCAACTGGGCCTTGAGGTTGTCGATCGAGTAACGGCCGGCATCCAGCCGGGCCTGCTGGGTCGAGGGGTCGATTTCGACCAGCAGCTGGCCTTTGCGCACCGTGTCGCCAACCTCGACGTGCAGGGTATGGATCTGCCCGGACGCCTGGGCCCCAACATCCACGTAGCGCCTTGGTTGCAGGGTGCCCAGCGCGGTTACGCTGCTTTCGATGTCGGCGCGTGTCACGGCGACCGTGCTGAACGGCTGTGCGCCATAGGGCAGGGTCTTCCAGGCCAGCAGGCTGCCAAGGCCGAGGAGGCCCAGGCTCGTGAGCAGCACCCGGCGACGGATATTGGTTAAAGGTCTCATGCAGACGTCCAGCCGTGGGGGTGCCAGATAGACGAAAGCGGCAGGGGGGGGATTTAGTGGATATCGTATGGGGCTGCCAGGCGCTGAATCTCTGCAGCCATACCCTTGTTGCTGAGAATAATTATAATTTGTAAGATCGCAGGTTGACATCACTCGGTCCTGCAGCTGGCTGAAAGGGCTTTCCGGCCCGGCTGGCAGGACGATCTCAGGTAACGTCGTGGAACATTACTATCGCGAACTGGTGGGCTTCCTCTCAGCGCGCCTGGGCAGTCGCCAGGCCGCTGAAGATGTGGCGCACGATGCTTACCTGCGCGTGCTGGAACGCACTGACGGCAAGCGCATCGAGCACCCGCGTGCCTTCCTTTACCGCACCGCGCTCAACCTGGTGGTCGACCGCCACCGGCGGCACCTGGTACGCCAGGCCGAGCCGCTGGAGGTGCTGGACAGCGACGAACGCTGGCACACCCCGGCGCCGGCGCATGACATGCAGCTCGACCAACGCCTGGCGCTGATGCAGCGTGCCCTCGATGAACTGGGCAAGGTCTGCCGTGACTGCTTCTTGCTGCGCAAGCTCGATGGCCTGTCGCACCAGCAGATTGCCGAGCACCTGGGCATTTCCCGCAGCCTGGTGGAAAAGCACATCGTCAACGCCATGAAGCACTGCCGGGTGCGCATGCGCGAATGGGAATGCTGATTGCCGGGTTAGCGGCGAATGAAAAAATCCATCGGCTCGTCACTTGATTTCTGCATCTTTCCCGGCTTCTATCAAAGAAGACCCCTGCCAGGCTCGGACTTGGCAGTAGCCGCCACTGGCGCAGTATGGTCATGGAGCCTACCCATTACCCCACTGCCCAGGCCCGACCATGGCAAACAAGACCCTGCGCATCCTCATCGCCGATGCAAACCCGTGCCAGCGCCTGCAACTGGAGCGGCTGCTCAATGGCCTGGGCTACTACCGGATAGCCCCCGTGGACAGCTTCGAGGAGCTGCAGCGCCTGGTGCTGTGTGCTCTGCAGCCTTTTCACCTGCTGCTGGGCAATATCGAACTGGCCAGCCATGCCGGAGTTGATCTGGAACGCTTCTGCCGCGTCAGCCCGCAGATCCAGCACGCCCTGCTGTATCACACCACCCAGGTGGCCGTGCCGTCGGTGCCACATACCGAGCGCCAGGCCGTCAGCCTGAGCCTGCCGCAGGTGCCCGATAACGATGCGCTGGAGGCGTTCATGGCGATCATCGATACGCCGCTGCAGGTCGGCAAGCTGCCGCTGCCGGGCTCCCTGCCAGCGGCACCGGGGCGGTCCCTGGGGCGTGCCAACTTCTCCTACACGGTGTTCAGCCGCTAGCGTTGCCGCAGGCGGGGCAAGGGGGCAGCGATTTGCTATCCTCTTGCCCTTTGCCGACTTTCGCGGACCCTGCCATGACTGCCAACGATACCGCTTACCCGCCCCGGTTCAGCCGCGGCGATCACCGGACCCTGGGCCTGGCGGCGTTGGGCGGCGCGCTCGAAATCTACGATTTCATCATTTTCGTGTTCTTTGCGCTCACCCTCAGCCAGCTGTTCTTCCCGCCTGAAATGCCCGAATGGCTGCGCCTGCTGCAAAGCTTCGGGATTTTCGTCACCGGCTACCTGGCGCGGCCGCTGGGTGGCATCCTGATGGCGCACTTCGCGGACCATCTTGGGCGCAAGCGGGTCTTCAGCCTGAGCATCCTGATGATGGCCCTGCCTTGCCTGCTGATCGGCGTGATGCCGACCTACGCCGACATTGGCTATGCCGCGCCGCTGATCCTGCTGGCCCTGCGTATACTGCAAGGCGCGGCAGTAGGCGGCGAGGTGCCCAGCGCCTGGACCTTCGTCGCCGAGCACGCACCCGCTGGCCGGCGCGGATACGCTTTGGGCTTCCTGCAGGCCGGGCTGACCTTCGGCTACCTGCTGGGGGCACTGACTGCGACCCTGCTCGCGCAGCTGTTCACCGCGCAGGAAATTCTCGATTACGCCTGGCGCTACCCGTTCCTGCTGGGTGGGGTGTTTGGTGTGATCGGCGTGTGGCTGCGCCGCTGGCTCAGCGAAACCCCGGTGTTCCTCGCCCTGCGCGCGCGCCAGGCGCAGCCGGTGAGCTTTCCGCTGCGGCGGGTGCTGGGCGAACATCGCCGGGCGTTGATCCCGGCGGCGCTGCTGACTTGTGTGCTGACCTCCGCCGTGGTGGTGCTGGTGGTGATTACACCGACGGTGATGCAGCAACGCTTTGGCATGACAGCCGGGCATACCTTTGCCTTGAGCAGCATCGGCATTGTGTTCCTCAACATCGGCTGCGTGCTGGCCGGTCTGCTGGTCGACCGCGTCGGCCCCTGGCGCGCGCTGATGTTCTACAGCCTGCTGCTGCCGCTGGGCATCGGCGTGTTGTACGCCAGCCTGGTGGGGCAGTGGGGCATGACCTGGCTGGCCTATGCGCTGGCCGGCCTGTGCTGTGGCGTGGTGGGAGTGGTGCCGTCGGTGATGGTCGGGTTGTTCCCGGCCGAGATCCGTGTGTCGGGTATTTCCTTCACTTACAACGTGGCCTATGCGCTGTGGGCCAGTACCACGCCGCTGGCGCTGATTGCATTGATGCCGTGGAGCCCTTGGGTGTGCGCCGGGTTTTGCCTGATCATGGGCGCGGTGGGGTTGTTGACGGCGTTGTACTTCGGGCGGCGTGAGTCGCTGGCGTTTGCAGCGGAGCCGATGCCGATCCTGTGTGCGGACAAATAGCTTTGTTGCTGTACTGGCTAGCCGGCGACGAGGCTGTCAGCGGCAAAACAGAAAGCCCCCGGTTCGTGAAAACCGGGGGCTTTTCATTACCGCAAGGGCAGGGGGTTACATGTTCGGGTAGTTCGGCCCACCAGCGCCTTCAGGGGTGACCCAGGTGATGTTCTGGGCCGGGTCCTTGATGTCGCAGGTCTTGCAGTGTACGCAGTTCTGCGCGTTGATCTGGAAGCGCTTGCTGCCGTCTTCCTGGCTGACCACTTCGTACACCCCGGCCGGGCAATAGCGCTGCGCCGGCTCGTCGTACAGCGGCAGGTTGCTGGCGATCGGGATGTTCGGGTCGGTCAGCTTCAGGTGGCAGGGTTGCTCCTCTTCGTGGTTGGTGCTGGAGAGGAATACCGAGCTGAGCTTGTCGAAGCTGAGTTTGCCGTCCGGTTTCGGGTAGTCGATCTTCTGCGCATCGGCCGCCAGCTTCAGGCAGGCGTAGTCCGGCTTGGTGTCGTGCAGGGTGAACGGCAGCTTGCCACCGAACCAGTTCTGGTCCACATAGTTGAATGCTGCGCCCAGCAGCGGGCCGAACTTGTGCATGGCCGGGCCGAAGTTGCGGCTGGCGAACAGTTCTTCGTAAAGCCAGCTGGCCTTGAAGGCGCTGACATAGCCGTTCAACTGGTCACCGCCTTCGCTGCCGGCGATCAATGCATCGGCCACTGCTTCGGCGGCCAGCATGCCGGACTTCATCGCGGTGTGGCTGCCCTTGATCTTGGCTACGTTCATGGTGCCAAGGTCGCAGCCGATCAGGGCGCCGCCGTTGAAGACCATCTTCGGTAGCGAGTTGATACCGCCCTTGGCCAGGGCGCGAGCGCCGTAGCTGATCCGCTTGCCGCCTTCGAGGTACTGGCTGATCACCGGGTGGTGCTTCAGGCGCTGGAATTCATCGAACGGCGAAAGGTACGGGTTGGCGTAGGACAGGTCGACGATCAGGCCGACGACTACCTGGTTGTTTTCCAGGTGATAAAGGAACGAACCACCGGTGTTGTCCTTGGCCATTACATCCAGCGGCCAGCCGGCGGTGTGCACCACCAGGCCCTGTTCGTGCCTGGCCGGGTCGATTTCCCAGATTTCCTTCAGGCCGATGCCGTAGTGCTGGACGTCGGCTTCACTGTCGAGGTTGAAGCGCTTGATCAGTTGCTTGCCGATGTGGCCACGGCAGCCTTCGGCAAACAGGGTGTACTTGGCGCGCAGTTCCATGCCCGGGGTGTACAGGCCGTCTTTCGGGTTGCCTTCGCGGTCGACGCCGAGGTCACCGGTGATGATGCCGCGGACTACGCCGTTGTCATCGAACAGGGCTTCCTGGGCAGCGAAGCCCGGGTAGATTTCCACGCCCAGGTTCTCCGCCTGCTGGGCCAGCCAGCGGCACAGGTTGCCCAGGGAGATGATGTAGTTGCCCTGGTTGTGCATGGTCTTGGGCACGAACAGGTCAGGCACCTTGGTCGAGCTGCCGGCATCCTTGAGCACGTAGATGTCGTCGCGCTTCACTTCGGTATTCAGTGGTGCGCCGAGGGCTTTCCAGTCGGGGAACAGCTCGTTCAGGGCACGGGGCTCGAACACCGCGCCAGAGAGGATATGGGCGCCGACTTCAGAGCCTTTTTCCACCACGCAGACGCTGATTTCGCTACCGGCTTCGGCGGCCTTCTGCTTCAGGCGGCAGGCGGCTGACAGGCCTGCCGGGCCGGCGCCGACGATGACCACGTCGAATTCCATGTACTCGCGTTCCACTGGTTCTCTCCTACTCATCAAGGCTCGTGCTGTTGCTTGGTCTTATGGGTGCGCGGGGGCATTCGCAGCGGTTCTACGCAACGGCGGAACTGTAGCTGGGCAAATGACGAACTACACCGTTTTGTCTTGGCCGCGCATTATATCTACACCACTTGGCGGGTCCAATACAAACGTTTGTTTGAATTTGCCGCAGGCCAGTAAAATCGCAGGAACGCGGCTGGAGGATGACCCATTTGCCGTATTGACCGGATTGGGTGTTACGGTCAAGATACGAGCGGTTTTACGTTCGCCGTAGGCTTGCAGCCGGGCGCAGGTACACCTCTAAAGACCAGCTGTGGAGCAGGGTTCTGCGGCCTCCGGCCGGTTTGTAGTGGAGTTTACACGCCACGACAGGAAATGACCCGTGAGTATTTGACGCAAGCGTCCGGACAAGACTGTTCGGTCACTCTCAAGTTACTGCCTCCCGGTACGTTTTTAGAGGTGCCCTTGTACCCACGCGCATCGCCGGGCAATGACCCCAGGCGACTATCTATTCACCGGAGAGTAACGAGGAATCCATGAAGGTTCTTGTAGCTGTCAAACGAGTGGTCGACTACAACGTCAAGGTTCGCGTCAAGGCGGACAACTCCGGCGTCGACCTTGCTAACGTCAAGATGTCCATGAACCCCTTCTGCGAAATCGCCGTGGAAGAAGCCGTGCGCCTGAAAGAAAAGGGCGTTGCCAGCGAGATCGTCGTGGTCTCCGTCGGCCCGGCCACTGCCCAGGAACAACTGCGTACCGCCCTGGCCCTGGGGGCCGACCGCGCCATCCTGGTCGAAGCTGCCGACGAACTGAATTCCCTGGCCGTGGCCAAGGCGCTGAAAGCCGTTGTCGACAAGGAGCAGCCGCAACTGGTCATCCTCGGCAAGCAGGCCATCGACAGCGACAACAACCAGACCGGCCAGATGCTGGCGGCGTTGACCGGCTTTGCCCAGGGCACCTTCGCCTCCAAGGTGGAAGTGGCTGGCGACAAGCTGAACGTCACCCGTGAAATCGACGGCGGCCTGCAGACCGTGGCCCTGAATCTGCCGGCCATCGTCACCACCGACCTGCGCCTGAACGAGCCACGTTACGCGTCGCTGCCGAACATCATGAAGGCCAAGAAGAAGCCGCTGGAAACCGTCACTCCAGACGCGCTGGGCGTTTCCCTCGCCTCCACCAACAAGACCCTGAAGGTTGAAGCCCCGGCTGCCCGCAGCGCCGGTATCAAGGTCAAATCGGTGGCCGAACTGGTCGAGAAGCTGAAGAACGAAGCGAAGGTAATCTAAATGACTATCCTGGTTGTCGCTGAATACGAAAACGGTGCCGTAGCCCCGGCCACCCTGAACACTGTTGCCGCTGCCGCCAAGATCGGTGGTGATATCCATGTGCTGGTCGCTGGCCAGAACGTGGGCGGCGTTGCCGAGTCTGCTGCCAAGATCGCTGGCGTGGCCAAGGTGCTGGCTGCCGACAACGCAGCCTATGCACACGTCCTGCCGGAAAACGTCGCGCCGCTGATCGTCGAACTGGCCAAAGGCTACAGCCACGTGCTGGCCCCGGCCACCACCAACGGCAAGAACATCCTGCCGCGCGTTGCCGCGCTGCTGGACGTGGACCAGATCTCCGAGATCATCTCGGTGGAGTCCGCCGATACCTTCAAGCGCCCGATCTATGCCGGTAACGCCATTGCCACCGTGCAGTCGAGCGCAGCCATCAAGGTCATCACCGTACGTACCACCGGCTTCGACGCCGTGGCTGGCGAAGGTGGTTCGGCTGCCGTTGAAGCGGTTGGCGCGGCACACAACGCCGGCATCTCGGCCTTCGTTGGCGAAGAGCTGGCCAAGTCCGACCGCCCGGAACTGACCGCTGCCAAGATCGTCGTTTCCGGTGGCCGTGGCATGGGCAACGGTGACAACTTCAAGCACCTGTACAGCCTGGCCGACAAGCTCGGTGCTGCCGTCGGCGCTTCGCGCGCCGCCGTCGATGCCGGCTTTGTGCCAAACGACATGCAGGTTGGCCAGACCGGCAAGATCGTTGCGCCACAGCTGTACATCGCCGTTGGTATCTCCGGTGCGATCCAGCACCTGGCCGGCATGAAGGACTCCAAGGTGATCGTGGCGATCAACAAGGACGAGGAAGCGCCGATCTTCCAGGTTGCCGACTACGGCCTGGTCGCCGACCTGTTCGAAGCAGTTCCGGAGCTGGAAAAGCTGGTCTGATCCGCCTGCTTCACTTATAAAGAACCCGGCCCTCGTTTCGAGGGCCGGGTTTTTTCATGGGCTGAGGAGTGAGGGATGACGTTGCGCGGAACGGGCAGGGTGCTGGCATGCATGGCGGTGTTGCTGTCGCCGCTGGCCATGGCGGCAGGCAAGTGTGAGCGCCTGGTAGCCACTGGCAGCCCCGATGCGCCGCCCTATTCATGGCAAGACCCGAACGACCCGAAGCACCTGATCGGTGCCAATGTCGACCTCCTGCGCCAGGCCGCCGGCGAGTTGGGGCTGAAGCTGGAGGTGCTAAGTGCCGGCCGTCGTGACCAGGCGCTGGAAGAAGTGCGCAGCGGGCGCATGGACCTGTTGCTCGACACCCCCATGCAGGTGGAGCAACTGACCGCGCTCGACTACATTCACCCACCTCTGCAGCTCAACGAGTACCTGGTGTGGACCCGTCACGATGCCGGGCTGGCCTTCGATGGCCCGGCGGACCTGGCCAGGTACCAGGGCAGTTTGTCCGAGCATGCACGGCTGACACCGGCCTTCAGCGCTTTCGTCAAGACGCAGCTGAAGCTGGTGCCAGCGCAGAACCTGACCCAGGCATTCCAGAAACTGGTGCTTGGTCAGGTCGACTATGTACTCGCGGGCCGCTATGCGGGCATGGCGATGGTCCAGAGCCTGGGCATGAGCAACCAGTTGATTGCTCGAGGCATGCCGGTGGATCGGCCGGGGCTGTATTTGGCCGTGTCGCATAATTCCGCCTGCAATGACAGCTGGCTGCGTGGGCAATTGGCAAAAAAACTGACAGAATTGCCGATCTCCGGTGCGTCCGAGGCCGCGCTGCAGCGCAATGTCGAGCGCTGGAAAGCGCAACTGCAAGTGCCGTCGGACGCCCCCAAAAACTAGGAAGATTGCGTGAGAACCCAACCACTAATCCTTGCCCTGGCCGTATTCGGCCTGGCTGGCTGCGCCAACGATCCGGCCCCTGTCGAGCAGATGCGCATTTCCGAGCAGGCACTGGAGCAGGCCAGGGCCGTCGGGGCTACCGAGCAGGTCGAAGCGCTCAAGCTGGCCGAAGACAAACTGGCCCGGGCCAAGGCCAACATGCTCACCGAAGATTACCGCGATGCGCGCATGCGGGCCGAACAGGCCGAGCTGGATGCGCGCCTGGCCGAAGCCCAGGTGCTGAACCAGAAGAGTGAAGAGCAGTTGCAGTTGCTGCAGTCCCGGGTCAAGCGCCTGCGCAAGCAGCTGGAGGTGCAGCCATGATCCGCCGTACACCATTGGCGGCGCTGGCAGTGCTGGCGTTGGCGGTAGGTTTGCAAGGTTGCGCCAGCCAGCGCAGCAGTGCAGCGCTGGGTGATGCCAGCGCTGCCTTCCAGAAGGTCAAGGATGACTCCGATGTGCTGCGCAGTGCCCCGCGTGACGTGATTCGCGCAGGTGAGTCGCTGGCCCGTGCCGAGCGCCTGTCCAGCTACATTGGCACCGGTGCCGACGTGCGCCATTACGCCTATCTCAGCCAGCGCTACAGCGAGATTGCCAGCGAGCATGCCAAGCTGGCGCTGAACCAGGAGCGCCAGGCCAAGCTCGACCTGGAGCGCCAGCGCCTGCAACTGGCCCTGCGTGAGGCCAAGCTGGCCAGTGTGCAGCAGCAGGGCAAGTGGATCGAGTCGCAGATCGCCGCGCTGGCCTCGGAGCAGACCGATCGCGGCCTGGTGATGACCTTGGGGGATGTGCTGTTCGACACTGGCCGTGCCGACCTGAAGAACTCGGCCAGCCGCACCGTGCTCAAGCTGGTGCAGTTCCTTCAGCTCAACCCACGCCGGGTGGTACGGATCGAAGGCTATACCGACAGCACCGGCACTGCCGAGGACAACCTGAAGCTGTCGCGTGACCGGGCGCAGGCCGTGGCTGACATGCTGGTCGACCTGGGTATCGACGAGAAGCGCCTGCAGGTCGAGGGGTATGGCGACCAGTACCCGATCGAGGCCAATGCCTCGGAGCGGGGCAGGGCGCAGAACCGCCGGGTGGAGATCGTGTTCTCCGATGACAAGGGCAGGCTCGCGCCAGCGCGCTGAATCGTGTGAAGGGGGGCGCTTTGCGGCCCATCGCCGGCAAGCCAGCCCCCAAGGAGTTGTACAGAGTTCGATCCCTGTGCAATTCCTGTGGGGGCTGGCTTGTCGACGATGGGCTGCAAAGCAGCCTCGGCTTTTCGTCGACACCCTCGGATTTCTGTGTTTTATCACTGTCATGCAACTGTATTGTTGACTATCCTGCGATCTGTCCCAGTACACTTTGCAACTGTTACGGTATTCTCTACCCTCAGTGAGCGACACAAGAACAACGAGTCCGTCCGCGCGTCGAGAGCCAGCCATGACCAACCTGCTGCTGTACCAGCGTATCGCCCAGCAACTGGCCGATGACATCCGTCGCGGTGTCTACCAGCCAGGCGAGCGTGTACCTTCGGTGCGCAAGATGAGCGCCCAGCTCAACGTCAGCCATGCCACGGTGCTGCAGGCCTATGCCAACCTCGAAGACCAGGGGTTGATCCGTGCGCGGCCGCAGTCCGGCTACTACGTGCACCAGACCCCGGCCCTGACCGCGCAGACGCCGGACATTGCCCGCGTGGAGCGCCCCGGCCTGGTGACCCGCGCCAGCATCATCCAGCAAGTACTGGCCGAGGCGCGCCGCGATGGTGTGTTCGCGTTCGGTGCCGCCGTGCCGCATGTCGATTACCTGCCGGTGCGTGCCTTGCATCAGCAGCTCGCCAAGGTGACACGCTTTCACAGCCCACGTGCCTTCAGCTACATGTTCAGCCCCGGTTTCGAGCCGCTGCGCCGGCAAATCGCAATTCGCATGCGCGATGCTGGCGTGCTGGTCGACCCGCGTGAAGTGATCGTGACCCATGGGTGCGTCGATGCGCTACAGATGTCGTTGCGCGTGCTGACCCGCCCCGGCGACCTGATCGCCGCCGAGTCGCCCACCTATTACGGCCTGCTGCAACTGGCTGATCTGTTGGGCCTGAAGGTGATCGAGATCCCCAGCGACCCGTCCACCGGCATCAGTCTCGAGGCTTTGCAACTGGCGGCCAACCAGTGGTCGATCAAGGCGCTGGTACTCACGGCACGGCTGAGCAACCCACTGGGCGGCACTGTGCCGGAAGAGCGGCAGAAGCAGTTGCTGCGCCTGGCATCGGATTTCGATATCCAGATCGTCGAGGACGACATTTACGGCGAGTTGATGTTCGAGCAGGGCAAGACCAAGGCGCTGAAGGCGTTCGACCGGTTGGACCGGGTGATCTACTGTTCGAGCTTTTCCAAGACCTTGTCCCCAGGGGTGCGCGTTGGCTGGATGATCGCCGGGCGCTATCAGGACGAAATCCAGCGCCTGCAAACCTTCACCACCCACTCGGCGTGCAGTGTGACGCAGATGGGGGTGGCGGCCTACCTGGAGAATGGCGGTTACGACCGCCACCTGCGTTACATCCGCCAGGAGTACCGCAAGAACCTCAGTGCCTACCAGTTGGCGGTGCAGCAACACTTCCCCGAGGGCACCCAGATGACGCGGCCGACGGGCGGGTTTATCCTGTGGGTGAGCCTGCCAGGGCGGGTCAATACCCAGGAGCTGCATGTACGCGCGCTGGAGCAGGGTATCAGCATCGCACCGGGGCTGATTTTCAGTAATACCGAACAGTTCAACCACTGTATCCGCCTTAATTGCGGCATTCCGTGGAACAAGGAAGCCGAGCGCGCGGTGATTACCCTTGGCCTGCTGGCCCAGCAGTTGTGTCGTGAGCCGGCGGCCGCGCTTTTGTAGGCTTGCCACGCGCCTGCCGAACAGGGAGCATACGCACTTTTCCTGCCAGTCTGTCCATTTGCCATGAATGCTTTGCGCCGTTTTGCCTTGATCTTGTGCCTTGCTCCGCTCTGCTACCTTGGTGCAGGCCAGGCTGCGCAGCCGGCAAGCCAGGCGCAGGCGGCCCAGGGCAAACCCGCGCACAAGGCGCAGGCCAGGCCCGTGCAGAAGCCAGTGGCAAAGAAGGCCGTCACCAGCAAGGCCAGGCCGGCCGGCAAGCCAGTGAGCAACGCCGTTGCCAAGCCGCTGCCCAAGGCCAGGCTCGACCTCAGTCTGCCGGCCGATATGGTCGACAAGCTGCAGCCGGAGGTGGGTAGCCCTTCACCGACCCAGCGACGCCAGCCCTTGCTGCCGCCGCTGTTCACGGAAAAGCCGGAGACCGACGACAGCCCGTTCCAGCTTAATGGTCGGTTGATCAACAACGAGATGCAGCTGCAGCTGCGCAATGACAGCCGTCGCGAAGTGGAAGGGGCTGCCATTGATTTCGAGTACCGTCAGTAGCTGCCAAACTGACTGCTGGGTCATGGCAGATTTCATCATGCCAGCAATTTCAAACGCCTGTTTGAGGGGTTACTATCCAGGGACGCTCGTCCCGTTTTGTTCCAGGGAGTCCTGATTTTGGTCAATAGCCATGAAATGCCGTGAGGGTTGTGGTGCCTGCTGCATTGCCCCGTCCATCAGCTCTGCGATGCCGCGCATGCCGAATGGCAAGCCGGCCGGCGAGCGCTGCCTGCACCTGACCGTCGACAACCTCTGTGATCTGTTCGGCAAGCCCGAGCGGCCCGCAGTGTGTGGCGGTTTCCAGGCGGATGTCGAGGTGTGCGGCAATGACCGTGACGAGGCGATCAGGATTCTTGGCTGGTGGGAGCAGATGACGGCGGCGTGAAGGCTGGATCGTCGACAACAAGGATAAACATGATGAGATCGTTCAAGCGTATTGCACTGCTGTGTGGCCTGGGTGTTCTGCTGTCCCCTGCGGCCTGGGCCGAGAACTGGCAGGTGGCCAAGGACGAGGAGGGGATCAAGGTATCGCTCAGTGAAGTGGCCGGTTCCAAATACAAGGCGTACCAGGGCGTTACCCTGATCAAGGCGCCGCTGGCGAAGGTGCAGGCGCTGCAGGAGGATGTGGTCGGGGCCTGCGCGTGGATCCACGAATGCAAGATGCAGAAGCTGCTCAAGCAGGAGGGTGGCCAGCTCTGGACCTATACCCAGTTCAATACGCCATGGCCGGTAACCCCGCGTGACTCGGTGCTGCATGTGACCACGGTGAAGGAGGCAGATGGCAGCCTGGTGCGCAACCTGAAGGAAGAGCCGACCTACATCCCGGAAGAGAAAGGCTTTGTGCGCGTAGCGAAGGTCGAAGGCTTCTGGAAGCTGGTGCCCAAAGGGGATAGCACGGAAGTGACTTATCAGGTGCACACCGAGCCGGGTGGTAGCGTGCCGGCGATGGTGGCCAACAAGTTCGTGGTCGATGCGCCGTTCAATACCCTGAAAGCGTTGCGTGAGCGGGCCGAGAAAAACTGAGGCATTGTGTCACTTGTGCCGGTCTCTTCGCGGGTAAACCCGCTCCCACAGGTATCCCGCAATCTTCCGGGCCTCTGGGGTCCCTGTGGGAGCGGGTTTACCCGCGAAGAGGCCGGCACAGATGAATAGAAAAGGCTGCCCGAGGGCAGCCTTTTTGCGTTCGGCCAAGGAAGCTTACTTGCGGTCCTGCAGCGCAACGATGTCGCGCTTCTGTTCGCCGGTGTACAGCTGGCGCGGGCGGCCGATCTTGTACGGGCTGGAGAGCATTTCTTTCCAGTGCGAGATCCAGCCCACGGTACGTGCCAGAGCGAAGATCACGGTGAACATGCTGGTCGGAATGCCGATCGCCTTGAGGATGATCCCCGAGTAGAAGTCGACGTTCGGGTACAGCGAGCGCTCGATGAAGTACGGATCGGTCAGGGCGATCTCTTCCAGGCGCATGGCCAGTTCCAGCTGCGGGTCGTTCTTGATGCCCAGCTCGCGCAGTACTTCGTCGCAGGTCTGTTTCATCACGGTGGCACGCGGGTCGCGGTTCTTGTACACGCGGTGACCGAAGCCCATGAGCTTGAACGGGTCGTTCTTGTCCTTGGCCTTGGCGATGAACTTGTCGATGTTCGAGACATCGCCGATTTCATCGAGCATGGTCAGTACCGCTTCGTTGGCACCGCCGTGGGCCGGGCCCCACAGTGCGGCGATACCGGCGGCGATACAGGCGAACGGGTTGGCACCCGACGAACCGGCCAGGCGCACGGTGGAAGTGGAGGCGTTCTGCTCATGGTCGGCGTGGAGGATGAAGATCCGGTCCATCGCCTTGGCCAGCACCGGGCTGATCGGTTTGATCTCGCACGGGGTGTTGAACATCATGTGCAGGAAGTTTTCCGCGTACGACAGGTCGTTGCGCGGGTACATCATCGGCTGGCCCATGGAGTACTTGTAAACCATCGCGGCCAGGGTCGGCATCTTGGCGACCAGGCGTACCGCGGAAATCTCGCGGTGCTGCGGGTTATTGATGTCCAGGGAGTCGTGATAGAACGCCGACAGGGCGCCGACCACGCCGCACATTACCGCCATCGGGTGGGCATCGCGGCGGAAGCCGTTGAAGAACGACTTCAGCTGCTCGTGAACCATGGTGTGGTTCTTCACGGTGCTGACGAACTGGGCCTTCTGCTCGGCATTCGGCAGTTCGCCGTTGAGCAGCAGGTAGCAGGTTTCGAGATAGTCGGACTTTTCGGCGAGCTGCTCGATCGGGTAGCCGCGGTGCAGCAGGATACCCTTGTCGCCGTCAATGTAGGTGATCTTCGACTCGCACGAGGCAGTCGCCATGAAACCAGGGTCGAAGGTGAAGTGACCAGTGGCCCCCAACCCGCGGACGTCGATTACATCAGGACCAACGGTGCCGGTTAAAATGGGCAGCTCGACGGGGGCAGCGCCCTCGATGACCAACTGCGCTTTTTTGTCAGCCATGTGGCCTCCTATTAATGCTTGAAATCATCAGACAGACCCCCCACGCAGGGCCCGCACCACTATAGAGGGATAAATTCAGATGTCAATTTGCCTAAAGGCTTGTTGAAACAGGCATTGAGGCCTGGTTTTTCGCGAAATTCTCGCCCATTTACGCCTTTTGTCCATTAAAGGCAATGCGCTATTTGGGCTACCCCGTCACGTTGTCATAAGCAGCCTAACTGTCTATACTCGCAACCCGACCGCCAGGGGCTTGCAAGCCCGAACTGCTGGGGGTCGCCGTTCCCTGGGTGGTGGGTACCTGACCAGTACACTTACCAACAACTTTGCCCTGATTCGCTAGGGGCTCTTCAGTGTGAAAAAAGCCGTGAAAAGCCAACGACCTGTAAACCTAGACCTAAGGACCATCAAGCTCCCCGTCACTGCGTACACGTCCATCCTGCACCGTATCTCCGGCGTCATCCTGTTCCTCGGCCTTGCCATCATGCTTTATGCACTGGGCAAGTCGCTGGGTTCCGAGGAAGGCTTCGGTGAGGTGAAGGCGTGTCTGACCAGCCCGCTGGCCAAGTTCGTGACCTGGGGCCTGCTGTCCGCCCTGCTTTATCACCTCGTGGCAGGTGTGCGTCACCTGATCATGGACATGGGTATCGGTGAGACGCTGGAAGGCGGCAAGCTGGGCTCGAAAATCGTGATCGTCATCTCCGTGGTGCTGATCGTTCTGGTGGGAGTTTGGGTATGGTAACCAATGTCACGAACCTGTCGCGTTCGGGTCTCTATGACTGGATGGCGCAGCGCGTCTCTGCGGTCGTTCTCGCGGCTTACTTCCTCTTCCTGATCGGCTACGTGGTCGCCCACCCAGGCATCGACTACACCCAGTGGCATGGTCTGTTCTCCAACAACGCGATGCGGATCTTCAGTCTGCTGGCCCTCGTTGCCCTGGGCGCTCACGCCTGGGTCGGCATGTGGACCATTGCGACCGACTACCTGACGCCAATGTCGTTCGGCAAGTCGGCAACTGCGATTCGTTTCCTGTTCCAGGCGGTATGCGGCGTTGCGATGTTCGCTTACTTCGTCTGGGGTGTGCAGATTCTCTGGGGTATCTGATCCATGGCTAGCATTCCAACCATTTCTTTCGACGCCATCATCATCGGTGGCGGCGGTGCCGGCATGCGCGCTGCGCTGCAGCTGGCTCAAGGCGGCCACAAGACTGCCGTGGTCACCAAGGTCTTCCCGACCCGTTCGCACACTGTATCCGCCCAGGGCGGCATCACCTGCGCCATCGCTTCGGCCGACCCGAACGACGACTGGCGCTGGCACATGTACGATACCGTCAAGGGCTCCGACTACATCGGTGACCAGGACGCTATCGAATACATGTGTCAGGAAGGCCCGGCTGCGGTCTTCGAGCTGGACCACATGGGCCTGCCGTTCTCGCGTACCGAAACCGGTCGTATCTACCAGCGTCCGTTCGGTGGCCAGTCCAAGGACTTCGGTAAAGGTGGCCAGGCCGCCCGTACCTGCGCCGCTTCCGACCGTACCGGTCACGCGCTGCTGCACACCCTGTACCAGGGCAACCTGAAAGCCGGCACCACCTTCCTCAACGAGTACTACGCCGTAGACCTGGTGAAGAACCAGGATGGCGCATTCGTGGGTGTGATCGCAATCTGCATCGAAACCGGCGAAACCCTGTACATCAAGTCCAAGGCCACCGTACTGGCCACTGGCGGTGCCGGCCGTATCTACGCCTCCACCACCAACGCCCTGATCAACACCGGTGACGGCGTGGGCATGGCTCTGCGTGCCGGTGTACCGGTGCAGGACATCGAAATGTGGCAGTTCCACCCGACCGGCATCGCCGGCGCCGGCGTACTGGTCACCGAAGGTTGCCGCGGTGAAGGTGGCTACCTGATCAACGCCCACGGCGAGCGCTTCATGGAGCGTTACGCGCCGAACGCCAAAGACCTGGCCGGCCGCGACGTGGTCGCCCGTTCCATGGTCAAGGAAATCATCGCCGGCAACGGCGTGGGCCCGAACAAGGACCATGTACTGCTGAAGCTGGACCACCTGGGCGAGGAGGTGCTGCACAGCCGCCTGCCAGGTATCTGCGAACTGTCCAAGACCTTCGCCCACGTCGACCCTGTGGTCGCGCCGGTACCGGTCATCCCGACCTGCCACTACATGATGGGCGGCGTTGCCACCAACATTCACGGCCAGGCCATCACCATGGACGCCGAAGGCAACGACCAGATCATCCCAGGCCTGTTCGCCGTAGGTGAAGTGGCGTGCGTATCGGTGCACGGTGCCAACCGCCTGGGCGGCAACTCGCTGCTCGACCTGGTGGTGTTCGGCCGTGCTGCCGGCCTGCACCTGGAAAAGGCGCTGACCGAAGGCGTGGAATACCGCGACGCCAGCGACACCGACGTCGATGTTGCCCTGAACCGCCTGAACAAGCTGAACGAGCGCACCACTGGTGAAGACGTTGCCAGCCTGAAGCGCGAGCTGCAGAGCTGCATGCAGAACTACTTCGGTGTATTCCGTACTGGCGAATACATGCAGAAGGGTATCGAGCAGCTGGCCGGTCTGCGTGACCGTATCGCCAACGTCAAGATCAATGACAAGTCCAAGGCCTTCAACACCGCGCGTATCGAGGCACTGGAGCTGCAGAACCTGCTGGAAGTCGCCGAAGCTACCGCCATCGCGGCCGAAGCCCGTAAAGAGTCCCGCGGCGCTCACGCCCGTGAAGACTACGAAGACCGTGACGACGAAAACTGGCTGTGCCACACCCTGTACTACCCGGGTGAGAAGCGCGTCGCCAAGCGTGGCGTCAACTTTGCGCCGAAGACTGTTCCAGCCTTCGAACCAAAAGTCCGGACTTACTGAGGGTGGCCGCTATGTTGCAAGTCGAAGTTTATCGTTACAACCCGGACACCGATTCCGCGCCGAAAATGCAGACCTTCCAGGTCGATACCGGTGGCAAGGACCTGATGGTGCTGGACGTACTGGCGCTGATCAAAGAGCAGGACGAAGGGTTCTCCTACCGTCGTTCGTGCCGTGAAGGCGTCTGCGGTTCCGATGGCATGAACATCAACGGCAAGAACGGCCTGGCCTGCATCACCCCGCTGTCGGCGGTGGTGAAGGGCAACAAGCTGATCCTGCGTCCGCTGCCGGGTCTGCCGGTCATTCGTGACCTGGTCGTCGATATGAGCATCTTCTACAAGCAGTACGAGAAGGTGAAGCCGTTCCTGCAGAACGACACGCCGGCGCCGGCTATCGAGCGCCTGCAGTCGCCGGAAGACCGCGACAAGCTGGACGGTCTGTACGAGTGCATCCTGTGTGCCTGCTGCTCGACTTCCTGCCCGTCGTTCTGGTGGAACCCGGACAAGTTCCTGGGCCCCGCTGCACTGCTGCAGGCCTATCGCTTCCTGGCCGACAGCCGCGACACCAAGACCCAGGAGCGCCTGGCGTCCCTGGATGACCCGTTCAGCGTATTCCGCTGCCGTGGGATCATGAACTGCGTCAACGTTTGCCCTAAAGGTCTGAACCCGACCAAGGCAATCGGTCACGTACGTAACATGCTGCTGCAAAGCGGCACCTGATACAAAGCGTTGTACCTGCAGTAAGCCGAGGTGCGGGTGGTGAGCCCGCACTGAGGTAAAACCCGAACAAGGGCCCACAAAGCCTGCGTTCATTACCTATGAAGATATGAGACCAGCAGGGGCTTTCCGGGCTGGTACCCGGAAAATCAGCAGGATCCTAGTGGCGTGGTTCAGTCGCTGTATTCGGACTTTTCCAGGTTTGCTGTGGCTCTCGCCGATCAGTCCCCTAACCGAGGGTGACCAAGCATGCAAGAAAGCGTGATGCAGCGCATGTGGGAAAGCGCCCACCTTTCAGGTGGTAACGCTGCATATGTGGAAGAGCTTTATGAGCTCTACCTGCACGACCCTAACGCTGTGCCAGAAGAGTGGCGCACCTACTTCCAGAAGTTGCCCGCCGACGGCAGCACCGCTACCGATGTATCGCACTCGACAATCCGCGACCATTTCGTACTGCTGGCAAAGAACCAGCGCCGCGCCCAACCGGTATCTGCCGGGAGCGTGAGCAGTGAACACGAGAAGAAGCAGGTTGAAGTTCTGCGACTGATCCAGGCCTATCGTATGCGCGGCCATCAGGCTGCCAAGCTCGACCCGTTGGGGTTGTGGCAGCGTCCTGCGCCTGTAGACCTGTCGATCAATCACTACGGCTTGACCAATGCCGATCTTGATACGACCTTCCGTGCCGGCGACCTGTTCATCGGCAAAGAGGAGGCGAGCCTACGCGAGATCTTCGAGGCGCTCCAGAAGACATATTGTCGCACCATTGGCGCCGAGTTCACCCATATCGTCGACTCCGAACAGCGCAGCTGGTTCCAGCAGCGCCTGGAAAGCGTGCGCGGCCGTCCGGAGTTTTCCGCCGACGTGCAGGCCCACCTGCTCGAGCGCGTGACCGCCGGTGAAGGCCTGGAGAAGTACCTCGGCACCAAGTACCCGGGCACCAAGCGTTTCGGCCTCGAAGGCGGCGAAAGCCTGATCCCGATGCTGGACGAAATGATCCAGCGCTCCGGTTCCTACGGCACCAAGGAAGTCGTGATCGGCATGGCCCACCGTGGCCGCCTGAACGTTCTGGTCAACACCTTCGGCAAGAACCCGCGCGAGCTGTTCGACGAGTTCGAAGGCAAGAAGATGAACGAGCTGGGCTCCGGTGACGTCAAGTACCACCAGGGCTTCTCCTCGAACGTGATGACCCCGGGTGGCGAAGTGCACCTGGCCATGGCGTTCAACCCGTCCCACCTGGAAATCGTCTCGCCCGTGGTCGAGGGTTCGGTGCGCGCCCGTCAGGACCGCCGCAACGACACCGTTGGCGACAAGGTGCTGCCGATCTCGATCCACGGCGATGCCGCATTCGCCGGCCAGGGCGTGGTCATGGAAACCTTCCAGATGTCGCAGACCCGCGGTTTCAAGACCGGCGGCACCGTGCACATCGTGATCAACAACCAGGTCGGTTTCACCATCAGCAACCCGCTGGACGCGCGCTCCACCGAGTACGCCACCGACGTTGCCAAGATGATCCAGGCGCCGATCCTGCACGTCAACGGCGACGACCCGGAAGCCGTGCTGTTCGTGACCCAGCTGGCCATCGACTACCGCATGCAGTTCAAGCGTGACGTGGTCATCGACCTGGTCTGCTACCGTCGTCGCGGCCACAACGAGGCCGACGAGCCGAACGGCACCCAGCCGCTGATGTACCAGCAGATCAGCAAGCAGCGCACCACCCGTGAGCTGTACGCCGATGCACTGATCCAGGCCGGCCGCATCGATGCCGAACGCGCCCAGGCCAAGGTCGACGAGTACCGCAGCGCGCTGGACAACGGCCTGCACGTGGTGAAGAGCCTGGTCAAGGAGCCGAACCGCGAGCTGTTCGTCGACTGGCGTCCGTACCTGGGCCATGCCTGGACCGCGCGTCACGACACCCGCTTCGACCTCAAGACCCTGCAGGAACTGTCGGCCAAGCTGCTGGAGATCCCGGAAGGCTTCGTCGTGCAGCGCCAGGTCGCCAAGATCTACGAAGACCGCCAGAAGATGCAGGCCGGTGGCTTGCCGATCAACTGGGGTTATGCAGAGACCATGGCCTACGCCACCCTGCAGTTCGAAGGTCACCCGATCCGCATGACCGGCCAGGACATCGGCCGTGGCACCTTCTCGCACCGTCACGCGGTGCTGCACAACCAGAAGGACGCCAGCACCTACGTACCGCTGAAGAACCTGTTCCCGGGCCAGCCTCAGTTCGAACTGTACGACTCCTTCCTGTCGGAAGAAGCGGTACTGGCCTTCGAATACGGCTACTCGACCACCACGCCGAACGCGCTGGTGATCTGGGAAGCCCAGTTCGGCGACTTCGCCAACGGTGCGCAAGTGGTGATCGACCAGTTCATCACCAGCGGCGAGCACAAGTGGGGCCGCCTGTGCGGTCTGACCATGCTGCTGCCACACGGTTATGAAGGGCAGGGCCCGGAGCACTCCTCCGCGCGTCTGGAGCGTTACCTGCAGCTGTGCGCCGAGCACAACATCCAGGTCTGCGTACCGACCACCCCGGCGCAGATCTACCATCTGCTGCGTCGCCAGGTCATCCGTCCGCTGCGCAAGCCGCTGATCGTCCTGACGCCGAAGTCGCTGCTGCGCCACAAGCTGGCCGTGTCGACCCTCGAGGACCTGGCAGAAGGCTCGTTCCAGACCGTGATCCCGGAAATCGACAGCCTCGATCCGGCCAAGGTCGAACGCCTGATCCTGTGCGGCGGCAAGGTTTACTACGACCTGCTGGAAAAACGCCGTGCCGAAGGCCGCGAAGACATCGCCATCGTGCGTATCGAGCAGCTGTACCCGTTCCCGGAGGACGACCTGGTCGAAATCCTGGCGCCTTACACCAACCTCAAGCATGCGGTCTGGTGTCAGGAAGAGCCGATGAACCAGGGCGCCTGGTACAGCAGCCAGCACCACATGCGCCGCATCCTGGGCCGCCACAACAAGGCACTGGTCCTGGAGTACGCCGGCCGCGACGCTTCTGCCGCGCCAGCCTGTGGTTACGCTTCGAAGCACGCCGAACAGCAGGAAAAACTGCTGCAAGACGCCTTCACTGTCTAACGCCTTCGCGCACCTGAAACCGAATTTAAGGAAACACTGATAATGGCTATCGAGATCAAAGCCCCAACCTTCCCGGAATCGGTCGCCGATGGCACCGTTGCCACCTGGCACAAGCAGCCGGGCGATGCCGTCAAGCGTGACGAGCTGATCGTCGACATCGAGACCGACAAGGTCGTCCTGGAAGTACTGGCTACTGCCGACGGCGTACTGGGCGCCATCGTCAAGGGTGAGGGCGACACCGTCCTGTCCGACGAAGTGCTGGGTTCGATCGTTGAGGGCGGTGCTGCCGCCGCTGCTCCAGCTGCCGCTCCGGCCGCCGCTGCTCCGGCTGCCGCTGCTGCCGACGCTGGCGAAGAAGACCCGGTTGCCGCCCCGGCCGCGCGCAAGCTGGCTGAAGAAAACGGCATCGACCTGGCCAGCGTTTCCGGCACCGGCAAAGGTGGTCGCATCACCAAGGAAGACGTCGTCGCTGCCGTCGCCAACAAGAAGTCGGCCCCTGCTCCGGCGGCCAAGCCGGCTGCTGCTGCCGCTGCTGCCCCGGTTGTGGTTGCCGCCGGCGACCGCACCGAGAAGCGCGTGCCGATGACCCGCCTGCGTGCCAAGATCGCCGAGCGTCTGGTCGAAGCCCAGTCGAGCATGGCCATGCTGACCACCTTCAACGAAGTCGACATGACCGAAGTCATGGCCCTGCGTTCGAAGTACAAGGACCTGTTCGAGAAAACCCACAACGGCGTGCGCCTGGGCTTCATGTCGTTCTTCGTCAAGGCCGCTACCGAAGCCCTGAAGCGCTTCCCGGCGGTCAACGCCTCGATCGATGGCAACGACATCGTCTACCATGGCTACGCCGACGTCGGCGTTGCCGTGTCCAGCGACCGTGGCCTGGTGGTACCGGTACTGCGTAACGCCGAGTCGATGAGCCTGGCGGAAATCGAGAACGGCATCGCCACCTTCGGCAAGAAGGCCCGTGACGGCAAGCTGGCCATCGAAGAGATGACCGGCGGCACCTTCACCATCACCAACGGTGGTACCTTCGGCTCGATGATGTCGACCCCGATCGTCAACCCGCCGCAGGCCGCCATCCTCGGCATGCACAACATCATCCAGCGCCCGATGGCCATCAACGGCCAGGTCGTGATTCGCCCGATGATGTACCTGGCGCTGTCGTACGATCACCGCCTGATCGACGGCAAGGAAGCGGTAACCTTCCTGGTCACCATCAAGAACCTGCTGGAAGACCCGTCTCGCCTGCTGCTGGACATCTAATCGCGCAGCTGCAAGCGGCAAGCGGCAGGCTTCAGTTCGAAGCCTGCCGGCCTTGCGGCTTGCAGCTTGTCGCTTGAAGCTGAAAAAAGGAATCTTTTATGACCCAGAAATTCGACGTAGTGGTGATTGGTGCAGGTCCTGGCGGCTATGTGGCTGCCATCAAGGCCGCACAACTTGGTCTGAAGACTGCCTGTATCGAAAAATACACCGACGCCGAGGGCAAGCTGGCCCTGGGCGGCACCTGCCTGAACGTAGGTTGCATTCCTTCCAAGGCGCTGCTGGACAGCTCCTGGAAGTACAAGGAAGCCAAAGAGAGCTTCAACGTCCACGGTATCTCCACTGGCGAAGTGAAGATGGACGTCGCCGCGATGGTTGGCCGCAAGGCTGGCATCGTCAAGAACCTGACCGGTGGCGTTGCCACCCTGTTCAAGGCCAACGGCGTGACCTCGATCCAGGGCCACGGCAAGCTGCTGGCTGGCAAGAAGGTCGAAGTCACCAAGGCTGATGGCACCACCGAAGTCATCGAAGCCGAGAACGTGATCCTGGCTTCCGGCTCGCGCCCGATCGACATTCCGCCGGCTCCGGTCGACCAGAACGTCATCGTCGACTCCACCGGCGCCCTGGAATTCCAGGCCGTGCCGAAGCGCCTGGGCGTTATCGGTGCTGGCGTGATCGGCCTCGAGCTGGGCTCGGTATGGGCGCGCCTGGGTGCTGAAGTCACCGTGCTGGAAGCGCTGGACACCTTCCTGATGGCTGCCGACACCGCCGTGTCGAAAGAAGCCCAGAAGACCCTGACCAAGCAAGGCCTGGACATCAAGCTGGGCGCGCGCGTCACTGGCTCGAAAGTCAACGGCAACGAAGTCGAAGTGACCTACACCGACGCCAACGGCGAGCAGAAGATCACCTTCGACAAGCTGATCGTCGCGGTCGGCCGTCGCCCGGTGACCACCGACCTGCTGGCTGCTGACAGCGGCGTGACCATCGACGAGCGTGGCTACATCTTCGTCGACGACTACTGCGCCACCAGCGTGCCGGGCGTCTACGCCATCGGCGACGTGGTACGCGGCATGATGCTGGCCCACAAGGCCTCGGAAGAGGGCATCATGGTGGTCGAGCGCATCAAGGGCCACAAGGCTCAGATGAACTACGACCTGATCCCGTCGGTCATCTATACCCACCCGGAAATCGCGTGGGTCGGCAAGACCGAACAGGCCTTGAAGGCCGAGGGCGTTGAGGTTAACGTGGGCACCTTCCCGTTCGCGGCCAGCGGCCGTGCGATGGCTGCCAACGACACCGGTGGTTTCGTCAAGGTCATCGCCGATGCCAAGACCGACCGCGTTCTGGGTGTACACGTGATTGGCCCATCGGCTGCCGAACTGGTGCAGCAGGGCGCAATCGCAATGGAATTCGGCACCAGTGCCGAGGATCTGGGCATGATGGTCTTCAGCCATCCGACCCTGTCCGAAGCGTTGCATGAAGCAGCGCTGGCTGTGAATGGCGGCGCCATTCACGTGGCCAACCGTAAGAAGCGTTAATTATAAGAAACCACGGCGGGCTGCCCGTCGTGAGTCTTGCGTGCATGACTCACCGCGGAAAGTCCGCCGGACCGGATCACACGGGAAAACCCGGGGTCAACGGTCACAGGTGGTGCGGCGCCAGTAATGGCGCAGCGCCGAAGCGCAGTACCTAACGAAGACGGTAAAAAGCATGAATCTTCACGAGTATCAGGGTAAGCAGCTGTTCGCTGAATACGGCCTGCCAGTTTCCAAGGGTTTCGCTGTCGATACCCCTGAGCAAGCTGCAGAAGCCTGCGACAAGATCGGCGGGAACGAGTGGGTGGTAAAAGCCCAGGTTCACGCGGGTGGTCGCGGCAAGGCGGGCGGCGTCAAGCTGGTTCGCAGCAAAGAAGACGCCAAGGCGTTCGCTGCACAGTGGTTGGGCAAGAATCTGGTTACCTACCAGACCGATGCCAACGGTCAACCCGTCTCCAAGATTCTGGTCGAATCCTGCACTGACATCGCCAAAGAGCTGTACCTGGGCGCTGTAGTCGATCGTTCGAGCCGCCGTATCGTGTTCATGGCTTCCACCGAAGGTGGCGTGGACATCGAGAAAGTCGCTCACGAAACCCCTGAAAAGATCCTCAAGGCCACTATCGATCCGCTGGTCGGCGCGCAGCCGTTCCAGGGTCGTGAACTGGCGTTCCAGCTGGGTCTGGAAGGCAAGCAAGTTCAACAGTTCGCCAAGATCTTCGTAGGCCTGGCCAAGCTGTTCAAGGATCACGACCTGGCGCTGCTGGAAGTGAACCCGCTGGTGATCAAGGCCGATGGCGACCTGCACTGCCTCGATGCCAAGATCAACATCGATGCAAACGCCATGTACCGTCAGCCGAAGCTGAAAACCTTCCACGACCCGTCGCAGGACGACGCCCGTGAAGCCCACGCTGCCAAGTTCGAACTGAACTACGTTGCCCTCGAAGGCAACATCGGCTGCATGGTCAACGGTGCCGGCCTGGCCATGGGTACCATGGACATCGTCAACCTGCACGGCGGCAAGCCGGCCAACTTCCTCGACGTTGGTGGTGGTGCTACCAAAGAGCGCGTTACCGAAGCGTTCAAGATCATTCTGTCCGACAGCAATGTCGCGGCCGTTCTGGTCAACATCTTCGGCGGCATCGTTCGCTGCGACATGATTGCCGAAGGCATCATCGGTGCAGTGAAAGAAGTCGGCGTCAAGGTTCCGGTCGTCGTTCGCCTCGAAGGCAACAACGCCGAACTGGGCGCTAAAGTACTGGCAGAAAGCGGTTTGAACATCATTGCGGCAACCAGCCTGACCGACGCTGCTCAACAAGTTGTCAAAGCTGCGGAGGGCAAGTAATGAGCGTCCTGATCAATAAAGACACCAAGGTCATCTGCCAGGGCTTCACCGGCTCGCAGGGTACTTTCCACTCCGAACAGGCCATCGCCTACGGCACCAAGATGGTCGGCGGCGTAACCCCAGGCAAGGGTGGCACCACCCACCTGGGCCTGCCAGTGTTCAACACTGTGAAAGAAGCTGTGGAAGCTACCGGCGCTGACGCTTCGGTCATCTACGTTCCGGCTCCTTTCTGCAAGGACTCGATCCTGGAAGCAGCCTTCGGCGGCATCAAGCTGATCGTCTGCATCACCGAAGGCATTCCTACCCTGGACATGCTGGATGCCAAGGTCAAGTGCGACGAGCTGGGCGTGACCCTGATCGGCCCTAACTGCCCAGGTGTCATCACCCCGGGCGAGTGCAAGATCGGCATCATGCCAGGCCACATCCACCTGCCAGGCAAGGTCGGTATCGTTTCGCGTTCCGGTACCTTGACCTACGAAGCTGTGAAGCAGACCACCGACGCCGGCTTCGGCCAGTCGACCTGCGTCGGCATCGGCGGTGACCCGATCCCGGGCTCCAACTTCATCGACATCCTGAAGCTGTTCCAGGAAGACCCGAAGACCGAAGCGATCGTCATGATCGGCGAGATCGGCGGTTCGGCTGAAGAAGAAGCTGCGGCCTACATCAAGGCCAACGTCACCAAGCCTGTGGTTTCCTACATCGCTGGTGTTACCGCACCTGCGGGCAAGCGCATGGGCCACGCTGGCGCCATCATCTCCGGCGGCAAGGGCACTGCGGACGAGAAGTTCGCCGCCCTGCAGGACGCTGGTGTGAAGACCGTGCGTTCCCTGGCTGACATCGGCAAGGCCCTGGCCGAGCTGACTGGCTGGGAAGTCAAGAAGTAATACTGCTACACCCCCCACGCGCACAGAGGCCACCTTCGGGTGGCCTTTGTCGTTTCCGGGGGGCTGGGTATCCTTTGCCCGCTTGATCACGGGCAAACCTGCTCCCTGGATTTTTCGATGGGTCTGATAGGGATTTTCGTACAGACGGATGTTTGAGTCCGAGGATAATTCCTGCTGTCCCGATCGCACAGACGACAAACACATACGCACATCGGACAAGCAGCACTGTGCCAGTGCGTTTAAGTGACAAAACAGTTACCCTAGGCGCTCACTCTGTGCCCGTCCCCCAAAAGGGAACGACACGCTAAACGGGTCTGGCTTATCAAGCCGGGCAGCATTTCCCCCAACCCATGGGGAAATCCCTTCTCGAATCCCGATTTCAGCAGTGTGGTACTACCTTAAATGAAAGTTTTAAAAGGCCAGGACATCCTGGCGCTTGGCTTTATGACGTTTGCGCTTTTCGTGGGCGCGGGCAACATCATCTTCCCGCCTATCGTTGGCCTGCAGTCTGGCCCGCACGTATGGATGGCTGCCCTGGGCTTCCTGGTTACCGCCGTGGGCCTGCCGGTCATCACCGTGGTCGCCCTGGCCAAGGTCGGCGGTGGCATGGATGCCTTGAGCAGCCCGATCGGCAAGTTCTTCGGTGGCTTGCTGGCGGTCGTGTGCTACCTGTCGGTCGGCCCGCTGTTCGCCACTCCGCGTACCGCGACCGTGTCGTTCGAAGTGGGTGTGGCACCGCTGACCGGCGAAAGCCCGCTGGCACTGTTCATCTACAGCCTGGTGTACTTCCTCGTGGTGCTGGCGGTGTCCATGTACCCGGGCAGGTTGCTCGACACCGTGGGCCGCTTCCTGGCACCGCTGAAGATCATCGCCCTGGCTGTGCTCGGCATCGCCGCTTTCGCGCTGCCTGCCGGCACCATGGGTGAAGCGCAGCCTGCCTATGCCGCCGCGGCGTTCTCCAAGGGCTTCTCCGATGGCTACCTGACCATGGACACCCTGGGGGCCCTGGTATTCGGTATCGTCATCGTCAACGCCATCCGCTCGCGTGGTGTCGAGTCGCCAAAACTGATTACCCGTTACGCCATCATCGCTGGCCTGATCGCCGGCGTCGGCCTGGCCCTGGTCTATGTCAGCCTGTTCCGCCTGGGCGCCGGCAGCCATGAGATCGCGGCGGGTGCCACCAACGGCGCGGCGGTGCTGCATGCCTATGTGCAGCACACCTTCGGCTCGCTGGGCAGCGGCTTCCTCGCCGTGCTGATCGCGCTGGCCTGCCTGGTGACTGCAGTCGGCCTGACCTGCGCCTGTGCCGAGTACTTCAGCCAGATCCTGCCGCTGTCGTACCGTGTTCTGGTCGTGATCCTGGCAGGCTTCTCGCTGCTGATTTCCAACCTGGGCCTGACCAAGCTGATCATGTTCTCGATCCCGGTACTCACCGCGATCTATCCGCCCTGCATCGTGGTGGTCGGCCTGAGCTTCGTGCAAGACCTGTGGAACTCGCCGACCCGCATCCTGGCGCCGGTGATGCTGGTGTCGCTGCTGTTCGGCATGGTCGATGCGATCAAGGGCAGCAGCATTGCCCACGTGTTGCCGGACTTCCTGGCACACCTGCCGCTGAGCGACCAGGGCCTGGCCTGGCTGGTGCCTTCGGTGGTGACCCTGGTGGGCGCCGTGGCGTGTGACCGCTTGCTTGGCAAGCCGCGCGAGGCGCTGGCCTGACAGTCGACACCTGAGGGCAGCACTGGCCACAAGCCGCAGGGTGCTCGCCAGGGGTGGAAACCGTAAAGCCCCGTATCCGAGAGGATGCGGGGCTTT